>NZ_JBIUYA010000086.1:0-1119 GCF_044744285.1 Pseudomonas sp. NPDC087336 | reverse complement strand
CGGGTTGATCGGCTCACCCACCGAACCCAACAGGCGCAGGCTGCTGCCATCGGCGCCTTCAACGGCGGCCGTACCCGCGGCCATCATGGCGCGAATGGCGGTCGGGGCGGTGTAGAGGATATTGACCTTGTGCTTGTCGACGATCTTCGCCACCCGGGTGATGTCCGGATAGTTCGGTACGCCTTCGAACAGCAGCGTGGTCGCGCCGTTGGCCAGCGGGCCGTAGACGATATAGGTGTGGCCGGTGACCCATCCGACATCGGCGGTGCACCAGTAGATTTCGCCCGGGCGGTAGTCGAACACGCGCTCGTGGGTCATGGCCGCGTACAACAGATAACCGCCGGTGGTGTGCTGCACGCCCTTGGGCTTGCCGGTGGAGCCGGAGGTGTAGAGGATGAACAGCGCTTCTTCGGCGCCCATCTCTTTCGGCGCGCACACGGTGCCCGCCACTTTCATCAGGTCTTCGTACCAGATGTCGCGGTGCTGGTTCCACTTGATGTCGCCACCGGTGCGCTGGCACACGATGACTTTCTGGATGCTGCTGGTTTCCGGGTTGGTCAGGGCGTCGTCGACGTTGGCCTTGAGCGGAATCTTCTTGCCGGCACGAATACCTTCGTCAGCGGTGATCACCACTTTCGACTTGCAGTCGATGATGCGACCGGCCAGGGCCTCCGGCGAGAAACCGCCGAACACCACCGAGTGAATCGCGCCGATGCGGGTACAGGCCAGCATGGCGACCACGGCTTCGGGGATCATCGGCATGTAGATGGTCACCACGTCGCCGCGGTGCACGTCCTGGCCACGCAGGGCGTTGGCGAACTTGCAGACTTGTTCGTGCAGTTCGCGGTAGGTGATGTTGCGGCTTTCGGCAGGGTCGTCGCCTTCCCAGATGATCGCGACCTGATCGCCACGCTCGGCCAGATGGCGGTCCAGGCAGTTGTAGGACACGTTCAGGGTGCCATCGGCGAACCACTTGATGTCGACATGGTGATCGTCGAAGGAGGTCTGCTTCACCGTGGTGAAAGGCTTGATCCAGTCGAGGCGCTTGGCTTGCTCGCGCCAGAAGCCGTCCGGGTTGACGACTGACTGCTGGTACATGGCCTTGTAGGTCGCCTCGTC
>NZ_JBIUYA010000085.1:0-1227 GCF_044744285.1 Pseudomonas sp. NPDC087336 | reverse complement strand
TGGACTGGGCAGCGATAACGCCGACCGCTTCACCGATGTTCACCTGGTGACCACGAGCCAGGTCGCGACCGTAGCACTTGGCGCAGATACCGAAACGGGTTTCGCAGCTGATCGGCGAACGTACGATCACTTCGTCGATGCTGTTGAGTTCGATGAACTCGACCCACTTCTCGTCGACCAGGGTGCCGGCAGGAACGATGACGTCCTCGGTACCTGGCTTGAATACGTCACGGGCGATAACACGACCCAATACGCGCTCACCCAACGGCTCTACAACGTCACCGCCTTCAATGTGCGGAGTCATCAGCAGACCGTGTTCGGTGCCGCAATCGATCTCGGTTACAACCAGGTCTTGCGCCACGTCTACCAGACGACGGGTCAGGTAACCCGAGTTCGCCGTTTTCAACGCGGTATCCGCCAGACCTTTACGAGCACCGTGAGTGGAGATGAAGTACTGGAGTACGCTCAAACCTTCACGGAAGTTCGCAGTAATCGGCGTTTCGATGATGGAGCCGTCCGGCTTGGCCATCAGGCCACGCATACCGGCCAGCTGACGAATCTGTGCTGCGGAACCCCGCGCACCCGAGTCAGCCATCATGTACATCGAGTTGAAGGACTCTTGGTCGACTTCGACGCCATGACGGTCGATGACTTTCTCTTTCGAGAGGTTGGCCATCATCGCCTTGGAAACTTCGTCGTTCGCCTTGGACCAAAGGTCGATCACTTTGTTGTACTTCTCACCCTGGGTTACCAGGCCGGAGGCGTACTGACTTTCGATCTCTTTCACTTCGTCGGTGGCAGCACCGATGATGCGGGCTTTTTCATCCGGGATAACGAAGTCGTTAACACCGATGGAAACGCCGGAAATGGTCGAATAGGCAAAACCGGTGTACATCAACTGGTCAGCGAAGATCACGGTCTCTTTCAGACCAACCACGCGGTAGCACTGGTTGATCAGCTTGGAGATCGCCTTTTTCTTCATCGGCAGGTTGACGACGTCGTACGACAGGCCTTTTGGCACAACCTGGAACAACAGCGCACGGCCGACAGTGGTGTCGACGATACGGGTGTTGGTCACGCTGCCGCCATCACGGTCGTTGACGGTTTCGTTGATCCGCACTTTGACCTTGGCGTGCAGTGCGGCTTCGCCAGCACGGAACACACGGTCAACTTCCTGCAGATCCGCGAACACACGACCTTCGCCCTTGGCGTTGATCGCTTCAAGCG
>NZ_JBIUYA010000084.1:0-1294 GCF_044744285.1 Pseudomonas sp. NPDC087336 | reverse complement strand
GCGTCACTAGTGTCCGGTAAACATGTTTCATAGCTGAAGGCTGCCTTGGGCAGCCTTCAGCTTTTCTCGCTCCTGCCTTCGTCGATCCCTCAGTTCTGGAGTAGCGGGCCGTTCGTGCAGGACGTGAGATATGCGAACCGTCAGCTCGAACAACGAACCGGTAAATCCTGAACGACGATGGAAAAGGTGCAGTAACAAGTAGCTGATCAAGGCACTGTAAATCTGCAGGCGCACGGCGTTTTCAGAGAAGGCATAGAAGCGTTTGAGTTTCAGATGTTGCTTGATCCACTTGAAAAACAGCTCGATCTTCCAGCGATCTTTGTACAAGCCCGCGATTTCTTCAGCTGTTCTTGCGAAGTCGTTGGTCACTAGGATTAACGGCGTGGCATGTCCCTCGCGCTCAACCACCACGCGTCTTACCGGCGTTTCTCGGTAGTCATTCAGACGCTTACCGCCCAGATGCTTTTTGCCGAACAGAATGACTTCATCGGTCATGACCGGGCTTTGCTCGGCTACGGTCGAGTGCTTGTGCAGCACTTTGATATTGGCGTTTTTCTTCAGGCGGGTGACGAAAAAAGCGCCTTTGGTCTGCAACTGGTGCCACCAGTTGTAATCGCAATAGCCCTTGTCAAAGACATACGTCATGCCGGCCTGAATCGGCATTTCCAGTGCATCGCTCAGGTCGTTGACGTTGGCAGGAGTGATGTTGACGTACACCGGGGCCAACTGTGCCAAATCTAGCCCGACATGTACTTTCAAGCCCTGCGTAATGCGGGTTTTCGTGGCGGCTGTCCAGCCATCGAAGTGAGGTCCGCGCAAAGTGATCGACGTGGAATCAAGCAGGCTAACCATGGCACCGACTTCTTTGCGCTGCTGGCGGCTGATGCCGCGCAACAGCAACTCGCAAAGGTCCTGGAATGGCCGGTAGTCACGCTTGTTCAAGGCATCCGACAGGGTCGAGCGGGCGACGGGACCCGCTTTAAGATGGTAGCTATGCGGGCTTAGAGTTTCGGAGAAAGTCGCCAAGGACCGCAGGCTTAAGGCTTGGGTTACATGACCGCTGACCAGTGTCACCAGCAATTGCCAGGACGTGCAGCGTTTGACGTAGCGATCAGCCTGGTGCCTTTCGGTGGATTGCCGAAAGAACTGGCGCGGGATCGCACTGAGCAGGTGGGCTAAACGGGTGCTGGTAAACATGAGCCAAAATCGAGTCTGAAAAATCCGATTATGACTGACGGCCGCCAACAGCAAGGGGGAGCAAGCTCCCCCTTCGGTTTTTACCGGACACTAGTGA
>NZ_JBIUYA010000083.1:0-1300 GCF_044744285.1 Pseudomonas sp. NPDC087336 | reverse complement strand
GGCAGGAGCGAGAAAAGCTGAAGGCTGCCCAAGGCAGCCTTCAGCTATGAAACATGTTTACCGGACACTAGTGACGCAGAGCGTGGGAACGATCAACTACGGGGCTGGGTTCGGGTGATCCTTGTGGATCGCCTCGATCCCTTCCAGCACTTCCTCCGACAGCTTCAAGTCAAAACTGGCAATGTTGCTGTCCAGTTGCTCCAGTGTCGTGGCGCCGATGATGTTGCTGGTCACGAACGGTTGTTGCGTGACGAAGGCCAGGGCCATTTGCGCCGGGTCCAGGCCGTTCTCACGAGCCAGTGCGACGTAACGGCTGCAGGCCGCTTCCGACTGCGGGTTGGAATAGCGGCTGAAGCGGCTGTAGAGGCTCAGGCGACCTTTTGGCGGGCGCGCCCCACCTTCGTACTTGCCTGACAGGAAACCGAACGCCAGCGGCGAATAGGCGAGCAGGCCGCACTGTTCGCGAATGGCGATCTCCGCCAGGCCGACCTCGAAGCTGCGGTTGAGCAGGTTGTAAGGGTTCTGGATCGACACCGCCCGCGGCCAGCCTCGGGCCTCGGCCAGGGCCAGGAAGCGCATGGTACCCCACGGCGTTTCGTTGGACAGGCCAATGTGGCGGATCTTGCCGGCCCTGACCTGTTCGTCCAGCGCTTCGAGGGTGTCTTCCAGGGGCGTCAGGTTGGCTTCGGTCTGGTGCTTGTAGCCCAGTTGCCCGAAGAAATTGGTGCTGCGCTCCGGCCAGTGCAACTGGTACAGGTCGATGTAGTCGGTCTGCAGGCGCTGGAGGCTGGCGTCCACGGCCTCGGTGATGTGCTGGCGATTGTGCCGCAGGTTCTTGTCGCGGATGTGTTCGATGGTGTTGCCGGGACCGGCGATCTTGCTGGCGAGGATCCAGTCGCTGCGATCGCCGCGGCTCTTGAAGTAATTGCCGATGTAGCGTTCGGTGGTGGCATAGGTTTCGGCCTTGGGCGGCACCGGGTACATTTCAGCGGTATCGATGAAGTTGATCCCGGCGGCCTTGGCGCGCTCGATCTGGGCGAAGGCGTCTGCCTCGCTGTTTTGCTCGCCCCAGGTCATGGTTCCGAGGCCGATTGCACTCACGTTCAGGTTGGTTCGGCCTAGCTGGCGATAGTCCATCGGGTGCTCCCCTGAGCAAAACAATCATAAAAGCAGGTTGAATTATTTTTCGCAATCTGCATAATTGCGCACCTCTTTCTGCAGTGGAAGTGATGCGCCGCCGCCGAAGAATCTTGCCGTTGAACGGACGCGCCGACCCGAGCCCCCGAAAGCGTCTGAATCC
>NZ_JBIUYA010000082.1:0-1422 GCF_044744285.1 Pseudomonas sp. NPDC087336 | reverse complement strand
ATGAGGTTTGAGAATCTTATATTCTCAAACCTGTTGATTTGCAGTTGTCCACCTGTCAATAAGCCTGCTGTACAGCTGTAATCACGTAGGCCGTAGCCCAGTATGAAATCGTCGCTGGCGCAGTCATTTTGACTCATCCAGCTGCCGGAGCCAGTCACCGAACGGCGCGTCGGCCTCCACGTAGCGCAGGGCACTGTCCACATCGCGCCAGCCGACATACTCCATCAAGGCCTTGGTACTCCATTGATTGCGCGTGGCCCAGGTGGCAAAACCGCGACGTAGCGAGTGGCCGCTGTAGCGCTCGCCGGCGACCCCACCGCGGGTCAAAGCCCAGCGTAATACCCGCGTCACGCTGTACGGGTGCAGCGCCTCAGGCGAGAGATGGCCCCAGCGATCGATGCCACAAAACACCGGTCCCCGCCGTAATTGACTGAGTGCCAGCCACGCCTCGTACGCCTGCACCGGGCAGAGGCGTTTTTACGCCGGCATACTGACGCTGCGACCCTGGTGCTCACGGTCGGATTTGCTGCTGGCGAGGAACAGACTCAGCCCTTCGCCCGGCACGAGCTGGTTGTTTTCAATGCGCAGGCGGCACAGGTCATCACTGCGAAAGGCGCGTCAACCCCCCAGGAGCAGTAAAGCTTGATCGCGGCTGGCACGCAGGCGCACGGCCAACTCTGGCGACGCTGCCTCGACTTGTAATGCCGCCACGCACTGTTCCAGTTCGCGCAGTTGCAACGGTTCGGCCTGCCGGACCTGGCGCGGGTGCAGCGCCTGAATACGCGCAAGACGTCGCGCACTTGCGGCGCTTTGGTCGGGTCGAGAAAACCATGCTTCAGATGCCAACGGGCCAAGGTCGCCAGGTGGCCGCGCAAGGTGCTGATCGACAGAGCGTCAGCGTACTCAGCCAGGTAACGCACAATGCTGTCACTCGACGCGGGGAGAAACCCACCCCAGCCCACCTCAAAATGCGCCACGGCCTGTAGGTAGCGGCGCGTGGTGCTTTTCCGGCGCGTCGCCTGCAGGTACCGCTCCGCGGCAGTGGTCATCCCTACCCTCCTCGCCCGGCGGGCTTGTACCGGTGTGGACCGAAGAGATTGTCGTCTTGATCAGAAACCCGGCAAGTCAAATGGCATGCGTCATACTGCCTAAGAGCCGGAAATCCTACAGGAGCTCCTGACATGGCCCGTGGCGGTATCAATAAAGCCTTGGTGCACGCCGCGCGTGACGCCTTGTTAGGGCGTGGACTGCACCCGAGCATCGACCTGATCCGCGTTGAGCTCGGCAATACCGGCTCGAAAAGTACGATCCAGCGCTACCTGAAGGAACTCAATAGCAGTCAGGCCGCCAACCTCGGACCGTTGCCCAGCCTCAATGAAAAATTGACCACCTTGGTGAGCAGTCTAGCCGAGCAATTAACCC
>NZ_JBIUYA010000081.1:0-1425 GCF_044744285.1 Pseudomonas sp. NPDC087336 | reverse complement strand
CGTAATGCTGTTCACTTAAGCATTTGAGCTCATGCTGGGCTTCCTAGAAAATCCGATACCAGACCTCTGGTATCGGATTTTTTATGTCTGTTCAACAAGACCTGCTCGACCTCGGCGACCTTTTCAACTTCTCTGATCTGAGTACCTTCACTCAAAACATTCCTGTTGAATGGGTAGCCTCAGCGCTGGATCTTTCTACGCAGGCATCCATCCGGCGACGTCGGCTGCCCGCAGATCAAGTCTTGTGGTTGGTGCTCGGCATGGCTTTGTTTCGCGACGAGCCTGTGCACGAGGTCGCGAGACGGCTGAACATCTGCGCTCAAGGTCTGGCGACTGACCATCTGTTGGCCCGCAGCGGTGTGACAGAAGCGCGCAAGCGGCTAGGTGCCGACCCCGTCGAATGGTTGTTCCGCAAGACCGGCACTCAATGGGGCGGTGAGCGCTATAGCGATGACGCCTGGCATGATCTGCAGGTGTTTGCTGTAGATGGCGCACTTCTGCGCACACAGGACACGCTAGAGCTTCGGGAACATTTCGGCTCTGGAAATACGTCGACCGATCGTCAAACACCCTTCCCCATGATGCGCCTTGTAGCGTTGATGAATGTGCGTTCGCACCTGATTCTGGATGCTCAACTGAGCCCTTATCGCCGCAGTGAAATGCGCTTGGCTGACGAGTTTTTGCAGCAGATTCCTGATCATTCGGTAACGCTTTTCGACAAAGGGTTCTGGAGTGCCGACTTGATGCTCAGCCTGAGCAACGTCGGGACTAACCGCCACTGGCTGACCCCGGCACGCAAGAATCTGGTCAGTGAAGAAATCGTTCGTTATGGCGAGCATGATCGCCTGGTACGCATGAAAGTCTCGCCGCAGGCGAGGAAGCGAAATCCGAGCCTTCCAACTCACTGGGAAGTGCGCGAAGTCAGCTATGAAATCCAGGGTAAGTTGAAAACCGTCATGACGTCATTGCCGGCTAGCACATACAGCACTATGGCCGTCGCCAAGCTTTACCAGCAGCGCTGGGAAATCGAGCTGGGCTTCAGGGATATCAAAAGCTCAATGCAGCAGAACGCAATGACTTTGCGCAGCAAGAAGATCGACCTGGTTTACCAGGAGGTTTGGGGATTGTTGCTGGCCTACAACGTGATTCGCCGGGAAGCTAGTCAAGCCGCAGTGGCTTTTGGTCGAGCGCCGTCGGACATCCGTTTCAAGCCAGCCTGCCAATATATCGCCGTTCAACTGATCGTGATGGCTGCGGCAAATCCGATTTCAGCAACGGGAAGACGGTTGGCAGAACTAAGGGCGGGTGTGGGAGGGATGTTTCTGGATCACCGTCCAAGGCCTTCGAGGCCAAGGACGGTGAAGATTTCAAAGACCCGGTTTCCAGTGGACCGTAAGGCTGCTCCGCTTAAGTGAACAGCATTAC
>NZ_JBIUYA010000079.1:0-1641 GCF_044744285.1 Pseudomonas sp. NPDC087336 | reverse complement strand
CGGTACGTGTCAAGGTACCTGTCGCCTTGGTCCTACAGTTGTTAGCCCGTTGCGCCCTTAATTTCAGGACGCTCCGGGTTTAAATACACCGCATCTTCCAGCTTCCAGTTGCGTATTCGAGTGCTCCAGCGGCTCGGATTAGCTTCCCTGGCATCCTCATAAAGCACTGTTCTAGCTTGTAATAGATCCGTTGCCTTGCCTTCGTGCCGCTCGTTTGGCGTCACGTATTTCAGGGCGCTGTGGCGGTGATCTTCGTTGTACCACTCGATAAATTTCTGCACCCAAAGCCTTGCCTCAGTGACCGTATCAAATGGTTGATCCGGCCAGAGTGGGCAGTATTTTGCGGTACGGAAAAGTGCTTCGGCGTAAGCGTTGTCATTGCTCACCCTTGGCCGGCTAAAGGACGGTTCGACGCCCAGGGCAATCATGCTTTCGCGTAACAAGGAGCCTCTCATGACGTGACCATTATCCGAGTGCAGCACCAACGGACGGCCCGCCGTCTGTTCACGCAAGCATCCCTTTCTAAGCAGCTCACACGCGTGTTCGGCACATTCCACCTCATGCACTTCATTGGCCACCAGCTTGCGGCTGTAGACATCCTTGACCATGTACCAGTAGAAAAAACGACCTCTGACAGTGCTGGGCAGCCAGGTGATATCCCAACACCACACCTGATTGGGAGCATCGGCGCGATGCGTCGTCAGTACCTTGCGTTTCGGGGCTTTGGTTCGGCCGCGACGCACGTTTTGATTGGCGGCTTTTAACACCCGGTAAAACGTCGACTCCGAAGCCAGGTAGATACCTTCATCGGCCAGTTTGGGGACGATTTGGTGTGGGGTGAGGCTGGCGTAGCCAGCCTGATTGGCAGCATCAAGCACCGCTTGGCGCTCTGCCTCACTGAGCTTGTTCGACGGTGCGGCTCGCTGAGCCAGCAGGCGCCCGTCGCAGTCGGCGTGTCGCCAACGTTGTACTGTGCGCAGGCTCAGCCCCAGCTCATTACAGGCTCGATATCGACGAGCCCCATTTAACACCGCTTCAGCAATCAACTTCAGGGCTTGCGTACGATCAGAGGCGCTGATCAGTCTTCCTTGTCCTTGCCCCAGATCGCATTGGCTTTTTTTCTGAGTTCCAGCAAAGCCACCGCCTCCGCACGTCCAGCATCGGATTGGATCAACTGACGCTCCAGATCCTTGATCCGCCGCTGCTCGGCAGTTTTCTCTGCGCTGGGTTTCAAATCAGCAAGGGTATTGGCGTTTTGGCACGCCTCGCGCCACTGCTGGATTTGCTCAGGATAAATGCCCTTGATTCGGCAATATTGAGCAATCTCCACTTCGCTTAACGGCGCGGTTTCCATGACAGCATTGAATTTATCGGCGCTGGACCATTGATCACTGGTCTTGCCGTTTCCCGGCACGATCAAACCTTTATCTCTAGCCATTTGTCTCCAGTTTCGCAGTGACTGCGGCGTGAGATTGAGCGCAATGGCGAGTTCCGCCACTGAGCGATTGAGGGGCGGCATCATTTGCAGGACGACCCAATCTTTGAAGTCGTCGTCATAGCGCTTGGACATTGCTAAACACCTTCGCCCTCTTGAATGAATGAGTCAATCAACAAGGGCGACAGGTAGCCTGACACGGAGGG
>NZ_JBIUYA010000078.1:582-1709 GCF_044744285.1 Pseudomonas sp. NPDC087336 | reverse complement strand
CGCACAGGCACTCGTAATCCTTTACCGGGCCAAAGATCTTGGCGCAGAACAGGCCGTCACGCTCAGGTTTGAACGTACTGTAGTTGTAGGTTTCCGGCTATTAAACTTCACCGAACGACCACGAACGGATCATCTCAGGCGATGCCAATCCGATACGGATGGCGTCGAACTCTTCGACTTGACCCTGGTTTTTCAGCAAATTCAGTAGGTCTTTCAAGGCCTTTCCTCCTGGCGGAGCAGAGAGCGGGCAGTGCTGCCCCGCTCTCGATTCGCGTCACGTGTTATTCGGTTTCCAGATCGATATCGATGCCGAGGGAACGAATTTCCTTGATCAACACGTTGAAGGACTCGGGCATGCCCGGCTCCATACGGTGATCGCCATCCACGATGTTTTTGTACATCTTGGTACGGCCGTTCACATCGTCCGACTTCACTGTGAGCATTTCTTGCAGAGTGTAAGCGGCACCGTATGCTTCCAGTGCCCAGACCTCCATCTCCCCGAAACGCTGACCACCGAACTGCGCCTTACCACCCAGCGGCTGCTGGGTAACCAGGCTGTACGAACCGGTAGAACGCGCGTGCATCTTGTCGTCTACCAAGTGGTTCAGCTTCAGCATGTACATGTAGCCAACGGTAACCGGGCGCTCGAACTTGTTGCCGGTACGGCCGTCGGTCAGCTGCATCTGGCCGCTTTCTGGCAGGTCAGCCAGTTTCAGCATGGCCTTGATTTCGCTTTCCTTGGCGCCGTCGAACACTGGAGTGGCCATTGGAACGCCGCCACGCAGGTTTTGAGCCAGGTCCAGGATTTCCTGGTCCGAGAAGTCATCGAGGCTTTCCTGACGACCGCCGATCTCGTTGTAGATCTCGTGCAGGAACTTACGCAGCTCGGCAACCTTGCGCTGCTCTTCAACCATGCGGTTGATCTTCTCGCCCAGACCTTTGGCCGCGAGGCCCAGGTGGGTTTCAAGGATCTGACCGACGTTCATACGCGAAGGTACGCCCAACGGGTTGAGGACAACGTCTACCGGGGTGCCATTGGCATCGTGCGGCATGTCTTCAACCGGCATGATCACGGAGACACACCCTTGTTACGGGGTCGACCGGCCCTCTTGTCGCGCGGCTGGAGG
>NZ_JBIUYA010000078.1:0-572 GCF_044744285.1 Pseudomonas sp. NPDC087336 | reverse complement strand
GCCCTTCCCATATGATCGAGGCATCGCCGTCGGCGGCAAAACGTTCGCGGGTGTACTTCTCGAGCTGCTCGTTCAGAGCATCTTCTGCCATGCGCAGTTTGAACCACTGGCCATGCTCAAGACCGTCCAGCACTTCGTCGGTGATGTCCTGGCCTTTCTTCAGACCGGCGCCGCCTTCGGCTTTGTGGCCGACCAGAGCGGAACGCAGACGTTCGAAAGTAGCGCCTTCAACGATGCGGAACTCTTCGTTGAGGTCCTTGCGGATCTCGTCCAGCTGGGACTTCTCGATCGACAGGGCACGAGCATCACGCTCAACGCCGTCGCGGGTGAAGACCTGTACGTCGATGACCGTACCTTTGGTACCGGTAGGTACACGCAGGGAGGTGTCTTTAACGTCGCTGGCTTTTTCACCGAAGATCGCACGCAGCAGTTTTTCTTCCGGAGTCAGTTGGGTCTCGCCTTTCGGAGTGACCTTACCCACCAGGATGTCGCCTGCGCCAACTTCAGCACCTACGTAAACGATACCGGCTTCGTCCAGCTTGTTCAGTGCAGCTTCACCAAGGTTCTGGAAC
>NZ_JBIUYA010000077.1:0-1777 GCF_044744285.1 Pseudomonas sp. NPDC087336 | reverse complement strand
CTTTCCCTGCCCGCACTACTCGCTACATCTAGCAGCAGCTCAACCAAAGAAACCTAATCTCGTCTGTCCCGATCTGAATACGCCTCTGCTCGCTCCCAGGCTCGTGCAGACGAAGCTTACCGTAAAGCTGATGAAGCTCTGGCTGCTGCTCAAAAAGCACAACAGACTGCTGACGAAGCTAACGAGCGTGCTCTGCGCATGCTGGAAAAAGCTAGCCGCAAGTAATAGTCCTTCGGGATTATTATCAAGCCGACCCATTTTTTGGGTCGGCTTTTTTATTGCCTGCTGTTTCCTGCAGCCAATAAAAAACCCGCCGACGCGGCCTGCGTCGGCGGGTTTGATTCAGGCATTACTGCAGCGGGTCGATCGGCGCACTCGTCACCATCGGCGCGGTAGTGTTTGGCACGCCGATTTCTACCGGCAGGCCATCTTCGGCCGCGACAACATCACGCACCACATCCCAGTTCATGCGCAGGTTGTTGGTGATGTCTTCACGCTTGAGCATCGCGTTGATCACGGCAGTGTGCTTGTCGACCACCGACGGGTTGCCCTTGTCGTCCAGCGGTGTGTGCGCCTCCAGGTAGACCTTGCCGCCACTCACGCCGAACTTGTACGAATCGTTGATGATGCGCACGGACGTGCCGACCGGCACCATGCCCGCCATTTCCAGCACGTTGTTGTTGAACATGCGGAAGCAGCCATGGCTGGTGCGCATGCCGATGCCGAACTTCTTGTTCGAGCCGTGAATCAGGTAGCCAGGAGTCCCCAGGGTGAACTTGAACGGCCCCAGCGGGTTGTCAGGGCCGGCCGGCACCACGTTGGGCAGCGGATCACCGTCGGCGGCGTGCTCGGCCTTGATCGACGCAGGAGGCGTCCAGGTCGGGTTCGGCGTCTTGGCGACGATGCTGGTGTGGGCAATCGGCGAGCCCCAGCCTTCACGACCAATACCCAGCGGGAAGGTGTAGACCACGTTCCGGCCTTTCGGGAAGTAGTAGAGGCGGTATTCGGCCAGGTTGATGACGATGCCTTCACGCGGGCCGGGCGGCAGGATGAAGCGGGTCGGCAGCACGATTTCAGTGCCGGCGCCAGGTAGCCATGGATCGACGCCAGGGTTGGCAGCCACCATTTCCGAGTAACCCAGGTCGTAGGTCGTGCCCAGGTCGGCGAAGGTATCTTCGTACTTGGCCTTGATCACCTGTACCTGGCCAACGATGTCTTCACCAGGCGGTGGCAGGGGTAGCTCCAATGCTGCGACGGGACCCGCTACACAGAGGGCGGCAAGTGTCAGGCAGCGGGTGACGGCGGGAAAGCGCGGCAACATCCGGAAAATCCTTTGCATGATCGACAGAGGGGTATAAGAACGGGATTGTACACCGCTGGCCGTTATTTCGGGGAGGTCGAGGGTGTTGGAGGCGATGCAAGGCATTTCCTGTCGACTGCCAATCGACCTATTGTTTGTTAACGGAGTACCTATCCATTCCTGCGGTAACGGCCACTTATGGTTTCACTTTTACAGTGAGTTACTGGGAAAAGCCCCAAGTAACCAAGGGCTCTTGCCCCTGGCGTTCGGCCCCTCGCTGGGGCTTGAGGTACGCGAGCTCCGGTCCTGAAAGCCAAATCAACAGCCAAAGAGAAAACGAGGCGGCCTTAAAGCCGACCTGATTCCAGGTGTGTCCGCGATGTGATCGTTCCCACGCTCTGCGTCACTAGTGTCCGATAAAAACCAAAGGGGGAGCTTGCTCCCCCTTGCTGTTGGCGATCATCAGCCATAATCAGA
>NZ_JBIUYA010000076.1:0-1828 GCF_044744285.1 Pseudomonas sp. NPDC087336 | reverse complement strand
GGTGTTTTGTGAGATTCGAACTTTCGGTTCTTTCGTCTTCACACACCGCAATCTGGTCTCTTTCGTCTTTTCAACTAGGAGCATCAAATTGCTTGGGTGTTATATGGTCAAGCCTCACGGGCAATTAGTATTGGTTAGCTCAACGCCTCACAGCGCTTACACACCCAACCTATCAACGTCGTAGTCTTCGACGGCCCTTCAGGGGACTCAAGGTCCCAGTGAGATCTCATCTTGAGGCTAGTTTCCCGCTTAGATGCTTTCAGCGGTTATCTATTCCGAACATAGCTACCCGGCAATGCCACTGGCGTGACAACCGGAACACCAGAGGTTCGTCCACTCCGGTCCTCTCGTACTAGGAGCAGCCCCTCTCAAATCTCAAACGTCCACGGCAGATAGGGACCGAACTGTCTCACGACGTTCTAAACCCAGCTCGCGTACCACTTTAAATGGCGAACAGCCATACCCTTGGGACCGGCTTCAGCCCCAGGATGTGATGAGCCGACATCGAGGTGCCAAACACCGCCGTCGATATGAACTCTTGGGCGGTATCAGCCTGTTATCCCCGGAGTACCTTTTATCCGTTGAGCGATGGCCCTTCCATACAGAACCACCGGATCACTAAGACCTACTTTCGTACCTGCTCGACGTGTCTGTCTCGCAGTCAAGCGCGCTTTTGCCTTTATACTCTACGACCGATTTCCGACCGGTCTGAGCGCACCTTCGTACTCCTCCGTTACTCTTTAGGAGGAGACCGCCCCAGTCAAACTACCCACCATACACTGTCCTCGATCCGGATAACGGACCTGAGTTAGAACCTCAAAGTTGCCAGGGTGGTATTTCAAGGATGGCTCCACGCGAACTGGCGTCCACGCTTCAAAGCCTCCCACCTATCCTACACAAGCAAATTCAAAGTCCAGTGCAAAGCTATAGTAAAGGTTCACGGGGTCTTTCCGTCTAGCCGCGGATACACTGCATCTTCACAGCGATTTCAATTTCACTGAGTCTCGGGTGGAGACAGCGCCGCCATCGTTACGCCATTCGTGCAGGTCGGAACTTACCCGACAAGGAATTTCGCTACCTTAGGACCGTTATAGTTACGGCCGCCGTTTACCGGGGCTTCGATCAAGAGCTTCGCGTTAGCTAACCCCATCAATTAACCTTCCGGCACCGGGCAGGCGTCACACCCTATACGTCCACTTTCGTGTTTGCAGAGTGCTGTGTTTTTAATAAACAGTCGCAGCGGCCTGGTATCTTCGACCGGCGTGGGCTTACGGAGCAAGTCCTTCACCCTCACCGGCGCACCTTCTCCCGAAGTTACGGTGCCATTTTGCCTAGTTCCTTCACCCGAGTTCTCTCAAGCGCCTTGGTATTCTCTACCCAACCACCTGTGTCGGTTTGGGGTACGGTTCCTGGTTATCTGAAGCTTAGAAGCTTTTCTTGGAAGCATGGCATCAACCACTTCGTCACCTGAAAGGTAACTCGTCATCAGCTCTCGGCCTTAGAATCCCGGATTTACCTAAGATTCCAGCCTACCACCTTAAACTTGGACAACCAACGCCAAGCTGGCCTAGCCTTCTCCGTCCCTCCATCGCAATAACCAGAAGTACAGGAATATTAACCTGTTTTCCATCGACTACGCTTTTCAGCCTCGCCTTAGGGACCGACTAACCCTGCGTCGATTAACGTTGCGCAGGAAAC
Organism: Pseudomonas sp. NPDC087336; assembly: GCF_044744285.1. Lineage (NCBI taxonomy): Bacteria > Pseudomonadati > Pseudomonadota > Gammaproteobacteria > Pseudomonadales > Pseudomonadaceae > Pseudomonas > Pseudomonas sp. NPDC087336. Next base: position 130 of record NZ_JBIUYA010000076.1, on the reverse strand, counting down.
CTTGGTCTTTCGGCGTGGGTGTTTTTCACACCCATTGTCGTTACTCATGTCAGCATTCGCACTTCTGATACCTCCAGCAAGCTTCTCAACTCACCTTCACAGGCTTACAGAACGCTCCTCTACCGCATCA
>NZ_JBIUYA010000075.1:0-1882 GCF_044744285.1 Pseudomonas sp. NPDC087336 | reverse complement strand
GACAGGCAGTTATCGGCCAGAAGCAATGGGATGGACTCCTCCTCACCTCGGCATCTTGAGTGCCAGACTGAAGGTGCGAACCACAGTCAACAGTGAGAAGGAGTCCACACATGAAGCTTATGCGCATTGGGGTCGACCTGGCCAAGAACGTGTTTCAGATTCACGGAGTGGATCGTCATGAGCGGCCCATCTGGCGGCAGCGTTTACCTCGCGATCGCTGGCTGCAAACGGTGCTGGAAAAGATCGAACCCGGCTGCGAGATCGGCATGGAAAGTTGTGGCGGTGCGCACCATTGGGCGCGGCAGCTACAGGCACGCGGATTTCGAGTGAGGCTGATCGCGCCGCAGTTCGTCAAGCCGTACGTCAAGAGCAACAAAAACGATGCCAACGATGCCGAGGCAATCTGTGAGGCGATGAGCCGTCCCAGCATGCGCTTCGTCGCCGTCAAGACCATCGAGCAACAGGATATCCAAGCGACGCATCGCATCCGGGCCGGCTTAATCGAACAACGGACGGCCAAAGCCAATCAGATTCGTGGGCTGGTCGCCGAGTACGGCCTCGTAGCGCCGAAGGAGTTACTGATGCTGCGTCGTGCAATACCGTGCTGGCTAGAAGATGCCGATAATGGTTTGACGGCACGCTTTCGTCGTCTGCTGAACGGTTTGTGGGACGACCTGCGAGCACTTGATGACCGCGTGAGAGAACTCGATGGCGAGATATCAGCGATCGCGGCAAGTGACCCAGCGGCCGCCCGTTTGCAACAGCTGCGTGGCGTCGGCCCGATGATTTCCACCGCACTTGTTGCTGCCATCGGTGATGCCAGCCAGTTTGACAATGGCCGACAACTGGCCGCCTCGCTAGGGCTGACGCCAAAGCAACACAGCTCTGGCGGCAAGGATCGACTGCTTGGCATTAGCAAACGCGGGGATGCTTATCTGCGAACTCTGATGATCCACGGTGCGCGCTCGGCACTGCGCACAGCCAAATTCAAAGACGATCGACTTAGCCAGTGGGCTGTCCGTTTAGCCGAGCGCTCACATCCCAACGTGGCCGCTATCGCACTGGCTAACAAAACTGCACGCATGGCTTGGGCGATGCTGCGCAACGGCACTGATTACCAACCGGATCGAGCAGTAGCCTGACCTATTCATCCCGGGAGAAGCACCCTACACCACGATTGCGAAGCAACCCGAGCAATGGCAAACCGGTCGAACCGGCGTCGGCAAAACCCTCAAGTGTCCAGGTGCGCAAAGCACGTAGAAGCGATTGGGAGCCGACGCGCGAATAGCCCATCATGGCCCTGCATCGAATCGATGCCAAAGTCAGAGGCCGAATATACGTGTGCAGTCGGCACGGGCGCCAAAGTAAAGGAGGCTTGCAACGAGGAGGAGTCCATATACGGACGTTCGACTGATCAGATTCAGGCGGATAAGCTGGCGTCTTTTCCAGCGACAGGGACGAACGCATGACAGAGGTTTACCAGGGAAGCTGTCTTTGTACAGCAATCCGTTACGAGCTACTGACGACGCCAAAAGCAGTGAGTCATTGTTACTGTGGTCAATGCCGTAAAGGTCACGGGGCAGCATTCGCTTCGTATGGAAGCGTTCCCCGTAGCGCACTACGGATACTCAACGGCGCCGGGCACATCACCAGGTATTCGTCTTCAGAATCGGTGCTTCGCGAGTTCTGCGCGCGGTGTGGCTCGACTTTGTTCTGGTCACGTTCCCAAGGTGAATTTACCGATTGGGTTTCGATTGCACTGGGCACACTCGACAGCCCCTTCACGCCTCAGAAGCAAAAACACGTTCATGTCGACTCCAGAGTTTACTGGTATACGCCATCCAGCTCATCGCCTCAGATGGAATGACCGCAATGGGTCGAT
>NZ_JBIUYA010000074.1:0-2035 GCF_044744285.1 Pseudomonas sp. NPDC087336 | reverse complement strand
CTGATATGGAAGCAGCCGTGCGTACTATCGCCGGTTCTGCTCGTAGCATGGGCCTTAACGTGGAGGGTGTGTAATGGCTAAGCTGACCAAGCGTCAAAAGGCTATCGCCGGCAAAATCGAAGCAGGCAAGGCCTACAACTTTGTAGACGCTGCTGCTCTGCTGGCTGAGCTGTCGACTGTCAAGTTCAGCGAGTCGTTCGACGTTGCTGTAAACCTGGGTGTTGACCCGCGTAAATCCGACCAGGTCGTTCGTAGCGCTACTGTGCTGCCACACGGCACTGGTAAGACCGTTCGCGTTGCTGTGTTCACCCAAGGTCCAGCTGCTGAAGCCGCTCTGGCTGCCGGCGCTGACCGTGTAGGCATGGACGACCTGGCTGCCGAAATGAAAGGCGGCGACCTGAACTATGACGTAGTGATCGCATCCCCGGATGCCATGCGCGTTGTAGGTCAACTGGGTCAGATCCTCGGTCCGCGTGGCCTGATGCCTAACCCTAAAGTCGGCACCGTAACTCCAGACGTAGCCACCGCGGTTAAAAACGCCAAGGCTGGTCAGGTTCGTTATCGCACCGACAAAAACGGCATCATCCACACTTCCGTTGGCAAGATCGGCTTCGACGCCGTCAAGCTGAAGGAAAACGTTGAAGCCCTGATCGCTGACCTGAAGCGTATCAAGCCAGCTTCCTCGAAAGGCATCTACGTCAAGCGCGTTACCCTGAGCACCACTATGGGCCCAGGTCTGGTCATCGACCAAAGCTCGCTCGACGCGTAAGACACAGATTGGCGCAAGCGATTGCGCCAATTGAAAAATTGGGGTCCCTGCCTGGCGGGGGCTATCCAAGACCGTAGGCGACGCAAGTCTTAAACCACAAGCCTACGCAGATGGTGCTCCCGGTTCCTTACCGAATCAGACACCAAAACGACATTCGATTTCGATCGAATGAAACGGTAACAAGCAGGAGTTAAACCCGTGGCAATTAAACTCGAAGACAAGAAGGCCATCGTCGCTGAAGTCAACGAGGCTGCCAAAGTCGCTCTGTCCGCTGTCGTGGCTGATGCCCGTGGCGTAACAGTAGGCGCAATGACCGGACTCCGTAAAGAGGCTCGTGAAGCTGGCGTTTACGTACGTGTTGTACGTAACACCCTGCTCAAGCGCGCCGTTGCTGACACTGAATTCAGTGTTCTCAACGACGTGTTCAGCGGCCCTACCCTGATTGCATTCTCCAAGGAACATCCAGGCGCTGCTGCCCGGATTTTCAAAGAGTTCGCAAAGGGTCAGAACAAGTTCGAGATCAAGGCAGCTGCGTTCGAGGGCAAGTTCCTCGCAGCTAACCAAATCGACGTACTGGCAACCTTGCCGACCCGTGACGAAGCAATTTCTCAGCTGATGAGCGTGATTCAAGGCGCTACCAGCAAATTGGCTCGTACTCTGGCGGCAATTCGCGACCAGAAAGAAGCTGCTGCAGCCTAAGGCTCGTCAACTTCTCGCGTTTTTTGTTTTTTTCGATGGTCGCGTAGGCCGTCCCCAATATCAGGAATTAGATTCATGTCTATCTCTCAGAACGATATCCTTGAAGCAGTTGGCAACATGTCCGTAATGGAAGTTGTTGAGCTGATCAAAGCTTTCGAAGAAAAATTCGGCGTTACCGCTGCTGCTGCATCGGCAGGTCCTGCTGTTGCTGCTGCCGTTGCTGAAGAGCAAACCGAATTCAACGTCATGCTGACCGAAGCTGGCGAGAAGAAAGTTAACGTGATCAAGGCTGTACGTGAACTGACCGGTCTGGGCTTGAAAGAAGCCAAGGCTGTAGTTGACGGCGCTCCTGCCATGGTTCTGGAAGCTGTTGCCAAAGACGCAGCTGACAAAGCCAAAGCAGTACTGGAAGAAGCAGGCGCTAAAGTCGAGCTGAAGTAAGCTTCGACTTTGCGTCTCCAGCCCGAGCGTTAAGCGACAGGCTGATGGCTGGATTTTCGGCCGTCTCGCGGACAAGCACGGGCGCAAGAATTCGATGCTGATATCGATTCTGATGATGTGCTTCGG
>NZ_JBIUYA010000073.1:0-2146 GCF_044744285.1 Pseudomonas sp. NPDC087336 | reverse complement strand
GCCGGCGACCGGCCCCCCCCGCCCGCCCCCGCCTCGTCGCGGGGTGGAGCAGTCTGGTAGCTCGTCGGGCTCATAACCCGAAGGTCGTCGGTTCAAATCCGGCCCCCGCAACCAGTTTAAGGAGCCCCTTTTCAGGGGCTTTTTGTTAGCTGGACACTTCCAACGCCGCTGTTCGACGGCGTTTCAAGGATGGGCGCTTCGCCCATTTTTTTATTTTGCATAGCATGCACATACATGCACGAGGGGGTTCAGGTGTCGAGCAAGCTAGAAGAGTTGCAGGCCTTGCTGGCCCCGGTGGTCGTGGCCCTAGGCTATGAATGCTGGGGTATCGAGTTTTCGGCTCAGGGTCGTCACTCGATGTTGCGCGTTTATATTGATAAAGAGGGCGGTGTGCTGGTGGACGATTGTGCCATCGTCAGCCGTCAGATCAGCGGTGTGCTGGATGTTGAAGATCCAATCTCCGTTGAATACACCCTCGAAGTTTCCTCGCCAGGCATGGAGCGCCCGCTGTTCACTCTTGAGCAGTTTGCAAAATTTGCCGGTGAACAAGTGAAGATCAAGTTGCGCTCGCCTTTTGAAGGACGACGCAACTTTCAGGGCCTTCTGCGCGGTGTAGAAGAGCAGGACGTCGTGGTGCAGGTAGATGACCATGAGTTCCTGTTGCCGATCGATATGATCGACAAGGCCAACATTATTCCCAGTTTTGACTGAGGCGTGCCAGATACTGCGGATCCCGCGGATCCAATGGCTTGCGAAAGGCGAGGCGTACGATGAGCAAAGAAGTACTGCTGGTTGTTGAGTCGGTATCCAATGAAAAGGGCGTACCGGCTAACGTAATTTTTGAAGCGCTGGAGCTCGCTCTGGCCACGGCTACCAAAAAGCGTTTCGAGGACGAAGTCGATCTGCGTGTGGAAATCAACCGCCACACCGGTGCCTACGAGACATTCCGTCGCTGGACGGTCGTCGAAGAAGCCGACCTGGACGATCCGGCCATCGAAACCTGGCCGAGCAAGGTTGCTGAAACGCATCCTGGTGCCAAGGTCGGTGATGTTGTCGAAGAGAAGATCGAGTCCATCGAATTCGGCCGTATCGCTGCACAGACTGCCAAGCAAGTCATCGTGCAGAAAGTTCGCGAAGCCGAGCGCGCCCAGGTTGTCGACGCTTACCGCGAGCGCCTGGGTGAAATCATCTCCGGCACCGTGAAAAAAGTCACCCGCGACAACGTGATCGTCGATCTGGGTAACAACGCCGAAGCGTTGCTGGCCCGTGAAGACATCATTTCTCGCGAAACTTTCCGGGTTGGCGTGCGCTTGCGTGCGCTGCTCAAGGAAATCCGCACCGAGAATCGCGGCCCGCAGCTGATCCTGTCGCGTACCGCGCCGGAAATGCTGATCGAGTTGTTCCGCATCGAAGTGCCGGAAATTGCCGAAGGCCTGATCGAAGTAATGGCTGCGTCCCGTGATCCGGGTTCGCGCGCCAAGATCGCCGTACGCTCCAAGGACAAACGCATCGACCCGCAGGGCGCTTGCATCGGTATGCGCGGTTCGCGCGTCCAGGCAGTGTCGGGTGAGTTGGGCGGTGAGCGTGTGGACATCGTCCTGTGGGACGACAACCCGGCTCAGTTCGTGATCAACGCCATGTCCCCGGCTGAGGTTGCGGCAATTATCGTTGACGAAGATGCCCATGCAATGGACATCGCCGTCGGCGCAGACAATCTGGCTCAGGCCATCGGTCGTGGTGGTCAGAACGTGCGTCTGGCCAGCCAGTTGACTGGCTGGACCCTGAACGTGATGACCGAATCGGACATCCAGGCTAAACAGCAAGCAGAAACCGGCGACATCCTGCGCAACTTCATCGACGAGCTGGAAGTCGACGAAGAGCTGGCACAGGTGCTGGTCGATGAAGGCTTCACCAGCCTGGAAGAGATTGCCTACGTACCGTTGGAAGAAATGCTCAACATCGACGGCTTTGACGAAGATATCGTCAACGAGCTTCGCGCTCGTGCCAAGGATCGTTTGTTGACCAAAGCCATCGCTACTGAGGAAAAGCTGGCAGACGCCCATCCGGCCGAAGACCTGCTCTCGCTTGAGGGTATGGACAAGGATTTGGCGATGGAACTGGCGGTGCGCGGCGTAAATACCCGCGA
>NZ_JBIUYA010000072.1:0-2231 GCF_044744285.1 Pseudomonas sp. NPDC087336 | reverse complement strand
GGCTTGATCCAGTCGAGGCGCTTGGCTTGCTCGCGCCAGAAGCCGTCCGGGTTGACGACTGACTGCTGGTACATGGCCTTGTAGGTCGCCTCGTCGGTCAGGGTGTTGGCCAGAACCTCGGGACGAACGGGATACAGGGAAGCCGCACTCATCTTTCTTACCTCGGTGGAATAGTTGTTTTGGTGATCTGTGTAGATGTCATTCATTGGCGCACTTCAAATCCTGAAGCGGCTGAGAAGTCTGTGTTGCTCGCCTACCTGTTCCTCCATCACTGAACACTGACGGACCTGCTTCTGGGCACTGCCGGTGACTTCAAGGCTGATGTCGCGGATGTTGTTCGTATTGCGATTGATTTCCTCGCTCGTGGCGCTCTGTTCCTCAGCGGCAGCGGCAATCTGCAGGTTCATGTCATTGATGCGGTAAATGGCTGCACGGATGCGCTCGAGGGTTTCATTCGCCGCGTTGGCATCCCCGGCAGTCTTGCTGGCGGTGTCGCGGCTTTGCTGCATGCGTGCCTGGGCGTGTTTCACCCCCATCTGCAGTTGGTCAATCATCTGGCGTATTTCCTGAGTGGATTGCTGGGTACGCGAGGCCAGGGAGCGCACCTCATCGGCAACCACGGCGAAGCCGCGTCCCGATTCGCCGGCACGTGCCGCCTCGATGGCTGCATTGAGCGCGAGCAGGTTGGTTTGATCGGCGATGCTGGTGATGACCGCCACAATCGATTCGATGCTTTGGCTGAGGGTGGACAATTCATTGATGGCAAGACCTGTGTCGTCCATCTCTTGAGCCAAGCGCTTGATCGCCCCCGTTGATTTGGACACCAGGGCGACTCCGTCTGCGGTTTGCCCGGTGGCAACGATTGCCGCCTCGGCAGCGGCTTGGGCATTGCGCGCCACGTCCTCGGCTGTCGAGGCCATCTCGGTCATGGCGGTGGCGAGTTGATCCAGTTCCTGCAACTGAGTTTGTACGCGACTGGCTGCCTGATCCGCTTCATACGACGTTGTCGTGGTGCTTTCGCTGACGTGTTGTGCGCTGTTTTTGACATCGCCAATCAGCGATTTGAGGTTCTGCAGGAACTGGTTGAACTCCCTGGAGACCAGAGAAATTTCATCATTGCCGGACACCGGCAGTTGGCGGGTCAGGTCGCCCTCTCCGCGATTGATGTCTGCCAGTGACGCCTTGAGTTGATCCAGCGGCCAGAGTAGTCGCCTGACCAGCAGTCCCAAAACCAAAAGGCTGAGCAGCACGCCCAGGCCCGTACCGATGACGGCGCGCCAGCTCAGGGTACGGGCGGCGGCCAGGACGAGATCCTGGTCCAGCACGACACCGATGTACCAATCCATGCCCTTGAGATCGGTGAGCGGAATGAACGACACCAGAAGCGGCTTGCCACTGCTGCTGACTTCTTGAAGTTGAGTGGTCAGCGGCAGGGCGCTACCGGCGAAAAGCTGGCTGTAGGGTTTGCCATTCAGCCCGGCGTCCGGGTGAGAAATGATGTTGCCACTTTTACTCAGCAGGAACGCATAACCGGCGCCGCCGAAATCCAGTGTGTTGATGGCATCGGCCACCGTGGTCAGGCGGATGTCACCCCCGAATACACCGAGCAGTTGACCCGCATCGCTGATCCGGGCCACAGCCGAAATCAGGATTTCACCCGTGGTGGAATCCTTGTAGGGTTCGGTTAACACGGCTTGGCTGCTTGCTTTTGCGGTCGCATACCAAGGGCGGGTGCGGCCGTCATAATCGGGCTTTGGATTCCAGGAAGCAGTGTTCTTGATGGGTTTTCCGTCGGCTTCAAGGGCGCCGAATACCAGCTTGAATTCATCCTTCAAAATGGGCGAGTCAATGATTCTCTGGGTCGCTTGCGCACTGTACTGGCTGTCGATCGCCTGGGCGGCCAGGTCCATCAGATGAAGTTTGCCGTTTAGCCAGTTTTCGATCTGACGTGCCACGGCGTTGCTCGATTCGGAAATGCTGGCCTCGACCTGGTTACGCAAAATCGTTCGAATCTGCCCCACTTGAACCAGCGACAGGAGGCTGGTCGTCACCAACAGCACAGCAGCAGCCACAAGGCTTACCTTGTAACGGATTTTCATCGGGGACTCCGAAGGGTCGATGGAGGACGCCTTCGCTGGCAAGCCAGCTCCTACAGGTACTGCGTGATCCTTGTAGGAGCTGGCTTGCCAGCGAATGCCGTTACGCGGTATCGCGCCGGATTAGAAGAAACC
>NZ_JBIUYA010000071.1:0-2644 GCF_044744285.1 Pseudomonas sp. NPDC087336 | reverse complement strand
TGGGGATTCCATGCGCACTTGGACACCCATTCCACGAACACTTGGACAGCGATTCCACGCTGACTTGGACACTCATTCCACGGCCACTTGGACACTGATTCCACGAGCACTTGGACAGTGATCTCTCATTGATCCGACCCAAGCTCAGGCAGGCAGCAACGCAGGATTATTCACTACCATCGAACTCTTTTCTCGAAGCGAAGAGGTCGTCGTGGAGCGTATATCCATGCGTAAAATCCGAGAGGTACTACGCTTAAAGTTCGACGCCGGCCTGTCCGTGCGCAAAATTGCTACCAGCCTGCGCATTAGCAGCGGCAGTGCCGGCAATTACCTGCACCGCTTCAACGCTTGCGGGCTGACTTGGCCCACGCCGTTGTCGGACGCCGAACTGGAGCGATGTCTGTTCCCGCCAGCGCCGACGGTTCCCAGCGATCAACGTCCGATGCCGGACTGGGCTCATGTCCACGCCGAGTTACGCCGTCCCGGCGTCACCTTGGCCCTGCTCTGGCAAGAGTATCGGCTCACCCATCCGCAAGGCTTCCAATACAGCTGGTTCTGCGAGCACTACCGCCTCTGGGCTGCCAAGGTCGACGTGGTCATGCGCCAGGAACACCGTGCTGGCGAAAAGCTGTTTGTCGATTACGCCGGCCAGACCGTGCCGGTCATTGATCGGCGAACCGGCGAGATCCGCCAGACGCAGATCTTCGTCGCCGTCCTCGGCGCGTCCAGCTACACCTTCGCCGAGGCCACCTGGTCGCAGAAACTGCCTGACTGGCTGGGCTCGCACGTACGCTGCTTCGCCTTTCTCGGCGGTACATCGCAGATCCTGGTACCGGACAATCTGCGCAGCGGCGTCACCAAGGCGCATCGCTACGAGCCGGATATCAACCCCAGTTACCGCGATCTCGCCGAGCATTACGGCGTAGCCGTGCTGCCCGCGCGCTCGCGTAAACCCAAGGACAAAGCCAAGGTTGAAGTCGGCGTACAGGTCGTCGAGCGGTGGATCCTGGCGGTGCTGCGCAACCGCCAGTTCTTCTCCTTGGGCGAACTCAACACAGCCATCGCGCTGCTGCTGGATCGCCTCAATCAGAAGCCCTTCAAGAAGCTGCCCGGCTCACGCCGCTCGGCCTTCGAGACCATCGACCAACCCGCGCTGCAATCGTTGCCGGAGCATCCTTATGTCTACGCCGAATGGAAAAAGGTACGAGTGCACATCGACTACCACGTCGAGGTCGACGGCCATTACTACTCGGTGCCGTACCAGCTGGTGAAGCAGCAACTCGAAGTGCGGCTGACTGCGCAGACTGTCGAGTGCTTCCACGCCAACCAGCGCGTGGCCAGCCATCTGCGCTCGCAACATAAAGGCCGCCACACCACCCAAACCGAGCACATGCCCAAGAGCCACCGCGAACACGCCGAGTGGACGCCACAACGACTGATCCGCTGGGCAGAGCAGACGGGCCCAAATACGGCCGGCGTCATCGCCTACATCCTCGAACGCCGAATCCATCCGCAGCACGGCTTTCGCGCCTGCCTGGGCATCTTGCGCCTGAGCAAACAGCACGGCGAAGAGCGGCTGGAAGCCGCTTGCCAGCGTGCGCTGGCACTGGGCGCGTGCAGTTACAAAAGCCTCGAATCAATCCTGCGCCAAGGGCTGGAAAGGCTGCCGCTGGCCCAGCAAAACCTGCCGTTATTGCCCGAAGAACACATCAACCTGCGCGGCCCTGGCTACTACCACTGACCTGAAAAAGGAGCACCAAAATGCTGCCCAACCCGACACTCGACAAGCTACAAACCCTGCGCCTGCACGGCATGATCAAGGCGCTTGGCGAACAACACGCAACGCCTGATATCAACGATCTTAGCTTCGACGAACGCCTCGGTCTGATGGTCGACCGCGAGCTGACCGAGCGCGAAGACGCACGCCTGACTACTCGCCTCAAGGCCGCACGACTGCGCCATAACGCCTGCCTGGAAGACATCGACTACCGCAGCCCGCGCGACCTGGACAAATCTCTGATCCTGCAACTGGGTAGCGGCCAGTGGCTGCGCGACGGCCTGAACCTGATCATCGGCGGCCCAACTGGCGTAGGCAAAACCTGGCTCGCCTGCGCGCTGGCTCATAAGGCCTGCCGCGACGGTTACAGCGTGCGTTATCTGCGCTTGCCGCGCTTGATGGAAGAACTAGGCCTGGCCCACGGCGACGGCCGCTTCGCGAAACTGATGGCGGGTTATGCTAAGACCGACTTGCTGATCCTGGACGACTGGGGCCTGGCGCCGTTTACCGCTGCGCAACGGCGCGACATGCTTGAACTGCTGGACGACCGCTACGGCAACCGCTCGACGCTAGTGACCAGCCAGATGCCAGTGGACAAATGGCACGCACTGATCGGCGATCCGACCTTGGGCGATGCGATCCTCGACCGGCTGGTGCACAACGCTTATCGGATCGAACTGAAGGGCGAATCGATGCGCAGACGCGCAACGAAATTGACGGCGACGGGGACTTCAGACTAACAATGCAAACCTGCGTCGCTGCGCTCCGACTGCCTGTCCAAGTGGACGTGGATCAGGTGTCCAAGTGAGCATGGAACGAGTGTCCAAATGATCGTGGGCTGAGTGTCCAAGTGTCGTAGAATCCGCA
>NZ_JBIUYA010000070.1:0-2673 GCF_044744285.1 Pseudomonas sp. NPDC087336 | reverse complement strand
CCGCAAGCGGTATCTGCAACAAGAGGCGCGTCGTCTGCGCCGGGAGAACGGCAAGTGAATCCGCTGCGTAAAAAGCGTCTTATCATCATTCTGGCGATCCTGGTCGGGGTCGGCGCTGCCGTGGGCCTGGCCCTAAGTGCCTTGCAGCAGAACATAAACCTGTTTTACACGCCGACCCAGATCGCCAATGGCGAAGCCCCGCAGGACACGCGCATCCGCGCCGGCGGCATGGTTGAGGCGGGCTCGCTGCAGCGTTCCAGCGACTCGCTGGACGTGAAGTTCGTCGTCACCGACTTCAACAAATCCGTGACCATCGCTTATCGCGGCATCCTCCCTGACCTGTTCCGCGAAGGGCAGGGCATCGTCGCCCTGGGCAAGCTCAATGCCGAAGGTGTGGTGGTGGCCGATGAAGTGCTGGCCAAGCACGATGAAAAGTACATGCCGCCGGAAGTGACCAAGGCGTTGAAAGACAGTGGTCAATCCGCCCCAACACCCGCTAAGGAGGGTTGATCCATGACTTCCGGCATCTTCATTCCCGAATTGGGCCATCTGGCCATGATCCTGGCGCTGTGTTTTGCGCTGGTTCAGGCCGTCGTGCCATTGGTCGGTGCCTGGCGCGGTGACCGATTCTGGATGAGCCTGGCCCAGCCGGCGGCATGGGGGCAGTTCGCCTTCCTGCTGTTCGCTTTTGCATGCCTGACCTATGCGTTCATGGCCGACGATTTTTCTGTCGCCTATGTCGCCAGCAACTCCAACAGTGCCTTGCCCTGGTATTACAAATTCAGCGCCGTATGGGGCGCACACGAAGGTTCGTTGCTGTTGTGGGCGCTGATCCTCGGCGGCTGGACGTTCGCCGTGTCGGTGTTCTCCCGGCAGTTGCCGCTAGTGATGCTGGCACGGGTGCTGGCAGTGATGGGCATGATCAGCACCGGTTTCCTGCTGTTCCTGATCCTCACCTCGAACCCGTTCAAGCGCATCCTGCCGCAAATGCCCAGCGATGGCGCCGACCTCAATCCATTGCTGCAGGATATCGGCCTGATCGTTCACCCGCCGATGCTGTACATGGGGTACGTCGGTTTCTCGGTGGCGTTCGCGTTCGCGATCGCAGCGCTGATGGGCGGTCGTCTGGATGCCGCGTGGGCGCGCTGGTCGCGTCCGTGGACCATCGTCGCCTGGGCCTTCCTCGGTATCGGCATCACACTCGGCTCCTGGTGGGCCTACTACGAACTCGGCTGGGGCGGTTGGTGGTTCTGGGACCCGGTGGAAAACGCCTCGTTCATGCCCTGGCTGGTGGGTACCGCGCTGATTCACTCGCTGGCGGTCACGGAAAAACGTGGCGTGTTCAAGAGCTGGACCGTGTTGCTGGCCATTGCCGCCTTTTCGTTGAGCCTGCTGGGCACTTTCCTCGTGCGTTCCGGCGTGCTGACCTCGGTGCATGCCTTTGCCTCGGACCCCGAGCGCGGCGTGTTCATCCTGATCTTCCTGCTGTTCGTGGTCGGTGGTTCGCTGACGCTGTTCGCCTTGCGCGCACCGGTGGTCAAGAGCCAGGTCGGCTTCAACCTCTGGTCCCGGGAAACCCTGTTGCTGGGCAACAACCTGGTGCTGGTGGTGGCGGCTTCGATGATCCTGCTGGGCACCTTGTATCCGTTGATTCTCGATGCCATGACCGGCGCCAAGCTGTCGGTCGGCCCGCCGTACTTCAACGCGCTGTTCATTCCGTTGATGGCCTTGTTGATGCTGGTGATGGCGGTCGGCGTGATCGTGCGCTGGAAAGACACCCCGGTGAAGTGGCTACTGAGCATGCTCACCCCGGTACTGCTGGGCAGCGCCGCGCTGGCGGTGGTGGCTGGCGTGGCTTACGGCGATTTCAACTGGGCGGTGCTGGCGACCTTCATGCTCGCGGCCTGGGTGTTGCTGGCGGGTGCGCGTGACATTGTCGACAAGACTCGCCACAAAGGCCTGATCAAAGGCCTGCCGACCCTGACACGCAGCTACTGGGGCATGCAGGTTGCACACCTGGGCATCGCCGTTTGCGCCCTGGGCGTGGTGTTGTCGAGCCAGAACAGTGCCGAGCGCGACCTGCGCCTGGCGCCCGGCGAATCCATGGCCCTGGGCGGTTATCAGTTTATCTTCGAAGGCGCCAAACACTTCGAAGGCCCGAATTTCACCTCCGACAAGGGCACCGTTCGGGTGATCAAGGGCGGCAAGGAAGTCAGCGTGCTGCACCCGGAAAAACGCCTCTACACGGTACAGAACTCGGTGATGACCGAAGCCGGGATCGACGCCGGTTTCACCCGTGACCTCTACGTCGCACTGGGCGAACCCCTGGGGGGCGGCGCCTGGGCGGTCCGCGTGCACGTCAAGCCGTTCGTGCGCTGGATCTGGTTCGGTGGTTTGCTCACCGGTCTGGGCGGGTTGCTGGCAGCGCTGGACGGACGTTATCGAGTCAAGGTGAAAAGCCGTGTGCGTGAAGCACTGGGCATGTCTGGAGCGACTGCATGAAGCGTTGGTTGATGCTGTTGCCACTGGCGATTTTCCTGGTGGTGGCTGTTTTCCTGTATCGCGGTCTGTACCTGGACCCGGCCGAGTTGCCCTCGGCGATGATCGGCAAACCCTTCCCGGAGTTTTCCCTGCCGGCGGTGCAGGGCGACAAGACCCTGACCCGTGCCGACA
>NZ_JBIUYA010000069.1:2091-2974 GCF_044744285.1 Pseudomonas sp. NPDC087336 | reverse complement strand
CGCCGGCGGCGCCCCCGCCCCGGGCCCCCCCCCCCCCCCCCCCCCCCCCCCCCCCCCCCCCCCCCCCCCCACAGCCGGGTCGGGGGGGGGGGGCGGCCCCTGGCCAAGTACATCGTCAACGAGATCCAGGACGTTTACCGTCTGCAAGGCGTGAAGATCAACGACAAGCACATCGAGACCATCCTGCGTCAGATGCTGCGTAAAGTTGAGATCGCTGAATCCGGCGATTCCAGTTTCATCAAGGGCGACCAGATGGAATTGACTCACGTTCTGGTAGAGAACGAGCGTTTGAGCGGCGAAGACAAATTTGTCTCCAAGTTCACTCGCGTTCTGCTGGGTATCACCAAGGCGTCGTTGTCCACCGAATCGTTCATCTCGGCGGCTTCCTTCCAGGAAACCACCCGTGTACTGACCGAGGCGGCGGTTACCGGCAAGCGCGACTACCTGCGCGGCCTGAAAGAAAACGTGGTCGTGGGTCGTCTGATCCCGGCCGGTACCGGTCTGGCTTATCACAGCGAGCGTAAGCGCCGCCGTGATGCAGACAAACCGTTGCGCGTGAGCGCCAGTGAAGTGGAAGCTGCACTGACCGAAGCGCTGAACTCGAGCGGTAACTGAGTTCTGCGGTAAATGAGCAGGGGCCCTGGTCACTCCGTTCATCGAATCGAGACAATTTGTCGAGGTTTGACGGGCGGGGAGGTCGGGGCCTTGCCTTGACTGGGGACAAGATCCTCTTTAGACTCTTGTACCCCTAAATTTGGCGGGAATTCGTTCCTGCCATTTTGCTTTTCTTGCAAGACAATAGCGTCTCAAGACAACAGTGGATCTAGTAGATGGCAACTATCAACCAGCTGGTACGTCAGCCGCGTAAGCGTATCGTCGAGTA
>NZ_JBIUYA010000069.1:0-2081 GCF_044744285.1 Pseudomonas sp. NPDC087336 | reverse complement strand
AGAGCACAGCGTGGTACTGATCCGCGGCGGTCGTGTAAAAGACTTGCCAGGTGTTCGTTACCACACCGTTCGCGGTTCGTTGGATACTTCCGGCGTCAAAGGTCGTAACCAGGGTCGTTCGAAGTACGGTACCAAGCGTCCGAAGTAATGGTCGCTTGCTGCAAAAAACTGATTTCTATTTTTCTGAGTCGATAAGAGTAAGGTCGGAGGCGTCCCGTAGTAATGGGCACCGATTCCGAGCGAACCTGAAGACCGTTTGAGGGCTTATCCATGCCAAGAAGACGCGTAGCAGCCAAGCGCGAAGTGCTTGACGATCCAAAATACGGAAGCCAAATCCTGGCCAAGTTCATGAACCACGTGATGGAAAGCGGCAAGAAAGCCGTTGCCGAGCGTATCGTTTTTGGCGCGCTGGAAAAGGTTAAAGACCGCAAGAACAGCGACCCCCTGGAAATCTTCGAGAAAGCTCTCGACGCCATCGCTCCGCTGGTCGAAGTAAAGTCGCGCCGTGTAGGCGGTGCTACTTACCAGGTTCCGGTTGAAGTTCGTCCGTCCCGTCGTAACGCTCTGGCAATGCGCTGGTTGGTAGACTTCGCCCGTAAGCGCGGCGAGAAGTCTATGGCTCTGCGTTTGGCTGGCGAACTGTTGGACGCTGCCGAAGGTAAAGGTGCTGCAGTTAAGAAGCGTGAAGACGTGCACCGTATGGCTGAAGCTAACAAAGCTTTCTCGCACTACCGCTTCTAATTTTAGCGTCACTCAATTTGCGAGGGCTTTATGGCTCGTACTACACCGATTAATCGCTACCGTAACATTGGTATCGTTGCTCACGTGGATGCTGGTAAAACCACCACCACCGAGCGCGTCCTTTTTTACACTGGCAAAAGCCACAAGATGGGCGAGGTGCATGACGGCGCTGCGACCACTGACTGGATGGTTCAGGAGCAGGAGCGTGGTATTACCATTACTTCTGCTGCTATTACCGCCTTCTGGCAGGGTTCTGCGAAGCAGCACAAGGACCAATACCGCTTCAACGTCATCGATACCCCGGGCCACGTAGACTTCACCATTGAAGTTGAACGTTCCCTGCGTGTACTCGACGGCGCGGTCGTTGTGTTCTGCGGCACTTCCGGCGTTGAGCCGCAGTCCGAAACCGTATGGCGTCAAGCCAACAAATACGGCGTTCCACGTATCGTTTACGTGAACAAGATGGACCGTGCCGGCGCAAACTTCCTGCGCGTGATCGCTCAGATCAAGCAGCGTCTGGGTCACACCCCGGTGCCAATCCAGTTGGCTATCGGTTCCGAAGACAACTTCCAGGGTCAGATCGATCTGATGACCATGGAAGCGGTTTACTGGAACGATGCTGACAAGGGCATGACTCCACGTCGCGAAGCCATCCCTGCTGAACTGCAGGAGCTGGCTGAAGAGTGGCGCAGCAATATGGTTGAGGCTGCGGCCGAAGCCAGCGAAGAGCTGATGAACAAGTATCTCGAAGGTGAAGAGCTCACCATCGAGGAAATCAAGGCCGCTCTGCGTCAGCGTACTATCGCTGGTGAAATCGTCCTGGCTGTTTGCGGTTCTTCCTTCAAGAACAAGGGTGTTCCCCTGGTTCTCGACGCCGTTATCGACTACCTGCCGGCTCCAACCGACATTCCTGCCATCAAGGGTACCGACCCGGATGACGAGGAAAAGCAAATGGAGCGTCATGCAGACGACAACGAGCCGTTCTCGGCTCTGGCGTTCAAGATCGCTACCGACCCATTCGTGGGTACCTTGACCTTCGTCCGCGTTTACTCGGGCGTGTTGGCCTCCGGCGACGGCGTGATCAACTCGGTTAAAGGTAAAAAAGAGCGCGTGGGTCGTATGGTGCAAATGCACGCAAACGCCCGTGAAGAGATCAAGGAAGTACGCGCTGGTGACATCGCGGCCCTGATCGGCATGAAGGACGTCACCACTGGTGAAACCTTGTGCAACGCTGACAAGCCAATCATCCTGGTTCGCATGGACTTCCCGGAGCCGGTTATTTCGGTTGCCGTAGAGCCTAAGACCAAGGATGACCAGGAATTAATGGGTTTAGGTCTGGG
>NZ_JBIUYA010000068.1:0-3031 GCF_044744285.1 Pseudomonas sp. NPDC087336 | reverse complement strand
GTATCCGCTCCATGAACCCCACATTCCAAGCCGCCATCTGATGCCCGAAGCTATGCTCCCGACTTCTCTACTTGTGGCACAAAATTGCCAAAATTTGTATTCGTCCGGGCATCCCGTCTTGCACTCTGGAGAGCAGGAAAACAGAGGGAACACGTAGGTCAGTTCGTATAATTACATTAGACGGTGTTTTAACTGGTTTCCGTCCCCCCAATTTGGCACTGATTCGAGTGTGTTTTCAGCCTCCCTCCATCGGTTTGCCACGCCATCGGGTGAGGCGGGCGGATTTATGCGCCGAAATGCTCTCGACTTGTTTTCGCGATATTGCACGAGTGATCAATACCGGCATCGCGCGGGCCTTGTTTCTGAAATCCCAATCGGCTGTGCGTCTTTATCAAGCTCCGCATAATTATATTGGCCATGTTTTAGCTTTGGCTTGGCCCCCATTTCGAGACTAGGAAACTGGAGCCCCATGCTGGTTTGACCGGTGCAGGCGTGAATGAACCTGAATTGGGTCCATGTGCGCCACGGCAATATCGCCCTCGGTGCGATATGAGTGCTGATCTGGTTTGTGTCGGGGCGTTAGGGGGGGCATCCGGGTTGAGAGGGTGTGGCGTAGGTGCGTCTACGGTGCTTTCAGTTGAAAGTCGTCGAGAAATAAACGGCGTTTTTAGGTGCGGATCAGGGCTTGTTGAGTGCTCAGTGGGGGCTTATAAGGGTTGGGTGAGTGTGGTGCGGGGCGTTCTCGGGTTTATATGGAGTGGTGACGGTGCAGGTCGGGGCAGAGAGCGCACCCAAAGCACCCAAACTGCCAAGAAGGATGTTGCCGGAGGGAAGCCTGCTCGGCTCCTTCCGAAGATAGCTGAGCTGTCCGAGAACTTTGCGGAACAGTTTCGTGTGTCTGCCATCACGAGAGGCGGCATCCTCCACCTGATTCACCGTGCCTGGAGAACTTGGCGGTACATCGAAGGACGTCGAAAGGTCCTAGCCTACGATACGATCCATACACCCCATGGTAGGGTTCAGGCTTAACGTCGTATCTCTGGCGAGCAGTTCCACGGCAGCAGCGCTTCATAATCCGCCACCGACTGCGCATGTGGTAACTGCTCCAGTACGTGGCGCAGCCACGTATAAGGCTCTTGGCCGTTGACTTTGGCGGTCTCCACCAGGCTGTAGATCTGAGCACTGGCGGTGGCGCCTTTGGGCGTGTCGCTGAACAGCCACGCCTTGCGACCGATAACAAACGGTTTTATCGCTCTTTCGGCCGTATTGTTGTCGATCGGTAAAAAACCGGCTTCCACGTACCGCTCCAGCCGGCTCCAGTTGCTGGCAAGATAGTTAACAGCCTTGCCCAGCACACTTTGTGGCGTGACTTGGGGCTGCGTTTTCTCCAACCAGCTTTTCAACTGAGCCAAGATCGGTACGCTCTTTTGCTGACGGCCGATTAAACGCTGTTCATCATCGCCGTCCTTGAACTCGCGCTCGAGGCCGTACAGTTTGTTGATCATTGTTAGGGCGATATCGGCACGTCCCGTCTTGCCCTTGGGCTGCACTTTTTGCGCGTCGACGAACTTGCGCCGCGCGTGGGCCATGCACGCCAATCGCTCCACACCTGGCTGTAACGCCAAGGCGTTGTAACCCGCGTAATCATCAGTCATGACGTAGCCACGATAACTTTCCAGCAGGCGCAACGGCACTTCCTGCGCACGGCTGGAGGTGTAGTCGAACAACACAACTTTGCGATCCGGCGACCCGCTGGCTTGCACCCACATCCAGGATTGGCTGGTTGGGTCTCGATCCGGTTCTTTAAGTACCTGGACGCGGGTTTCATCACAGTGGATGACCCGACTTTCCAGCAGCCGATCTCGCATTAGATTCAATAACGGCTGCAAGTGCTCGCCGCACTGGATGACCCACCGCGCCAAGGTTTGGCGAGGGATGTCCACACCATGCCGGGCAAGCACGGTTTCGAAACGGTGTAGCGGCAGGCCGTCGACGTATTTAGTGGTCAACAACATCGCCAAGACACTCGGACTGGCCATGCTCTTTTCGAGTAACTGAGCCGGTTTGTCAGCAGTGACCGGCGGCGCTTCACAACCACGACACCCGTAGACTTTGCGGATGTGTTTGATCACGCGGATTTGCATCGGCACGATATCCAGCTGCTCGCTGGTTTCTTCGCTGACGACATGCTTACGGCAACCGCAGGCACACATCAGTTCATGCTCGGGAAGTTCGTGGATGATTTCGATGCGCGGCAGATCAGCAGACAGAGGCTTGCGCTTGCCACGACGCGAAGTCGGAGCAACAACTTCTTCGTCAGCGTCGCCGATTGAAGACATCGGCTCGCTTTCGGGCTCGTTGAACAACGCCAGTTGAGGGGTATTGGGTTCAACGGTCTGCTCGGATTTGCGACCGAACAAACGGTCGCGCAGCAGTTTGATCTGTTCTTTCAAATCGACGATATGAGTTTGGTATGCCTCAGCAGTTACCTGCTGACGACTGAGCGCCTCAAGCAACATTTGCTTGAGCAGAACAGGGTCATCAGGGAGGTCTTCGGGCATCAAATTCATGCCCGGATTATACCCGTCAGGCGACGAATCTTGGAGTTAAAACCTTATGCGGACGGTTGCGCCAGAGATCAAATCCATCCAGTAGCCAGTTCAGTTCTTGGACGGTCAGCACGATAGCCTCGTCCACCTCATCGGGTGAAGTTTTGAAACGCTCGGACTCCAGGCGCTTGAGCCAAAGGCAGAAGCCGTTGCGCTCCCAGTACAACACTTTGACGCGGTTACGGTAGCGATTCAGAAAAACAAAGAGCACGGGGTCGAACACCGCGACCTTGATATCCAGTTCGACCAGCGCTGCCAGGCCATCGATGGATTTTCGAAAATCTACCGGCTTTGGGTAGAGGTACACTTTTTCAACGCTGGCATTGGGACGCATCATGGTGACGGGCTCCTGATGGAAATCGGGAGCACAGCATCAGCTGTCAGCTATCCGCTTGGAATGTGGGGTTCATGGAGCGGATACG
>NZ_JBIUYA010000067.1:0-4146 GCF_044744285.1 Pseudomonas sp. NPDC087336 | reverse complement strand
ATGGTAGTGTGGGGTTTCCCCATGTGAGAGTAGGTCATCGTCAAGATTAAATTCCAAAACCCCTATCTGCGCATGCAGGTAGGGGTTTTGTCTTTGTGCCCAGGAAAATCCGTCTGTTCGGTTTTCTATGCAACGGCTCGGGGCGTGGCTATCATGCGGGCCTCATTGTGAGGCGAGACTTGCATGCTGACGTTGTTAAAGCTTCTTAAGGATGGCCGATTCCATTCGGGTCAGGCACTGGGCGCGGCCCTGGGCATCAGTCGCAGTGCTGTGTGGAAGCAGCTTCAGCATCTTGAGGCTGAGTTGGGGTTGTCCATTCACAAGGTTCGAGGGCGCGGCTATCAATTGGCTGCACCGTTGACGCTGCTTGATCCTATGGAAATAGGGCGACTGGCTCCCTCTTGCAATTGGCCAGTCCTGGTCTTCGACTCTATTGACTCCACCAATGCCGAAGCCCTGCGCGCCATCGAGCGGCACCAGGCCGCGCCTTTTCTGGTGCTTGCCGAGCGGCAAACTGCCGGGCGCGGGCGACGAGGGCGCAAGTGGGTCAGTCCATTCGCGGAGAATATCTATTACAGCCTGGTTTTGCGGGTTGAAGGTGGTATGCGCCAGCTGGAGGGCTTGAGCCTTGTTGTGGGGCTCGCCGTCATGCAGGCCTTGCGCGAGCTTGGGGTTCCCGGGGTGGGCTTGAAATGGCCCAATGATGTCCTGGTAGGGCAGAAGAAGATTGCCGGTATCCTGCTTGAGCTGGTGGGGGATCCAGCTGACGTTTGTCATGTGGTGCTGGGTGTCGGAATTAATGTAAACATGCAGATGACCGATGAGGTCGACCAGCAATGGACGTCCATGCGCCTGGAGTCGGGCAAGGCGTTTGATCGCAATCGCCTGGTAGCGGAGCTGGGGGAGATGCTGCAGAAGTATCTGGCTCGCCACCAGGCTGAAGGGTTCTCGGCGATCCAGGCTGAGTGGGAGCAGCACCACCTGTGGCAGGGGCGTGCGGTGTCGTTGATCGCGGGTGCAAACCAAATAGATGGCGAAGTGCTGGGCATCGATGGCCAGGGTGCGCTGCGCTTGAAGGTGGATGGTGTGGAGAAAGTCTTTAGTGGCGGTGAGCTGAGTCTGAGGTTGCGTCATGATTCTTGAGCTCGACTGCGGAAATAGTTTCATCAAGTGGCGTGTGCTCAAGGCGGACGCCCGTCAGGTGGTGGGAGAGGGGGTTGTCGATTCCGACCTGGCGTTACTTGAGGGTGTGAAAGGGATTGAAGGCCTTGCGCTGAGGTTCTGTCGGTTGGTGAGTGTCAGGACTGCCGAAGAAACCGACGAATTGATTGCCCGGCTGAAGGCGGCCTTCGATATTTCGGTGGTCTGTGCGGCTCCCGCCAAGGAAATGGCCGGCGTTCGTAACGGCTATGAAGAATTTGAGCGGCTCGGCCTTGATCGCTGGCTGGCGCTGCTCGGAGGCTTTCACCTGGCTTCTGGCGCGTGCCTGGTGCTTGATTTCGGTACTGCGGTGACTGCGGACTTCGTTTCCGGGGATGGTGAGCATCTCGGTGGGTTCATATGCCCTGGGATGCCGTTGATGCGAAATCAGCTGCGCACCCATACCCGCAAGATACGTTATGGAGATCTTGCGGCTGAGCGCGCTTTGGAGTGTCTTGTTCCGGGGCGTACAACGGTCGAGGCGGTTGAGCGCGGGTGCCTGTTGATGCTGCGGGGGTTTGTGCTGACGCAGCTGGAGATGGCGCGTGGTTATTGGGGGGAGAGCTTTACGGTGTTCCTCACCGGTGGCGATGCGGCGTTGGTTTCCGAGATGGTGCCTGAGGCCCGGGTGGTCCCCGATCTGGTGTTCGTCGGCTTGTCGATGGCATGCCCTTTGTCCTGAGGTCTTTATGCGTTGGTTGTTTCTGCTGCTGCTCGTTCTCAATGTGTTTTATTACATCTGGCATCAACAGGAGGCGCCGCTGCGTGCCAAGGACGTAACGCCCTTGAGCCTGTATCGCGGCTCCCAGCAGGACATACGTCTCTTGAGCGAGGCGACGGATGCGGCCAAGGAAAAAGGAAAGGTGGCGCAGGCAGAGACCGAATGCCTTTATCTGGGTGGATTTGTTCGTCAGGAGGTCGAGCAGGCGCTTGAACGCAGGTTGACCGGCATGGGCGTGAAGTATCAGTCACTGCCTGCAAGTCCGGCCGAGCCCCCGGCGTACTGGGTTCGCGTGGCCCCTGAAAGCAAGCGTTGGCTGGATGACTTGCAGCTGATAAACCTTTCTAGAGAATTCAATGAGTTAAAACATAAAATAATGCCTTGTGGGGGGGTTGCACCCACTGAATAGTTTGCATAGAATGGCGCCCGCTCCACAGCGAAGACCTAAAGCGGTCAACGAGGTGAGGCGAGGTCAACGCAGATAAGCTCAGGATTTTAATGAGAAAAATGCTTGACAGAAGGCTGGCATGATGTAGAATGCCGGCTCGCTTAGGAGGGGTTCCCGAGCGGCCAAAGGGATCAGACTGTAAATCTGACGTCTACGACTTCGAAGGTTCGAATCCTTCCCCCTCCACCATTTTTAGCGAGAGCTGCAAGCCTCGCGGGTATAGTTTAGTGGTAGAACCTCAGCCTTCCAAGCTGATGATGCGGGTTCGATTCCCGCTACCCGCTCCAAGTTTGCAGATTTTGCACAGTGTTACGCTCTTGTAGCTCAGTTGGTAGAGCACACCCTTGGTAAGGGTGAGGTCAGCGGTTCAAATCCGCTCAAGAGCTCCATATAACAAGGCAGATATGAAAATATCTGCCTTTGTTTTAATGGTCTGGTTGTGTTTCGTTGTTCCAGGGGTGGTTTTGAGCTCCGGTGCTGGTGAGGCGCAAAGGCCATTGAGTAAATTGTTGTAAAGTCTTTTTCGGGCCGGCATAATGGTCGGCCTGATTTTGTTTTAGGTCAGTAGCTCAATTGGCAGAGCGACGGTCTCCAAAACCGTAGGTTGGGGGTTCGATTCCCTCCTGACCTGCCAGATTCACTCGGTGTGTCTGGCTTTCTTTTCACAGGATCTTCATAGATGACTCCTAAAGCTGAAGCTCAAGGCTCGCGCTTCGATCTGCTCAAGTGGCTAGTAGTAGTCGCTTTGGTGGTTGTTGGCGTTGTTGGCAATCAGTATTACTCTGCTTCGCCGATCCTGTACCGCGTGCTCGCTTTGCTTGTGATTGCTGCTGTAGCTGCCTTTGTAGGCCTGCAGACGGTCAAGGGCAAGTCTTTCTTTGTACTGGTTAAGGAAGCGCGCACCGAGATTCGTAAAGTCGTATGGCCAACTCGCCAAGAAACCACGCAGACCACGTTGATCGTTGTGGCTGTTGTCCTGGTTATGGCGTTGCTGTTGTGGGGGCTTGATTCCCTGCTCGGCTGGCTTGTTTCCTTGATTGTCGGCTAAGGGTGTCCCGTGGCTAAGCGTTGGTACGTTGTGCATGCTTACTCCGGTTACGAGAAGCATGTCATGCGCTCGCTGATCGAGCGCGTAAAGCTGGCTGGCATGGAAGATGGCTTCGGCGAAATTCTGGTTCCCACTGAAGAAGTGGTTGAAATGCGTAATGGCCAGAAGCGCAAGAGCGAGCGTAAGTTCTTCCCTGGTTATGTGCTGGTCCAGATGGATATGAACGAGGGTACTTGGCACTTGGTCAAGGACACTCCTCGCGTGATGGGTTTCATTGGCGGTACTGCCGATAAGCCTGCGCCGATTACTGATAAAGAGGCAGAAGCGATTCTGCGTCGCGTTGCTGATGGTAGCGACAAGCCTAAGCCGAAGACATTGTTCGAGCCGGGTGAGTCGGTACGTGTCAATGACGGTCCGTTTGCCGATTTCACCGGCACGGTCGAAGAGGTCAATTACGAAAAGAGCCGGATTCAGGTCGCGGTGCTCATTTTCGGACGCTCTACCCCGGTAGAGCTGGAGTTCAGTCAGGTCGAAAAGGTCTAACTGAGCAAGCATCCCAACCCCGCAGCCTTAGGCTGTGGGGTTTTGTCGTCACTGGGATAAACGCGCAAGTAACCGGGGAGCCTTTCGAGGCGTTTGAACCCGTAATTGGAGTGCCTCATGGCCAAGAAGATTACCGCTAAAATAAAGCTTCAAGTGAATGCAGATCAGGATAACACAAGACCACAA
>NZ_JBIUYA010000066.1:0-5365 GCF_044744285.1 Pseudomonas sp. NPDC087336 | reverse complement strand
AATTACCAACACGACCTAATAGAATAATTAGAATGAAAGAAGAAGGTCGATCTGGGTTACGGTGAAGTTAAAAACCACCAGGGCTTCTCTTCCAACGTGATGAACACCGGCGGTGAAGTTCACCTGGCCATGGCGTTCAACCCGTCCCACCTGGAAATCGTTTCCCCGGTGGTCGAGGGTTCGGTTCGCGCCCGCCAGGATCGTCGTAACGACCTGACCGGTGAGAAAGTCCTGCCGATCTCCATCCACGGTGACGCGGCATTCGCCGGTCAAGGCGTGGTGATGGAAACCTTCCAGATGTCGCAGACCCGCGGTTTCAAGACCGGCGGTACCGTGCACATCGTGATCAACAACCAGGTTGGTTTCACCATCAGCAACCCGCTGGACTCGCGTTCCACCGAGTACGCCACCGACGTCGCGAAGATGATCCAGGCGCCGATCCTCCATGTGAATGGTGATGATCCGGAAGCCGTGTTGTTCGTGACCCAGCTGGCCATCGACTACCGCATGCAGTTCAAGCGTGACGTGGTGATCGATCTGGTCTGCTACCGTCGTCGCGGCCACAACGAGGCCGACGAGCCAAGCGGCACCCAGCCAATCATGTACCAGCAGATCACCAAACAGCGCACCACCCGTGAGCTGTATGCCGATCGCCTGACCCAGGGCGGAGTGCTGGACGCAGAGCGTGTTCAGGCCAAGGTCGACGAATACCGCAACGCGCTGGACAACGGCCTGCACGTAGTGAAAAGCCTGGTCAAGGAGCCGAACAAAGAGTTGTTCGTGGACTGGCGTCCGTATCTGGGCCACGCCTGGACCGCGCGTCACGACACTCGCTTCGACCTGAAGACCTTGCAGGAACTGTCCGCCAAGCTGCTGGAAATCCCGGAAGGCTTCGTGGTTCAGCGCCAGGTTGCGAAGATCTACGAAGACCGTCAGAAGATGCAAGCCGGCGGCCTGCCGATCAACTGGGGTTACGCCGAAACCATGGCGTACGCGACCCTGGCGTTCGAAGGTCACCCGATCCGCATGACCGGCCAGGACATCGGCCGCGGTACGTTCTCGCACCGTCATGCCGTGTTGCACAACCAGAAGGACGCGGGCACCTACATCCCGCTGCAGAACCTGTACGAAGGTCAGCCACGCTTCGACCTGTACGACTCGTTCCTGTCCGAAGAAGCGGTACTGGCGTTCGAGTACGGTTACTCGACCACCACACCGAACGCACTGGTTATCTGGGAAGCCCAGTTCGGCGACTTCGCCAACGGCGCCCAGGTTGTAATCGACCAGTTCATCACCAGTGGCGAGCACAAGTGGGGCCGTCTGTGCGGTCTGACCATGCTGCTGCCGCACGGTTATGAAGGTCAGGGGCCGGAGCACTCCTCGGCTCGTCTGGAGCGTTACCTGCAGCTGTGCGCCGAGCACAACATCCAGGTATGCATGCCGACGACGCCGGCACAGATCTACCACTTGCTGCGCCGTCAGGTGATTCGCCCGCTGCGCAAACCACTGGTAGTCCTGACTCCGAAGTCGCTGCTGCGCCACAAACTGGCCATCTCGACCCTGGAAGATCTGGCCGAAGGTTCGTTCCAGACCGTTATCCCGGAAATCGATGCCCTGGACCCGAAAAAGGTCGAGCGCGTTGTCCTGTGTAGCGGCAAGGTCTACTACGACCTGCTGGAGAAACGTCGTGCCGAAGGCCGTGACGATATCGCCATCGTGCGTATCGAGCAGCTGTACCCATTCCCTGAGGACGACTTGAAAGAGGTCCTGGCTCCCTACACCAACGCCAAAGCTGCCGTCTGGTGCCAGGAAGAGCCGATGAACCAGGGTGCGTGGTACTGCAGCCAACACCACATGCGTCGCAGCATCAGCCACCTCAACAAGTCTCTCGTACTCGAGTACGCGGGCCGTGAGGCTTCTGCTGCACCGGCATGCGGTTACGCATCGATGCACGCCGAACAGCAGGAAAAACTGCTGCAAGACGCCTTTACTGTTTAACGCCTTCGCGCACCTGAAACCGAATTTAAGGACCCACAGATAATGGCTATCGAAATCAAAGCCCCCACTTTCCCGGAATCGGTTGCCGATGGCACCGTTGCCACCTGGCACAAGCAACCGGGCGACGCGGTCAAGCGCGATGAACTGATCGTCGACATCGAAACCGATAAAGTCGTACTCGAAGTGTTGGCTACCGCTGATGGCGTGCTGGGCGCTATCGTCAAGAACGAAGGCGACACCGTTCTGTCCGACGAAGTCCTGGGCTCCATCGAAGCGGGCGGCGCTGCTGCCGCTCCAGCCGCCGCGGCACCTGCCGCCGCTGCCCAGGCTGCTGCCCCTGCCGCTGAAGGCGAAGACGATCCAGTCGCCGCTCCTGCTGCGCGCAAGCTGGCTGAAGAAAACGGCATCAACATCGCTTCCGTTGCCGGCACCGGCAAAGGCGGTCGCGTGACCAAGGAAGACGTGGTTGCAGCTGTTGCTGCCAAGAAAGCCGCTCCGGCTGCCGCGCCTGCCAAGGCTGCCGCACCTGCCGCTGCTGCTCCGGTGTTCGCCGCTGGCGATCGCATCGAGAAGCGCGTACCGATGACCCGCGTGCGGGCCACCGTTGCCAAGCGCCTGGTCGAAGCCCAGTCGAACATGGCGATGCTGACCACTTTCAACGAAGTCGACATGACTGAAGTCATGGCCCTGCGTTCGAAGTACAAGGATCTGTTCGAGAAGTCCCACAACGGCGTGCGCCTGGGCTTCATGTCGTTCTTCGTCAAGGCGGCCACCGAAGCGCTGAAACGCTTCCCGGCTGTCAACGCCTCGATCGACGGCGCCGACATCGTTTACCACGGCTACGCTGACGTCGGCGTTGCAGTTTCCAGCGATCGCGGCCTGGTTGTACCGGTTCTGCGTAACGCCGAACTGATGAGCCTGGCTGAAATCGAAGGCGGCATCGCCACCTTCGGCAAGAAAGCCCGCGACGGCAAACTGTCGATGGACGAAATGACCGGTGGTACCTTCACCATCACCAACGGCGGTACTTTCGGTTCGATGATGTCGACCCCGATCGTCAACCCGCCACAAGCAGCCATCCTGGGCATGCACAACATCATCCAGCGTCCTATGGCCGTCAACGGTCAGGTCGTTATCCGTCCGATGATGTACCTGGCCCTGTCCTACGATCACCGTCTGATCGATGGCAAAGAAGCTGTGACTTTCCTGGTGACCATCAAGAACCTGCTGGAAGATCCGGCTCGTCTGTTGCTGGATATCTGATAGAAGCAGTCGCGAGCTGCAAGCCCAGGCTGTCGGAAAACCCGCAGCCTGGCTTGTCGCTTGCGACTTCAAGCTTTTCGCTAAAGAGGATTTTTTGAATGTCGCAGAAATTTGACGTAGTAGTGATCGGTGCGGGCCCTGGCGGTTACGTTGCCGCCATCAAGGCCGCACAGCTGGGTCTTTCGACCGCCTGCATCGAGAAGTACACCGACAAGGATGACAAACTGGCTCTGGGCGGTACTTGCCTGAACGTCGGCTGCATTCCGTCCAAGGCGCTGCTGGACAGCTCCTGGAAGTACAAGGAAGCCAAAGAAGGCTTCGCGATCCACGGTATCAACCACGCTGGCGTGACCATGGACGTGCCAGCAATGGTCGGCCGTAAAGCCACCATCGTCAAAGGCCTGACCTCTGGTGTTGCGACCCTGTTCAAAGCCAACGGTGTGACCTCCATCCAGGGTCACGGCAAGCTGCTGGCCGGCAAGAAAGTCGAAGTCACCAAGCCTGACGGTTCGGTTGAAGTCATCGAAGCCGAAAACGTGATCCTGGCTCCAGGTTCGCGTCCGATCGACATTCCACCGGCTCCGGTCGACCAGAATGTGATCGTTGACTCCACCGGCGCCCTGGAATTCCAATCGGTACCAAAACGCCTGGGCGTGATCGGCGCTGGCGTGATCGGTCTGGAACTGGGTTCGGTCTGGTCGCGTCTGGGCGCAGAAGTGACTGTCCTGGAAGCCCTGGACACCTTCCTGATGGCCGCTGACGCCGCCGTTTCCAAGGAAGCGCTGAAAACCCTGACCAAACAGGGCCTGGACATCAAGCTGGGCGCTCGCGTGACCGGTTCCAAAGTGAACGGCGACGAAGTCGTGGTGAACTACACTGATGCCAACGGCGAACAGAACATCACTTTCGACAAGCTGATCGTAGCCGTTGGTCGCCGTCCGGTGACCACTGATCTGCTGGCTGCCGACTGCGGCGTGACCCTGGACGAGCGCGGTTTCGTGCACGTCGATGATCACTGCGCCACCACTGTACCGGGCGTCTACGCCATTGGTGACGTGGTTCGCGGCATGATGCTGGCGCACAAGGCGTCGGAAGAAGGCATCATGGTCGTCGAGCGCATCAAGGGCCACAAGGCCCAGATGAACTATGATTTGATCCCTTCGGTTATTTATACTCACCCGGAAATCGCGTGGGTGGGTAAAACCGAGCAGGCCTTGAAAGCTGAAGGCGTTGAAGTTAACGTCGGCACCTTCCCGTTTGCAGCCTCCGGCCGTGCCATGGCTGCCAACGACACCGGTGGTTTCGTCAAGGTCATCGCTGATGCCAAGACAGACCGCGTACTGGGCGTCCACGTGATTGGCCCAAGCGCTGCAGAACTGGTTCAGCAGGGCGCGATCGGTATGGAATTCGGCACCAGCGCTGAAGACCTGGGCATGATGGTTTTCTCCCATCCGACCCTGTCTGAAGCCTTGCACGAAGCTGCTTTGGCAGTGAATGGCGGCGCCATCCACATCGCCAACCGCAAGAAGCGTTAAGACAATAAGAAACCACGGCGGAATGGCCCGTCGTGAGCCTTGCATGCAAGACTCACCGCGGAATATCCGCTGGACGCAGTCTTGCATGGCCGCACCGGGTATCCGGAAAGGCCATGCAAGCAGCAGTCACAGGTGGTGCGGCACTTGAATGAGTGCAGCACCGAATGCGCAGTACCTAACGAAGACGGTAAAAAGCATGAATCTTCACGAGTATCAGGGTAAGCAGCTGTTCGCTGAATACGGCCTGCCAGTTTCTACTGGTTACGCGGTAGACACCCCGGAAGCAGCAGCAGAAGCTTGCGACAAAATCGGCGGCAGCGAGTGGGTTGTCAAAGCCCAGGTCCACGCCGGTGGTCGCGGTAAAGCGGGCGGCGTAAAGCTGGTTCGCAGCAAAGAAGACGCCAAGGCCTTCGCACAGCAGTGGCTGGGCAAGCGTCTGGTGACTTACCAGACTGACGCCACTGGCCAGCCAGTCACCAAGCTCGTGGTTGAATCGTGCACTGATATCGCTTAAGAGCTGTGGCTGGGCGCTGTCGGTGTCCGTTCGTGCGGGCGCATGGGGGGGTTGG
>NZ_JBIUYA010000065.1:0-12999 GCF_044744285.1 Pseudomonas sp. NPDC087336 | reverse complement strand
CGCATCATGGTGACGGGCTCCTGATGGAAATCGGGAGCACAGCATCAGCTGTCAGCTATCCGCTTGGAATGTGGGGTTCATGGAGCGGATACGATCGACGGATATTAAACCGTCGATCAACTATAAGCAGTTTTCAGCCTTTGAATAATTTACGGTCTGTTCTTTCCAGCTGCGGGATAGGCACGTCCTTGGGGCCGGCGTATCCCGCAATCAAGCCGCCACAGTCATCGTGCGGGGGCAAATGCCCAGACCTTCATGACCAAGTAGTTCAATACCGGCACCACAAGGATCACCATTACCAGACCAATGCTGTAATGCCAACCCAGGTACTCAACTATCGAAGTGATCAAAAGCGTGAGCGCCAAAGACACCAGGGACACGAAAAGGAAGCGGCGGTAACCCAGGAAGCTCATGGGGATCTTGAATGTAAACCGGCTGTTGAGCGTGTAAGACATCAAATTGGCAAATACAAATGCCACACCATTAGCCACAAAGGCTGGTGGCGCGAAGACCTCCATCAATGCAATGACGATACCGGCATGCACTGCTGTGTTCGCTACACCAACCAGACCGAAGCGTATGAATTCATGGTATTTCGCAGGAATGATCACGTTGTTCACTTGATCACGTCACGGACTATATATACCGGCCGATTCTTGGACTCAGCAAAGATCCTGCCCACATACTCGCCGAGAACGCCAATCCCGATCAGCTGCGCACCACAGGCGAACAGCACGGTAATCATGATTGAGGCGTAACCAGGAGTGTCAGCGCCAAAGAACAATGTCTTGATTAACAGATAGGCTGCGTAAAGGAATGACAAAGCTGAGACTGCAAAGCCCAGATAGGTCCACACTCGAAGAGGTACAGAACTGAAGCTGGTAATACCTTCGAGCGCGAAGTTCCACAACTTCCATGTATTGAAGCTAGTTGTGCCGTGCTCGCGGGGGGCCACCTTGTACTCCACCGTAGTGGTGCGGAAACCTACCCAGGCGAACAGGCCTTTCATGAAGCGGCGGGTCTCAGGCAACGTCTTCAACGCTTCGACCACCTTGCGATCCATCAAGCGAAAATCGCCGACATCGGCCGGGATATCGATGTCGGAAATACGGTTGTGGAATTTGTAGAAGTAGTTGGCACTCAGCTTTTGAATGGCCCGGTCGGTTTCACGGTCGACTCGCTTGGCCAGAACCACCTCTGCGCCCTCTTCCCATTTTTCAATGAGTTCAATGACCACTTCCGGTGGATGCTGAAGATCGGAGTCAATCGGAATCACCGCATCACCGGTCGCGAAGTCCAGCCCTGCAGAAATGGCAGCCTCCTTACCGAAATTACGCGACAGGTCGACAATTGTCAGGTATTGATTTTTCGCTTTGGCCTTGATCAGTTCCTCGTAGGTCTGATCACGACTTCCGTCGTTAATGGCGATGACTTCAAGATCGTACCGGTCTGCAAGCGGCTCAAACACTTCATTGATTCGATTGAAGAATGCCTGCACGCCCTTTTCTTCGTTGTAGAAAGGGGACACTAGGGAAATTTTGCGTTTTTCTAAAGTTATCATTGAGTTTCACGCACCCGGTGATTTAGACGGCAGATATGGGCAAAGTCGATTTCTGTACATGTTGGCTGATCATTATCAGGGAACAAGGCTTTCACCTGCTCCACTTGCGGATAGTCGCCTTTGACGAACACATACAAGGAGTGGTCCGGTGCTGATGCAGCAATTTCAGCCTTTGTGCTCTCGACGCTACAATTGGAATTCGCGCGAGATACATAGCCAGTATTGATCTTGATGCCATGCACAGCGGCATAGCGCATAGTGGGCATCAAGGTGTTGAGAATCAGCTCGGAACGCCCGCAGCGGAACTTTGGAAAGAAGTACAGATACTGAACGTCGCTGGTGACTTGTTCATCCCACGCAGACTGCGTCAATACAAGAGACGCCGGACGTTTGGCGGTATCGACAAGCCGATGGCGCAAGTTAGACAGGTCCGCCATTTGCAGCAGCACCAACAAAACCATGCACACGGAAAATAAAACCGGGCTAAGTTTTTTGTACAGTGTCGCGATTGCAAAGATAACGACGCAGTATCCGACCGGCCAGAAGAAACGCCCGGATGCACGGAACTGTGAAGTGATTTTATCCATGAACGACGGATAGTGAATGGTTACAACTTGATGGACTCCGTAATAAACGATATCGGACAATGCATAGACAGCAAACAGAAACATTAGCCATGTCAATGCCCGATGTTGCGAAAAACTCCCCACAGCTTCTTTGCGGTTGAGCACGACACTCAATGCAAATGCCAGGAGTACGCCGAGGCCGATATAGTTGAATCCTTCATACTGGCCCGGCATCTCTGGATCGGGAAAGTTCAGGTATTTTCCGCCATGAAAGGGCGATAGCAGATTCATCGAATAAATGCCGAACCCCCCCTCCTTGCCTACTGTAGTCTGATCCATAGGCAGTATCGTAAGGAATAAGCTCGCGCCGATTATCAGGAACGGAATTAGCGCCCGACCCAGTTCGGCGGGCTGGAATCTCGCACGATTGCACAGGCAACTGACCACATAGATGGCGCTGGCCATTACACATAAGTAAATATTGATATAAAACGCAACTACCAGCAGCAGTGACCAGGCGCTTCGCTGTGGTTCGCTGGTCCTTCTGCAACGGATGTACAGCGCCAAAGAGGATAATAGGATCCAGTGCGACATCAGCGAGATATGGCCCAACCGCGTCGTCAGCGCCGGGAACGTCAGCAAGCACACGACCAAGGCTAGCAAAGCAAGCCATGACTTTATCTGCAGCTCCCGGAGTATCCACCAGGCGCATATTGCCTGACCGACGAATGCCAAGGCCACCCAGGCTCCGAAGGGATTGAATGGCGCAAAACTGGCAGGTACGAAGAGCTTGAGTAAAAGCGCGTACAGGGGTATCGCGTCTACAAACGTTGCCCGGGTGCCTTGTGGATAATTGATGCTATCGAAGCTCAGCAACGGATAGCTGAACGGCGCGCTGAAAAACGCATTGAAACCAGCAAAATATTGAGTGACGTCATCAACTTCGGTCAACCAATAAGAAGAGGTCCCTAAGACGAAACCAGTGGGAAAGTACCGCCAGACAAAAAACAAACCAATCGCCAAAGCCACTGCAAAGCCGGCCCTCCCCGTTGAGTCAAGCTTGAAATCCATAATCAAAACGTCCTGAAATTCATACTAAGTAATGGCTGGCGCGTTAAAACGCGCACTTATCAATCTCGCCGATGAGCTGCTGCGCACTGCCTTTCCAGGTCAGCCAAGGCATTTCTCCGGACTGCGGATGCTGCATGTGTTCATACAACTTCAGCCATTCGGCCAAGCGGTCAGCAATATCCTGGGCCATTGCCCCCTTGAAGTACCAGGCGAACTCGCCCGCCACTTCATGGAATACGGGTAGATCCCTCGCGATTATCGGAAGCTTGTATTGCGCCGCTTCGATCAATGGCAAGCCAAAGCCTTCGCCATAAGAGGCGGCCACCAAGCAGTCGCAGTGGGTATAGAGATGTTCCAGGTATTCGTCGCTTACTCCTTCGAGCCAGAGTAGCCGTCTCCCCAATTCTGGATGATTTACAAGTCTGGTCGCAAGCTCATCCACCAGCCAGCCGTGCTTGCCTACAATGATCAGGTTAGCCTGAACACCAGCAGCCCAAAGCAGCTCAAAGGCATCAAGGGTTTGGGCGTGCCCTTTGCGTGGCTCCAATGTACCGACCATCAGAAAGTTCGGGGATGCCTCCAGCGACTCGATCCGCAAAGCAGGATTTTCCGGAAAACCGGTGGAAGGCATTGACTGATCAATATCGGCGCCAAGATGGAAAGCACCAATACGAAATGGACGCTTGCGTGGTGGCCCATATTTTTCCAGCCACTTGCCCAGGTCGTCAGCGACTGCATGGGATATACATATCGCGCCGTCGTACTGGGCTACGGCATGAATCCATTTCATATAGTGCGCTTGCAGGCTTTCAACAAAACAATGAGGAAGCTGCAGAATCAGGAGATCGTAGACCACGAAAAAAATGCTAACCCCATGGGCGCGCATCGTATCGAGGTACGTTTGTTTGTACGGAAGTACGTCCATGAGTAGATCCAGACACAGGTAGACGTCCCCTGCCCGGTAACTGATGGCCTCGTCGTGGCCTGCTTCGCTAACGTCTTTACCCATGAACATGGTGGTGAAATGCGTCGCGTAGCGGTAAAAAGTCTCCCCCGCTTTGGTATAAACGGGCTTGATCTCATAACCTTCGGGAGGATTATTCAACCACTCTGCCAAAATGCTGCGCACTACTCGCTGAATCCCACTCTTGCCATCATGCTTGCACAACTCGGAGATATCGACGAACAGAGTTGGCTTGCCAGCCAGACCTTGCAGCGAATAATCGATAACCTTGGCTAGCCGCTGAATGTCCACAGCGCCTGTATGCAGGTGCCCGGTACCCACCAGTGCGTCGATCAGCGCTTTTGTACCGTCTGCTGTTGACCGAGAGGTATCACTGCGATTCTCTGGCCGTTCGAATTTCGCCAATGCTTGCTCGAACGCCGCTACAGCTGCCTTTCCGGTACGGTCCCAGGAAAAATGTTCTGCGCGCTGCAAACCATGTGTTACCAGTGCAGCGCTGAAAGAATCGTCTGTCAGTGCCTGACGAAGTTTTCCGGAAATGGCATCGATATCAAACGGGTCGAAGGTCGCATCTTCCCAGCCAATCACTTCTGGCACGCTGGACGTATTGGCACCAATCACTGGAGCACCACACTTCATGGCCTCAAGTGGTGGCAGGCCAAAACCTTCATGCCAGGAGGGGAACACATACACATTGCACAAATTGTACAGGCCGACCAACTCAGAGTCGGTGATGTAGCCCGTAAATACCAGGTCGGCTGGGCTCAGGCCTTGCTCATGGGCAAGCTTCTGGAAGTTGTAGATGTGGGACTCGGGCATTTTTCCCGCAAACACCAACTGAATATCTTGCAGTTCCGCCTTTATGACGGCGAATGCCTTGATCAGCTGTGGCAGGTTCTTGCGGTCATCGGCACCACCGGAATACAGCACGAACTTTTGTCGCAGGCCAAATTTTTTATCGAGCACGTCCCGCTCATCCATGCTGAGCGAAACCGGCCGGAAGATATCGTCCGCTGCAGTGGAGACGTTGACTACGTTCGCGCTGTCCAGCGGCAGCAACGACAACGCTTCTTCTCGGGCGAAATCGGAAATGGAAAGCAGCAAACCGTAATCCTTGAAAGCGCCCACTTTTTCCAGGTAAAGCTTTTTATATCCGGGGTTGCTGTCCAGATATTGCTTCGGGGTGACCATCGGGATCAGGTCATAGAGGGTGGCGCTGACAAGTGCATGAGTGTCCAGTAGGGGACTGCCGATGACCGCATCGTCCACGTAGCCTTCTATCGCGCTGGTAACATGCACAACGTCAGGTTTCAGGTCATCGATACAAGCTTGTCGAATCCGTTGTGCCACTTCTTTTCTGGCACTGTTTGCCGGATCGTGTTCACACACTGGCCCTTGGCTATACCACACACGAATGTGGCTTTGCGGCAATAGCCCGATGAAGGCAGTCCGGATGCTGTCAAGGCTCTCGCCGAGCATACCGTTGAGTACCAGGTAAACTTCATTTTCGCCACGATTACGCACGATAGCTTGCGCCAGGGACAAGCTGTAGCGACCAATACCACGGAACCGGTTTTCAGTCTGGGCACCCTGCATGTCAATTACGATACGCATTTATTTATGGTCCTTAATCATGGCTTCCCTGAGGGCACTCTCGATAGTCCGGCCCCGTTGAGTCAGTGGTGCGTGATCAATCGCTCCGTCCGGAAGATCATTGGCATTCGCTGCCGCAGCGGCGTTAAGAGTGCGCTGATTCAAATGACGCAGCTTGGCCAGCAGCCATGGGCTGCGATTCAAGATCGCCATAAGCCGGCGCTGGATTGCAGGACGGCGAGCCAAATAGAGCCGAGCGTGCGGAACTGCGCGGAGCAACACTTGGCTCAGCGGAGACCTGTTGGAACGAAATGGCCAGCGGATGGCACGAACCATGAAGCGAAATGGCGCGGTTATACGCCAGGATGTGCTCCTGCGCACGGCTTCCAGTTGCTGCTCGTACGTAGTGGCGCGCAGTTGCCAGCTGTTTGCATTGCCAAGCGCTTTATTGAGTTCAGCCTGCAATGCATCCGTCTTGGCCAGCGCTGCATCCAAGCTGATTTTGTACCGCTCCTGCATATGCAGTAGCTGTTCAACTTGCAAACGCTGGATGCTGTCCATTGCTTTCAGGTAATCCGCACGGCCTGTCGACATCTCATCCTCTATTTCTGAAAATTGGCTTTCCAAAACGCGGTCGTCGCGAACTGCCAATCGATCGAGCGGTGCGCCATAGACAGCGTCAAACACGGGATCGAACACGCAGAGCAGCTCGGGTGATGCTTGCTTTTGCGCCACGACGTCACAGTCGGGGCGGGTGGTCGACAACAATTCCCACAAATCAACGTTGCTACGTGCACCCTGTAGCACGGGTTCTTCTTGAAGCAGCACGATCCTGGATTTTGCAAAGCCACTGTACTCAGTCAGAAACGACAGCAGCAGGCTCGGCAACGGGTGCTGGTGGGCCGGGTGGATGTAGAAACGCTCGGCACCTAACACCACGCTTTCGACACTGGGGCTTTCAAGGATCAAAATCCCGGCAGGACGCAGCACCCTCAGCGCTTCAGCGATTAGCTGTTGCAGGACAGGGAATGCAACATGTTCAGCGATCTGGAAGCCGGTTACGGCAACAAGACTGTTATCAGGCAGATTCTGCAAAGCGCTGAGCGCGTCATCCTTGCGCACTGGCAGCTCCAGCATGCGACATGCTTTGAGCATACCGTCGTCGAGATCTACCCCTGTAGCCGCATAGCCTTCGCGGCCAAGCAGCTCAAGCCACTCGCCCCGTCCACACCGCAGGTCCAGGATGGGGTAGTCTTGATACAGCTTTTTCAATGGCGCAAGAAAAGGAAGGTACGCTTCAAGTCGTTGGCTGATCAGTTCTCTGGAACCGCGATCCTGCCCTTGAAGAGCTCTGGGAAAACCATGACCCATCAATTGAACTCCACGGCAGGAGGCATCCTGGAAAATCCGACATACGTGCTTTTCGAACTATTGACTACGTTAAACACTTGGATTAAATCCACCCACTCGTAATGTGATAAATGATTGTCCGCTGTATGTATTGCGACAGCCACAGAATACGATCCCGCACCCGGATTCCTGACCCGCTCCGAGGTCATCAGCTTTGGAGCCCAAGTGCTGCGAGTTGTTGGCGAGCTCTGGCTACCCAAGCGCGTTTTATCCAGCCGACAGATCTCGATACTAACATCCCTGCTGCCGGATCGGGTCTGTATGGAGCCGTTGTGCTACTCGCACCTGTGCCATCACGTTCAATTTTTTGGCAATCAAGGCGCTGTAGAAGTCCATGATTTCTCTTGTGCTGAAAGTGGCTATCGGTGACCGACAGCGCTTCGCCCACGATTTGAATTCCAGGACAAATTGTGCCGCGGCCACGGCGAAAGCAACATGAAGTGCCTGCCATTAGAGTAGGTGCGGACAGGCTCGTCACAATAATCGCCTGCCTCACGCCCTGACGCCCGACGCACTACATCGGGCGAGGCGATTCACTGGAATGCTCGCCTGATGGCCAATCTTGTGCGGGCTCCCACCTGGCAGGTGCGCCAGGTCGTGTGTTGACCATCGAAGAGCGCCAAAACATCAAGTCTCTATAATTAGCAACTCGATCTCTTTCAAGCGAGCCCACATCAGCTCCTGATTCCCCTTGGCCTCGACATTCAGTCGCAGCAGTGGCTCAGTATTAGAACCCCGCAAGTTGAAGCGCCAATCCGCAAACGAAATGCTGATGCCGTCTGTCCTATCGAGTTCAGGATTCTCTGGCAGGTAATGAGCCAACACTTTCTGCAAGGTAGCAGCCACATCTTCAACCCGGTAGTTGATCTCACCGGTGCATGGGTACGCCTCAATACGTTCATCTACCAACTGAGCCAGAGTCTTACCCGCTGTGGACATCAAAGCCGCCACCAACAACCACGGAATCATTCCGCTGTCGCAATACGCAAAATCACGGAAATAGTGGTGAGCACTCATTTCCCCACCGTAAACAGCATCCTCGATCCGCATGCGTTCCTTGATGAAGGCGTGCCCGGTCTTGCTCTGTACCGCAATGCCGCCGGCCTGTTCAACTTGCTCAATGGTGTTCCATGTCAGGCGTGGATCGTGGATGATCTTGCTGCCCGGGTGCTGTTTCAACAGCATCTCTGCCAAGAGACCTACCAGGTAATACCCTTCGATGAAGCGACCATCGGCATCGAAAAAGAAGCAGCGATCAAAGTCGCCGTCCCAAGCCAACCCCATATCGCAGTGGTTTGCCAGCAACGCCTGGCGAGTCAGCTCGCGGTTTTCTGGAAGCAATGGATTGGGCACGCCGTTAGGAAAGTTTCCATCCGGCTCGTCATTGATAAATACCCACTGAAATGGGAGTTTGGCAGCCAAGGCATGCAATACGGGGCCTGCCGCACCGTCCCCAGGGTCTGCGAGGATCTTGAGCGGCTTTAATGCACTCACGCCCACGTAGCCTATGAGATGCTCAATGTAAGCAGTTTTGTCGAAAGCTTCACGGACCAGGCCCGGAGTACCAGCTATGGCTCCAAGGTCACCGTTTTCCACTCTGACACGCACTGCATCAAGACCGGTATCGCCGCTGATTGGACGGGACTCGGCCTTGACCAGCTTCATGCCGTTATAACCCTTGGGGTTATGGCTGGCGGTGATCATTACACCGCCGTCGACCTTATAGTGACTGGTGGCGAAGTAGACTTCCTCGGTACCACAGAGCCCGATGTCGATTACATCAGCACCGGCCTCGGTTATGCCGCGCATCAGTGCAGTTGCGAGGGGTGGGCTTTCGAGCCGCATGTCCTGGCCGACAACAAAGGTTTTACCCTGCAATTCGGCAACTAGAGCACGACCTATCCGATAGGCGATTTCTTCATTGAGTTGCAAGGGGACCTGACCACGGATGTCGTAGGCCTTGAAGCATTGCGTCACGATAGGTGGATACATACTGCTCACTAACTGAAAGGTGCGATGCCGCCAGAAGGCGGCGACGGCTTGAATGGATCGCCAGGACGTGACGCCGCTGACGTGATGGCCCCGCCATGCGGGGCTCCCTTCTGGTCGTGGGTCGTTACTTATCGACGCGACCGTAGTTATCTTCGAACCGAACGATGTCATCTTCCCCCAGATAATCACCGCTCTGTACTTCGATCAGCACCAGATCAATCACACCCGGGTTTTTCAGGCGGTGCTTGTGACCTGCGCGTATGAAGGTCGATTCATTGGTATGGAGCATCAACTCTTTCTGATCGTTGACGACGACAGCAGTACCGCTGACCACAATCCAGTGCTCGCTGCGATGGTGATGCATTTGCAGCGACAGGGATGCGCCAGGCTTCACCACAATCCGCTTGATCTTGAAGCGCTCACCGTTTTCCAGTGTCGTGTAGGTACCCCAAGGACGGTGCACAGTGCGGTGGAGCAAATGCACGGTGTGGCTGGCTGCCTTGAGTTGGTTGACGATATGTTTTACATCTTGTGCGTGATCCTTGTGGGCAATCATCACCGCGTCAGGTGTATCGATCACCAGCAGGTCTTGCACGCCGACCAGTGCAGTCAGGCGGCCCTCACTGTTCACGTAGTTGTTACGCGAGCCGTGAGACAGCACTTCACCTTCAAATCGGTTGCCGTTCTCGTCAGCGTCGGTCAATTCACTGACCGCATTCCACGAGCCGATATCGCTCCAACCGATATCGCACGGAACGGTAGCTACTTTGGACGAACGCTCCATCAATGCATAATCAATGGAAATATCCGGAACTTCCGCAAACGAGTCTGCATCAAGCGCCAGACAACGATACTTGTTGGATGAGGTCAGGCGCGACAATTCGATCGTTCTGCTGACTGCCTCTACAACTTCCGGAGCATGCTGGCGCAACTCTTCCAGCACCGTGCCCACCCGGAAACAGAACATCCCGGAATTCCAGAAGTAGTTACCTGCGCTGACATAGCTTTGTGCAGTGTTCAGATCTGGTTTTTCAACGAAGCGCGCGACCTTCAAACCACCCTTCAGTGGTGCATCCTTTTGCGCTTCGATGTAACCAAACCCGGTTTCAGGATAGGTCGGCTGAATACCGAACGTTACCAGCCAGCCCTCGGCTGCAAGCTTCGTAGCGCTGACGACCGCCTCGGCAAAGGCTTTTTCGTCCTGGATCAGATGGTCGGCAGCCAATACCAGCATCTGCGCATCCGGGCCATGCGTGGCTTCCAGTTGGAGCGCAGCAGCGGCAACGGCAGCAGCTGTATTACGGCCGAACGGTTCGAGAATGAAACCCTGAGCAAGCTTGGCTTTGTTGACCGCACCGTACTCGTCTTCAGTCTTGAACAGGAGCTCACGGTTGGTCACCGTTAGAACCTCCACAACCCCTTCCAGGAGTGAAGCGCGCAGGAAGGTTTTCTGGATCAGATTCTGACCATCTGGCAGCTCCATAAACGGCTTGGGATGAGCTTCTCGAGAAACAGGCCACAACCGGCTACCTACTCCACCAGACAAAATTACGGGAATCAGTTCCATGCTCTAAGTCCTTAATCCCCTTTTGGCAGCTGCAACCAGCAAGCGGGGCTCAGTTATGTTTCCAGTCATTCCTGCATCATAGTCACTAGCAGGATTGACAGCTCTAAGTCGTTCCAAACCTTCTAGCCTTAGCTGCACTCGCTTTTCTGGTGTTCCTGCACGCTCCCCCAACTCTGTGGAGGCTGCTCGGTAATGACACCTTTCTCAAGAAAAAAAACAAGTCAATCGAGATCGAAATGCAGCATCGGACCAGGGTCGAATACTTCTACTGGCCATTCTACAGCTAGTATTGGGAATTAATAACTCATGCGCCGACAGGAGACAAAAAAATCATTTGAAAACAGATAAATACTGCTCCTTCGAGCGATCAAAATAGCATCAACCATCAGCCCCCCATCAATCCAGCGCCTTCGATAACTATCGAGCGAAGTCCCGCTCCCGGAATTTAGTTTCTTGAGTTAAGCCAGGATCCTTGAAGGAGGGTTTTTTCAGCGTCGACTGCACAGCATTGGACATAGCCAAGACGGTTCTGCGCAGGTAAATCAGACTGGAATATGGCCGAAGAATGGAGCACAGGCAGAAGCCATCGAGCAATGCGCCAAGAGTTTGCATCGCTTCAATATTCTGCTTTTGTCATGGCCGCCGACATTGCAAATCTATCCGACGACTCCATGAGTGATGACTTTGTACAGTGCAATCAAACAAGGCGCTTGCGCGAGGCTCCGGAGGAGCGCGCCAGCAACCAGCCAATAATGGGGCCAATCACCATGCCGACCAATAATGCAATCACCATAACCACCGAAACAGGCAGTTGCGGCCCCGCCCAACCCAGGAACAGGAGCGTAACCGATTGCTGGTTCTCGAGAACGAACGCCAGGATCGCCAAAATCAGCAACAGAACGAATACCGCGAGCAATACGCGCTTGAGGTTATGCATCAGGGCCTCCTTGAAGTGCAGCCGCCATCAAACCCCCTCCTCCTCATCCTCGTTCACACGATCGCGCAGCTCTTTACCCGGCTTGAAATGCGGAACGAATTTACCGTCGAGGCTGACAGATTGGCCAGTTTTAGGGTTGCGCCCTACCCGCGGCGCGCGGTAGTGCAATGAAAAGCTACCAAACCCACGGATCTCGATGCGATCGCCGGTGGCCAGGCATTGGGACATTTGCTCAAGCATGGTCTTGATGGCCAGCTCCACATCCTTTGATGAGAGCAGCCCTTGATGGGTGACAATTCGTTCGATCAACTCCGACTTCGTCATAATTTTCCCTTCTTTTTCAAGCAGCTAGATCAGCGCTTCAAAGGTTTTAGCATGCCCTGACACATTTGAACAGCCCCATCCTGTACCCCGATTTTTCTCCCCCAGACGCTGCAACGCCCAGTTCGACCACTCACCTGCAGATAACCAGCATCGTGCGCGTAAGGAAGCCCGCTGGATTGAAGCCAAGGAAAAAGTCTGCCTCCTCTTTGGCGTCATCGGACCTTGTCACGACTGTGTAGTCTGCACCTTTGCATTCTTTGACTGCGCGCTTTTCGCACCTTTCCCATCCCGACCCCAACCCTGAGCAGTCGATCTCGATACCACTGACCCCACGCACGGCATGCGTTTTGGCACTAGTGGTACAACCTGCCAATACCAGCACTGCCATCACGACCACGAGCCTTTTCATTCACTTCCTTATGCCGGGCACGTAGCCCGACCGTCGTTTACCCCAAGCTAAAGACTAGCTGCAAATAAGCGATTGATCCTGCTAAAGAAACAGACAGTTTTAGTGAGATAATGTTTCGTGGCTTGGACGCAGAAGATCGCGACTGGAGCCACGGGTCAAATTGCGGACACAAAAAAGGGCGACCGAAGTCGCCCTTTTTTTACAGAAAGTCAGAACTTAGTTCTGTTTTTCCGCTTGTGCAGCGCGCAGCAGATCACCCAGAGTGGTGGCTACTGGAGCGTCACCAGCTACTGGCTTGTCGCGCAGGCTCTGGATAGCTTCTTTCTCGTCTTCAACGTCTTTCGACTTGATCGAGAGCTGGATTACGCGGCTCTTGCGATCAACGCTGATGATCTTGGCTTCTACTTCTTCGCCTTCTTTCAGAACGTTGCGCGCGTCTTCAACGCGGTCACGGCTGATTTCGGAGGCTTTCAGAGTCGCGTGGATATAGTCGGGCAGGGTGATGTTGGGGGCGTTGGGGTGAACTTAATTGAACATGGGCGTAACTATTTGGCGGTTGTTGTTCTTTTGTAAGTTATAGGAGTTCGGTTATCGTTGCAGTTGGT
>NZ_JBIUYA010000064.1:0-13761 GCF_044744285.1 Pseudomonas sp. NPDC087336 | reverse complement strand
CCTGTCCAAGTGGACGTGGATCAGGTGTCCAAGTGAGCATGGAACGAGTGTCCAAATGATCGTGGGCTGAGTGTCCAAGTGTCGTAGAATCCGCACTCCCGGTGTCCGCTGTATGGTTTGATTGCCTCCAGCAGCGCCAGTGCTTGATCTGTCAGCGGCACGATATGTATGCGGCGTTTCTTCATGCGCTCAGCAGGAATCGTCCAAATCTTCTTTTCGAAGTCGATGTCCTCCCAGCGAGTGGTGGCTGCCTCTGCTGGGCGGGTCATGGTGTTGAGCTGCCATTCGATAAGGCAGCGAGTGGTCCTTTTTATGCTGGCATTGGCAATTGCCACCATGAGTTCTTTCAGCTCATCGGGAGCAAGTGCCGCCATATTCTTCTTTTTCGGCTTCTTGAAGACGGATCGAATCCCACTAAGCGGGTTTGCGTGAATCAGTCCCGAGTTGACCCCGTAGGT
This sequence comes from Pseudomonas sp. NPDC087336, assembly GCF_044744285.1. Lineage (NCBI taxonomy): Bacteria > Pseudomonadati > Pseudomonadota > Gammaproteobacteria > Pseudomonadales > Pseudomonadaceae > Pseudomonas > Pseudomonas sp. NPDC087336. The sequence goes on along the minus strand of NZ_JBIUYA010000064.1, from coordinate 13,303 downwards.
CATGATTTCGTTGAGTCGCTGTGATAGCCGTTTAACTGTTTCAAGACTGCCTTTGGTTTCGAGTGGCCGAAGCAGGTTGATGACTTGTGGTGCGCTGATGGCTGAGATCGGTGTGGTGCCCAAATCCGGGAAAACGTGCAACGTCAACGAGCGCCAGATGTCCTCGGCATAAGCTGGTGTCACTGCATCCTTCTTCAGTTCATACCAGGACGTCGCAACATTCTGAAATGTGTGCTCAGTTTCAGCTTGCTTTGCTTGCAGCACTGCATCTCGTTGATCTTTAGGATCGAGGCCTTGGGCAAGTACTTCTCTCGCTGCAATGGAACCCTTTCGTGCCTGCGCTAACGAGACTTCAGGGAAGGTACCTAAGCCCATGTTGATCCGCTTCTTCGTCACGGGATGTCGATAGTTGAAGTTCCACAGCTTAGAGCCATTGCTTCTCACTCGCATTTGAAGGCCGCCACCGTCAAACAAGACGTAGTCCTTTTCAGAAGGCTTGGCAGATTTAACTTTGAGCTCAGATAGGCGAGTAGCTTGTGCGCACATTGGTATTCCAGGATGGGTTTGGCATTCCAAAAATTAGCACTTATGGGCTTGGAATGCCATTTGGAATGCCAGAAAGCGTGGCTGCTCATGGATGCCCATGGACGCAGGTGGAGCTGAAAGCCCCGTATTTACTGGTTTTCAGGCACAAAAAAAGACGTCCGTGGACGTCTTTAGATGTAATTTTGGTGGAGCCGGGGGGATTTGAACCCCCGTCCGCCAGTACTCCGCTGTCGGTACTACATGCGTAGCCGTGTCTATTAAGTTAACCCTCAGCGACCCGACGGGCAGGGTGCTTTGGGCGAGTTGTGTAAGTTTTAGCCGCTTCGTCCACAACGTACTGCACGGCGATTCTGTTCTATATGACAATCACTTTGGGTTTACAGACATCCCCTGGTGATTGCTGGACCCGAAGGTACCAGAAGCTCAGGGCTAAGGCTGCTTACGCAGCGAGAGCGAATTCCTGGCCGTAGTTTTCGTCATTGGCAACTATAAGTAGTTGCAACAGTGGATTTACGAGTTCTGTTACCAACTCGGCATGCACCTAAAGTTTCGCAACCGGCGTCGAATCCTAAACGGCCCCGAACTCATTGCCCGAAAACCTCGTTGAGCAACAAGCCAGTACAGTGTACGCCAATGAGGCGCGGAAGGCCAACCCGAAGGTTGGCCTTGCCTGTGTTCACTTTTTAGTAGGGCTGCGCTGCTGAATTTTCTCCAGCATCTGACCGGAGATCTCGATGCAGTCTTTCTCGTTACCGGCTGCCTTGGCCTTTTCCGCATCCTTCAGTGCGGTTTCTGCGTTATCCATAGAGCTCTCTGATACGGCAGGCGCGGTGGTGATGGCGTTTTTCAGTTTGGCAATGTTCCCGTCACAAAGATTCTCGTCAGCCGCAAACACCGGCGAGGCCAACAGTGCTGCAGATATGAACAATCCAGCAATTGCAGAGTGCTTCATGGTTATCTCCTTGCGCATGAGGGCTCGGTGCTGCCGGTGAAGGGGGCCGCTGGCCGAGGTGGTTATAAGCCCTTTCACAGGGCCTAGCTAAATGACTATAGCCGCGCGCAGGAATTCGGTTTTTTTTTGCGATTTTGCGGGGAGAAAGGAGCGAGCTTGCTTGCGATGGATTTTGGGGTAACGCGTTTATCCAGAAAGCACGCGTTATCGTTGACGTCCATCGCGAGCAAGCTTGCTCCTACAGGGCTGAGCGCGCTTGAGTGACGCGGTCTACCAGGTAGACCAGCCCGTGATAATCGATCCCGCCATGCTGGCTCAAGCCGATCTCACAGGTGCGGCTGGTGGAAATGCCTTCGCTGCAATACTGCACCGCATCCTTCAAGGTGCGCAGTGAATGTGCATTCAGCTCGGGGGTGGTGAAGCCCTTGTCACCGGCAAACCCGCAGCAGTGGATGCCTTCGGGGATGACCACGTTTTTGCTGCATTTGCGCGCCAGATCGATCAGCGCCTGGCTTTCGCCCAGATGCTGAGTGCTGCAGGTGACATGCACCGCGATGGGCGCTTCCTGCGGGGTGAAATGCAGTCGATCCATCAAGTGCGTGCGGATGAAACGTACCGGGTCGTACAGGTCCAGGCGCACATCGCCGAGGTCCTGGGTCAGGCGCAACGTGCAGGGGCTGGTGTCGCAATAGATCGGATCGAGCCCGCCACGGCTGGCATGGAGCAGGGCGCCGATCAACTCCTGGCGTTTGTGTTCGGCTTGCTCTGCATAACCCTTGGAAGCGAACGGCTGGCCGCAGCAGAGGTTGTCCAGGTTGTCGGGGAAGACCACCTGATAACCGGCTTTTTCCAGCAGGCCGCGGGTCTTGTCGTAGAGCGACATTTGCTCCTTGTCGCCCGCCGCCGGGCCCATGGCCCGTGAAACGCAGGCTGCCAGGTACACCACGCGCGGGCGTTCGTCGGTCACCGACGGGCTGAAGCGAATGGCTTTTTCCGGCTGCGGCATGGCGTTGGTCCATTGTGGGACCTGGCCTTTGGACAAGCGGGTCAGCGTTGCCGATAATTTTGCCAGGCGTGGTGCACCCAGCAACATCCGCGCACCGTTGGCCACGTGCAGGGTGAAGCGCGCACCTTGCAGCGCCGTGGCGAAATTGCCTTCAAGCCAAGAGGCGGTTTTAGTATGAGTTGCGTGTAGGCCGCGAAGCTTTTTCACCAGCTCGCCGGTGTTGATTCCCACAGGGCAACGTTGCGCACAAAGACCGGTGGCAGCACAGGTATCGATGCCCTGGTACTCATAGGCCGCCTCAAGTTCGCGGGTATCGATCCCGGCGCGTTTCTTCGCCTGGATGTCTCGCCAGATCACGATGCGCTGGCGCGGGCTCAAGGTCAGGCCTTTGGAAGGGCAGACCGGTTCGCAGAAGCCGCATTCGATGCACTTATCCACAATCTCGTCGGCGGCCGGCAGCGGTTTCAGGTGCTTGAGGTGGATCTGCGGGTCTTCGCTGAGCACCACGTCCGGATTGAGTATGCCGTTGGGGTCGAGCAGGCGCTTGAGCTGCCACATCAACTGGTAGGCATCGCTGCCCCATTCCAGCTCGACGAAGGGTGCCATGTTGCGCCCGGTGCCGTGCTCGGCCTTGAGCGAACCGCCGAACTCAACCGCCACCAGTTGCGCCACGTCGTCCATGAACGCCTGGTAGCGTGCGACTTCTTGTGGGTTGTTGAAGCCTTGGGTGAAGACGAAGTGCAGATTGCCTTCCAGAGCATGTCCGAAAAGGATCGCTTCGTCGTAGTGATGTTTGTCGAACAGCTCGATCAGCCGGTTCACACCGATGGCCAGTTGTTCCACCGGGAAGGTCACGTCCTCGATGATCACCGTGGTCCCGGTTTTACGCACCGCGCCGACGGCGGGGAAGGTGTCCTTGCGGATCGCCCAGAGCCGGGCGTTTTCCAGCGGGTCTTCGGTGAAGTCGACTTGTTTCTCTACCGGGAACGCGGACAGTGACGCCATGATCTGCGCCAGTTGTTCCTGCAACAAAGAGGTAGATGCCGCGCGGGATTCGATCAGCAGGGCGCAGGCATTGTTCGACAGCTGTTGTACGAAAGCGGGCATGCCGGGCTTGTTCTGCACCGAGCGCAGGCTGCGGCGGTCCAGCAGTTCTACCGCTGACACCGGTTGGCTTTTGAGCACGGTGACGGCGTTGCAGCAGGTTTCCACGTCCGGGAATACGATCAGTGCCGAGGCCTTGTTCGGGTGATCGATCACCGTGTCGTAGGTCACCGCGCTGATGAAACCCAGAGTGCCTTCGGAACCCACCAGCAAGTGGCTCAAGATATCCACAGGCTCGTCGTAATCCACCAGGGCGTTGAGTGACAGCCCCGTGGTGTTTTTCAGACGATATTTGTGGCGAATTTTCGCAGCCAGTTCGGCATTGGCGCGGGTCTCGCGGCCCAGGGTCGCAAGACGCTCCAGCAGGTCGCCATGACTGGCCCGAAACGCCGCGACGCTGGCAGCATCTTCGGTATCGAGGCGGCTGCCGTCGGCCAGCACCAGGCGGATGCCTGCCAGGGTGTGATAGGTGTTTTGCGCCGTGCCGCAGCACATGCCGCTGGCATTGTTGGCAACGATGCCGCCGATTTTGCAGGCGTTGATCGACGCCGGGTCCGGGCCGATCTTGCGCCCGAACGGTGCCAGCCAGGCATTGGCCTGCGCGCCGATCACCCCCGGTTGCAGGCGGATTTGTGTGCCCTGGCCGCGGATCTCGCGACCGTTCCAGTTATCCCCAAGCACGATCAACACCGAATCGCTGATGGCTTGCCCGGACAGGCTGGTGCCGGCGGCGCGGAAGGTCACGGGAACCCGGTCGCGCTGCGCCAGTTGTAGCAGCGCCACCACTTCGTCTTCGGACTCGACGCGAATCACCAGTTGCGGAATCAGTCGATAGAAGCTGGCGTCGGTGCCGAAGGCCAACGTCGACAGCGGATCGTCGAAACGCCGTTCCTGGGGAATCAGTTGCTGCGCATCGCGCAGGAAAGCGGCCGGTAGACTCATTGGTCCTCCAGGATCAACACCACCAGGTCTTTCGGGCCGTGGGCACCGTAGGCCAGGACTTGTTCGATATCAGCGGTTTTCGACGGGCCGGAAACCAGCAAGGCATTGGTCGGCATGCCCTGGGCCCATTCGAATTCCTGTTGTACCTGATAGAAGTTATCGCGGATTTCACTGGCCTTGAGCAGGGCGAAATGCACCGGCGGCGCCAGGCTCATGAGACGCGGTTCTTCCCGCGTCGGCCAGATAATCAGGCTGCCCGTGGCGGCGATTGCGCCAAGGGTGGTGGTCAGGCTCGCCGGGGTGTCGTTGAACAGTTCTGCTTTCCATTCTTCAACCGGGCGGTCGTAGGCCTTGAGCGCCGGCAGGCCGGGATTTTTCGCCCAGTGCTGCGTGACACGTTGCCCGTGCGGCGTAGTCGGGGCGATCAACAGGCTGGGCAACTGGCGATCTTGCAGCAGTGTTGCCAGCAAGGCCGGCCAGTGTTCACCGGAAGTCAGGTGGATTTCCGTGTGCACGGCTTCCATCAGTTTGCGCAGTTGCGGGATGCGTTGATCTGGCGCGTAGGTGTAGGGCTTCGTCACCAGCTCGACGTCGAAGTTGTCAGCCACCGGGGTGGTGCCTGTCAGACTTTTGCGCAACTTGGCGAGGATATTTTGCTTGGCGCTCATCAACGATCTCCCTGTTTGGCCAGATGCTCGCGAGCCATGTCATGCAGTGAGCGGGCGGCGGGTTTCGGGGCAATGTGGTTCTGCGTCCATGGTCCGACATTGCTCGGCGTAAGGGCACGCAGGCGAGTTGCGGCCAAGGCGAACAGGCGATACAGCGTCGGTGAGCTGTTGAGCCTGGCCCAGGCGTTCCAGATGAATCGTTCCTTGCGCGAGTACTTGCTGCCTTGGCCACGCATCACTTGATCCGTGCTGTCCGGCGCCTTGACGTTCTCTTCGCGCAAACGGCGCAGCAAAGCAGGAATCGGGATTTTCACCGGGCACACTTCGCCGCAGGCACCGCACAACGAAGAGGCGCTCGGGTGATCCGGGACTTTCGCCAGGCCGACCATGTGCGGGGTGATGATTTTTCCGATAGGGCCGGGGTAGACCTCGCCGTAGGCATGGCCGCCGATTCGAGTGTAGACCGGGCAATGATTCATGCAGGCGCCGCAGCGGATGCAGTTCAGGGTCTGGCGCAGTTCGCTGTCGGCAAACGCCTGGCTGCGACCGTTGTCGAGCAGGACCAGGTGCACTTCCCGGGGGCCGTCGAGCTCATGCTCCTTGCGCGGGCCGGAGATCATGTTGACGTAGGTGGTGATCGGGATGCCCAAGGCCGAACGGGTCAGCAACGACAGCAGCGGCACCACGTCGCGCAGGTTCTCCACGACTTTCTCGATGCCGGTGACGGCGATGTGCACCGGTGGCACCGTGGTGGTCATGCGACCGTTGCCTTCGTTTTCCACCAGCAGCAGGGTGCCGGTTTCGGCCACGGCGAAGTTGACACCGGAGACGCCGATGTCCGCTTCGAAGAATTTCTGCCGCAGGACCCTGCGACCGATCTGAATGAGTTGGTCAACGTCCTTGGTGTATTCCACACCAAGTTTGTCGTGGAACAAGGACGCGACCTGACCGGCATTCTTGTGGATCGCCGGCATGATTATGTGTGAAGGTTTCTCGTGGTCGAGCTGGACGATGTACTCGCCCATGTCCGATTCCAGGCATTCAATGCCCTGTTCAGCGAGGACATGGTTCATCTCCATCTCTTCGCTGACCATCGATTTACCCTTGATCACTTGCCGCCCCTCGTGAGCGCGGATGATCGAGAGGACGATGCCATTGGCTTCGTCCACCGTTTCCGCCCAGTGCACTGTCACACCGTTGCGGGTCAGGTTCTGTTCAAGTTGCTCGAGCAACTCGGGCAACTTCGATAACGCGCGGGCGCGGACAGCATTGCCCAGCGCTCGCAGATGTTCTCTTTCATGGGCATCGCTAAAAGCCGTTGCCCGTTTGGTCATCAGTGAATCCATCGCCTTGCGAAAGTTGCCTCGCAATTGCGCATCACCCAGCGCCTCGTGCGCCCGGGTGCGGAAGTCTTCTTCTACGGCGACCGTAGGAATAATCTCGGCGGCACTCATTGGGCACCCCCGGTACGCTGCCAGAGGAAGCTGGCCAGGTGTTGACCGCGCAGCGCTTCCTTCTGTTTCTCCAGCGAGCCATTGATGTTCATCAGGCAACCGCAGTCGGCACTGAGTACCTGGTGCGCGCCGGATTCCTTCAACGAGCGCGTCTTGTCAGCCACCATCGCGCCGGAAATGTCCGGCATACGGACGCTGAAAGTCCCACCGAAGCCACAGCATTCGCTTTCGTGACTGTGCTCGACCCGTTCCACGTTGCTCAATTGCGACAACAGCTCGCGGCCGTGCAGGTGGGTGTTCATTTCACGGCGTGCCGAACACGACGTGTGCAACGCTACCTTCACTGGCGTGCCGCTGTCCTTGAACTGCACCTTGCAGACAAACAACAGAAACTCGGCCAGCTCATAGGTCCTGGCCGCCAGGGCCTGGACCTGTTGCAACGTGTCCGGCTCATCCTTGAACAAGTCGGCATAGTGTTCGCGCAACATGCCCGCGCAGGAACCCGAAGGCACCACCACCGGATAATCCCCGCAGAACAGCGCCAGTTGCGAGCGCGCGACGGTCCTGGCCTGCTCGGTGTAGCCCGAGGTGTAGGCCGGTTGACCGCAGCAGCTTTGCCCTTGCGGGTACTCGACACGAATACCCTCGCGTTCCAGCAGGTGGATCGCGTCCATTCCGGCTTGCGGGTAGAACAGATCCACTACGCAGGTCCCGAACAGGTACACCCGTTGCGGTTTCTCGCTGGGGTATTGCCGAGGCTCGGGCAGTGGCGGGGCGACACGGGTCGCATTCGGCACAGCGTTGTAAAAAAGCTCGCTCATCAGGCGTGTCTCTCGGCCGGTTACCCGTCCGTCGAGGCCGCTGAATATAGAGAGAGATTCTTTCAGCAGCCTTACAGACCGGGTAGTGAATAGCTGACGCCAGGGTCGTGGCCCGGCGTCTGTTTTTTCCATGTCGCTTGTAGGGCTTAGTGCACCAGCATGCCGGTGAACCAGTAGGCCTGGGCCAGAGTGATCAGGCCGACAATCGTTGCAAAGAACAGGCTGTGCTTGAGGGTGAAGCGGAACAGGTCCGATTCCTTGCCTACCAGGCCAGTTGCCGCGCAGGCCACGGCGATCGATTGCGGCGAGATCATCTTGCCGGTCACGCCGCCGCTGGTGTTCGCCGCCACCAGCAAGGTGTCGTTGACGCCGATCTGGTGGGCGGTGGTTGCCTGCAACGAACTGAACAGTGCGTTGGACGAGGTATCGGAGCCGGTCAGGAACACACCCAGCCAGCCGAGGAACGGCGAGAAGAACGGGAAGGCGGCGCCTGTGCCAGCCAGGACCAGGGCCATGGTCGACGACATGCCCGAGTAATTGGTGACGAATGCGAAGGCCAGCACCATACCGATGGACAGGATCGGCCAGCGCAGTTCGTAGAAGGTCTCTTTCAAAGTGGTAAGACCAGTTTTGACGTTGATGTTCAGGACCAGCATCGAGATCAGCGCCGAGAAGAAAATCGCGGTGCCGGTGGCGGAAATCGGGTCAAGCTTGAACACCGCAGGGAGTGCAGTCGGCGCGGCCACGATCGGTGCCACCTTGATCACCATCTGGTCCAGATGCGGGATGGCGAAGTTGAACACGAAGCTGTACATCGAGCCGCCAGCGGCAAACATCGCCTTGAACGGCTTGAGCGTCCAGATGGTTACCAGCACGGTCAGGATCAGGAACGGCGACCAGGCTTTGAAAATTTCCCCGAGGCTGTAAGGCGAAGCCACGGTGGTGCGCTTCTGGCCGAAACCACCGACGCTGGCGCTGACCACGGAAGCCGAGACGGCGCCGACGATGTGTTGGCCGGCGGCGCGTTTTGGCTGCCAGACCTTCAGGAACAGGGTCAGGGAAATCAGGCTGGCGAGGGCCGACGTGATGTCCGGCAGTTCCGGGCCGATGAAGTTCGAGGTGAAGTACTGGGTCACGGCGAAGCTCAAACCGGCGACCAGCGCCGCCGGCCAGGTTTCCCGCACGCCGCGCAGGCCATCCATCATGAACACCAGCCAGAACGGCACGAACAGCGACAGCAGCGGCAGTTGGCGGCCAGTCATGGCGCCGATCTTGAAGGCGTCGATGCCGGTCACTTGCCCGGCGACGATGATTGGAATCCCCAGGGCGCCGAAGGCGACCGGCGCGGTGTTCGCGATCAGGCACAGGCCGGCGGCGTACAGCGGGTTGAAGCCCAGGCCTACCAGCAGCGCGGCAGTAATCGCCACCGGAGCGCCAAAACCGGCCGCGCCTTCGAGGAAGGCACCGAAGCAGAAACCGATCAGCAACACCTGCAGGCGCTGGTCGTCGGTGATCGACAGCACCGAGCTGCGGATGACTTCGAACTGGCCACTCTTGACCGTCAGTTTGTAGAGGAACACGGCCGCCACGATGATCCAGGCGATCGGCCACAGGCCGTAGGCGAAACCATACCCGGCGGCGGCGAACGCCATGTCGACCGGCATCTTGAAGGCAAGGATTGCCACCAGGATCGACAAGGCCAGGGTGATGCTGCCGGCCACGTGTCCTTTGAGGCGGAACACGGCCAGGGCCAGGAAGAAGAACACGATGGGAATAACGGCTGCGAGTGCGGACAGGCCGAGGCTGCCGAGCGGGCTGTAGAGCTGTTGCCAGGTTTGCATATGGGGTGGCCCCTAATTGTTGTTGGTCAATGCACTGATCAGCGTTCTTGGTTAATTGGTAATACCAATTTACAATCGCTGTTGGCTAGGGTAAAAGCGTTGTAGGCGGTGTGTCAATTTGCCGCCCTAAAACTTTTGTCGTAGTCAGCGTTTTGCAGAGGATCTGGCCTGTTCGGGTAATGGTCGTGTGGCAGGTGCCTGCGTCCCATGGATAGGCCAGAATAGAGCCCCGGCGCACCGTCGGGATGGTGGAGAAATCGAGTTATGGGGTTTGATCAGATTCGGCAGCGCCGTTTGTCCGACGATATTGTCGAGCAGCTCGAGGGCATGATCCTCGAGGGCACGCTGAAAGCGGGTGAGCGCTTGCCGGCGGAACGCACGTTGGCCGAACAATTTGGTGTTTCCCGACCTTCGTTGCGGGAAGCTATTCAGAAACTGACCGCCAGGGGGTTGTTGGTCAGTCGTCAAGGTGGCGGCAATTACGTGGTGGAGTCCCTGGGCACGACGTTCAGTGATCCCCTGTTGCATCTGCTGGAAAACAATCCCGAAGCGCAGCGCGACTTGCTGGAGTTTCGCCACACGCTGGAGGCGTCCTGCGCCTATTACGCAGCATTACGCGCCACCGACGTTGACCGTGAGCGATTGACCGCGGCGTTCAATCAACTGCTGGACTGCTATTCGCGTCACGATGAAGTCAGTCGGGCGGAAGAGGGCGCGGCGGATGCAAATTTCCATCTGGCGATCGCCGAAGCCAGTCATAACGCGGTGCTGCTGCACACCATTCGTGGGTTGTTCGACCTGCTCAAGCGCAACGTGGTCACCAACATCGGCGGCATGTACAAGCAGCGCACCGAGACCCGCGACATGCTGATTACGCAGCATCGGGAGTTGTATCAGGCAATTATCGAAGGTCGGGCGGAACAGGCGCGCGAAGTCTCCAGTCGACACATTCTGTATGTGCAGGAAGTGCTGGAGGAGGTGCGTCAGGAAGTGCAACGCGTGGCTCGGGCGGAGCGGCGCAAAGGGATGTAGTCGGTTGGTGATCGTTCCCGCGCAGAGCGTGGGAACGATCAGGGCAAGGAATTAATCTTCCTTGCCCTTGTTGCGCACCGCGCGCTGCAACTCGCGGCCGGCGTCGCGTTCGCGCTCGGTATCACGCTTGTCGTATTCCTTCTTGCCCTTGCCCAGAGCAATTTCGCACTTGACCATGTGCTTGCTCCAGTACCAGGACAGGCACACGCAGGCGTAGCCTTTTTGCTGCACGGCAGCGGCGAGCTTTTCCAGCTCCCGCCGGTTGAGCAGCAACTTTCGCGTGCGCACCGGATCGGCGATGACGTGGGTGCTGGCGGTCGTCAGGGGCGTGATGTGACTGCCGAGCAGCCAGGCTTCGCCATCCTTGAGCAGTACGTAACTGTCAACCAGTTGCAACTTGCTTGCCCGCAGACTTTTTACTTCCCAGCCGGCCAGGACCAGACCAGCCTCGAACCGATGTTCGATGAAGTAATCGTGTCGCGCCTTTTTATTTTGCGCGATGGTCCCTGTTGGGTGTTTCTTCTGTTTAGCCATAGGGGCGGCATTATAGGGAGTTGCACGCGAGTCGGCTACGGGATTGCTACATGCTTGAGCAGGTTGATTGAATCCCGGACAATGCGGCCTCTTTTTTGAACGCTTGGTCGTAATATCAATGTCGACAGACAAGGTTTCTGTCCACGGCAGTTGGGCTAGCCGCTGGGTCTTCATACTCGCCGCGACCGGTTCGGCCGTGGGCCTGGGTAGTATCTGGAAATTTCCCTACATGGTTGGCGTCTACGGCGGCGGCGCCTTCGTGCTGATGTTCCTGGCTTGTATCGCGTTGATCGGTGTGCCTGTCATGCTCGCGGAAACCCTGATCGGCCGGCGTGCCCGGCAGAGCCCGGCCAACGCCTTGAAGGTGCTGGCGCTGGAAGCGGGGCATTCGGGCAAATGGTCCTGGGGGGCGTTTGCCGGGATGATCACGGCGCTGCTGATCCTGTCTTTCTACAGCGTGGTCGGCGGCTGGTCGCTGGATTACATCATTGACATGGGGCGTGGCGACTTCCAGGGAGCGACGCCCGATCAGGTGGGGGCGTACTTTGGCAATGTGATTGCCGATCCCTGGCGCCTGACACTTTGGCACACGATTTTCATGCTGCTGTCTGCCGTGGTGATCGCCAAAGGCGTGGTCGCGGGGCTTGAGCGCAGCCTGCGCATCATGATGCCGTTACTGTTCGTGATGGTGCTTGTTCTACTGGGCTACAGCATGACCACCGGGCATTTCATGGAAGGCGTACATTTCATGTTCGACTTCCATCCGGAAAAGGTCCTCGACGGCTTGCTGCCGGCCATGGGGCATGCTTTCTTTTCTTTGAGTGTCGGGGTCGGTTCGATCATGATCTACGGCGCCTACATGCCCAAGCATTCGTCGATTTCAGGAACCATCGTTGGTGTTGCGCTGCTGGATACTTTTGTATCCCTGGTGGCGGGGCTGGCATTGTTTCCGATTGTGTTTGCCGGCGGTCTGAACCCGAGCGAAGGCCCTGGCCTGATGTTTGTCAGCCTGCCATTTGCCTTTGGCAACGTAGCGTTCGGCCAGTTGATGGGCGTAGTGTTCTTCGTGCTGGTCGCGATTGCAGCCTGGAGTTCGGCCATATCCTTGCTCGAACCCATGGTGGCTTACCTGGTCGAGCGCTCGAAAATCAGCCGCGCCTGGGTCACCTTCTGGCTGGCATTCAGTTGCTGGTTTGTCGGGCTGGGCACGGTGTTTTCCTTCAATATCTGGAAGCAGGCCAAGTTTTTCGTGAGCGAAGACGGGCTGTTTCACCTCTATCAATGGGGTGCGGCGGGCGGTCTGGACTTCTTTGGCGTGATCGATTTCTTCACCTCGCGGATCATGTTGCCACTCGGTGGTTTGTGTTTCGTGGTGTTTGCAGGCTGGGTGATGGGCCGGGAAGCGGTGCGCGACGAATTGTCGATCCGCAACCCTGCGTTGTTCACCTTGTCCTTGTTCTTGATGCGCTATGTGGCGCCTATCGGCATTCTCATAGTGTTTGCCGCCCAGCTCTGGAAGTGACGCTGACATGACGACACACATTTCACGTTCGGCCTTGCTGCCGTACCCCGCGCAGGCGCTGTATGACCTGGTCAACGACGTGGCGCGTTATCCGGAATTCCTGCCTTGGTGCTCATCGGCTGAAGTCCTGGAAAGCTCTGCCGATCATATGCGTGCGAGCGTTGGCGTGGCCAAGGGTGGGCTCAGCCAGCATTTCGTGACGCGCAACACCTTGGTGCCCGGTCAGTCGATCGAAATGAACCTCGAAGAGGGGCCGTTCACTCAGTTGCATGGCGTGTGGGTGTTCAAGCCGTTGGGTGAGAAGGCCTGCAAGATCAGCCTGGACCTGTCGTTCGATTACGCCGGCCCGATCGTTCGCGCGACCCTGGGGCCGTTGTTCAATCAGGCGGCCAATACGCTGGTGGACGCGTTCTGCCAGCGCGCCAAGCAAATGCATGGTTGAGACAATGATAGAGATCGAGGTGGTCTATGCCGCCGTTGATCGTCAGGAGCTCCTGATGGTGAGAGTGCCGGCGGGAACCACTGTTCGCGCGGCGTTGCTGAAGTCTGGAATGGGTCAGGCTTTTCCGGAGCTGGACCTGTCACAGTGTCCGGTGGGGATCTTCGGCAAGGTGGTCGTCGATCCCGAAAGTCGTCTGGTTGAGCCGGGCGATCGCATCGAGATTTACCGGCCATTGTTGGCGGATCCGAAAGAGGTGCGTCGACTGCGTGCGGCAAAGGCCGCCGAGGCCAAAGCGCGAAATCAGTGAGCCCGGTAAAAGCCAGGCATTAAAAAACCCGGACATGCCGTAATGCTGTTCACTTAAGCATTTGAGCTCATGCTGGGCTTCCTAGAAAATCCGATACCAGACCTCTGGTATCGGATTTTTTATGTCTGTTCA
>NZ_JBIUYA010000063.1:0-14763 GCF_044744285.1 Pseudomonas sp. NPDC087336 | reverse complement strand
CTGATTGAAACCGGCCACCCATGGCTGACCTTCAAAGACCCGAGCAACCTGCGCAGCCCGCAGCAGCACGACGGCGTGGTCCACAGCTCGAACCTGTGCACCGAGATCACCTTGAACACCAACAAGGACGAGATCGCCGTTTGCAACCTGGGCTCGATCAACCTGCCGAACCACATCGTCAACGGCAAGCTGGACACCGCCAAGTTGGAGCGCACCGTAAACACCGCCGTGCGCATGCTCGATAACGTGATCGACATCAACTACTACTCGGTGCCGCAAGCGAAGAACTCCAACTTCAAGCACCGTCCAGTGGGTCTGGGCATCATGGGCTTCCAGGACGCGCTGTACCTGCAGCACATCCCTTACGGTTCCGACGCTGCCGTCGAGTTCGCCGACAAGTCGATGGAAGCGGTCAGCTACTACGCGATCCAGGCTTCCTGCGACCTGGCTGACGAGCGTGGCGCCTACGAGACGTTCCAGGGCTCGCTGTGGTCCAAGGGCATCCTGCCACTGGATTCGCAACAGATCCTGATCGAAGCCCGTGGCCAGAAGTACATTGATGTCGACCTGAAGGAATCCCTGGACTGGGCACCGGTTCGCGCCCGTGTGCAGAAAGGTATCCGTAACTCGAACATCATGGCCATCGCACCGACCGCAACCATCGCCAACATCACTGGCGTATCGCAGTCGATCGAACCGACCTACCAGAACCTGTATGTGAAATCGAACCTGTCGGGCGAATTCACCGTGATCAACCCATACCTGGTCCGCGACCTGAAGGCTCGCGGCCTGTGGGACTCGGTCATGATCAACGACCTGAAGTACTACGACGGTTCGGTGCAGCAGATCGAGCGCATTCCACAAGAACTCAAGGAGCTCTATGCGACCGCGTTCGAAGTGGACACCAAGTGGATCGTCGACGCGGCCAGCCGTCGCCAGAAATGGATCGACCAGGCTCAATCGCTGAACCTGTACATCGCTGGCGCTTCGGGCAAGAAGCTGGACGTGACCTACCGCATGGCCTGGTACCGTGGTCTGAAAACCACCTACTACCTCCGTGCCCTGGCCGCGACCAGCACCGAGAAATCGACCATCAACACCGGTAAGCTCAACGCTGTTTCCAGCGGTGGCAACCACGGTGACGACTCGGTCCTGGCAGCACCAGCCGGTCCTGCTCCAGTGCCGAAGGCTTGCGCCATCGACGAGCCGGATTGCGAAGCTTGCCAATAAGCTGAGCCGGTAACACAAAACCCCCGACAGGCCCCTGGCTTGTCGGGGGTTTTCTTTTGATCTAAAAAAAAGCCCCTCTTGCGAGGGGCTCCTTGTGCAGCGGTTTCAGCCAGTCCGCATCAGGCCATCTGAATGATGGTCTGCATGATGGTGCTCTGGGTAGAGATGGTCTTGGCGTTCGCCTGGTAATTGCTTTGCGCCTTGATCAGGTCGACCAGTTCATTGGTCACGTTGACGTTGGACTCTTCCAGGGAGTTGGAGCGGATCGTACCCAGCGAGCCGGTTTCCGGCGCATCGTAACCCGGGATGCCCGAGGCGTAGGTTTCTTTCCAGCTGGTACCGCCGACCGGTTGCAGACCTTGTTCGTTGGTGAAGCTGGCCAACGCCAACTGGCCAATCGGCTTGGTCTGGTAGTTGCTGAAGTTGGCCAACAGCACACCGCTGCCGTCGATGGTCAGGTTGGTGATCTGACCCGTGGCATAACCGTTCTGCACGGGAATGGAGCGTGCGGTGTCGGCGTTGAACTGAGTCGTGTTACCCATGGAAATCGTCAGGCCGTCCGGATCGGCGGCCGCACCATTGGCCGTCCAGACGCCATCCTTGACCGAGC
This sequence comes from Pseudomonas sp. NPDC087336, assembly GCF_044744285.1. Classification (NCBI taxonomy): domain Bacteria; kingdom Pseudomonadati; phylum Pseudomonadota; class Gammaproteobacteria; order Pseudomonadales; family Pseudomonadaceae; genus Pseudomonas; species Pseudomonas sp. NPDC087336. Next base: position 12,923 of record NZ_JBIUYA010000063.1, on the reverse strand, counting down.
CCGGGGTCCAGTTGGTGATTTTCAGTTCATTACTGATCACCGGGCCAGGCGCTGGAACGGTCGGAGGCACGGTGGGTGGAACCGGCGTGCTGACCGACACCAACTTGCCCGATGTGTCGAAGGTCATCGTCGAAGCGATTGGCGGTGTCGCCGCGTTTGTCGGGTCGCTGCCGTCCGGATTGCGACCGTCGATCAGGGTATAGGTATCCCACGTGTTCGGACCAGTCTTGACCATGTATTGATCCATGGTGTGCTGGTTGCCCTGAGTGTCGAATACCGGAGTACTGAACTGCTTGCTGAAGGTCTCTGCCTTGCTTGGGTCGAACTTGTTGGTCGCCACCGTCTGATCGATCACTGGAGCCGTAGAGTTCAGGTTGATCGTCGACGACACCGTGGTGGTGGATTTCGGCGCCAGGTTGGAGGTGTCGATGCGCAGGTCAGTCAATACACCGTTGACAATCTTGCCATTGGCATCCACACCGTAGCCTTGCAGGCGCGCGGTACCATCGCTGTTGGTAACGTAGCCTTCCTTGTCGACCTTGAACGTACCGGCACGGGTATAGGACAGCGAGCCGCTGTTGTTCAAGACGAAGAAGCCTGAGCCATTGATGCCCATGTCCAGTACGTTACCGGTGGCGCTGATATCGCCCTGGGTAAATTGCTGGGAAACGTTGGCCAGGCGCACGCCGCTGCCGACGACCTTGCTGCCCGTGCCCAGTTTGGTCGCCGAGTACACGTCTTCGAATTCTGCGCGGGACGACTTGAAGCCGGTGGTTGCCACGTTGGCGATATTGTTACCAGTGACGTCCAATTGTTTGTTGGCAGCATAGAGACCGCTAAGGCCGATGTTGAAAGACATATTCCACTCCTTTTGTGCCGCGTTAATCGGCTCTATATACCAATGGTTTGCACTTTGGACAGGGCGACACTGCCGAGCCCGGCCAGGTTGAGCATCAACTCACCGCCGGTCTGACTGATGGTCACGCTGTTGACCGTTGCCGGCAGGTTGGTGACCAGCGCCACGCCCTTTTCATCGATGGTGGTGTTCGCCGCAAAGGTATAAGTACCCGAATCAACGACGTTACCGGCATCGTCCTTGCCATCCCAGGTGAAGCTGCTGGTGCCGGCTTGCTGATCGTCCAGGGTGAGGGTGCGGACGGTCTTGCCATCCTTGTCGGTGATTTTCACCGCCACTTCAGCCACCGACTGCGGTATGACAACCGCGCCGGTCATGCCCTTCGTGGTGTCGATCACGGCCTTGTCGCCCGGCGCGATGACTGAACGCCCCACCAGCGCCGAAGCCTGCAACGCCTGGGACGAGTTGTAGTTGCCAGCGATGCCGGACACGGTATCGTTGAGCGTGGTGATGCCTTCCAGGCTGCTGAACTGCGCCAGCTGTGCCACGAACTCGCCGTTGTCCTGAGGCTCCAGCGGGTTCTGGTTTTTCAGCTGGGTCACCAGCAGTTGCAGGAACGCATCCTTGCCCAGGGCCTTTTTGCCCGTGGCACTACCGGCCGCCGATGCCAGGCTATCGGAATTGGTAGTGGTCTTGATCGACGAGTTGGCCAGGATGTCGTTGAGGCTCGGAGCACTGGTGGTATCGGTAACACTCATCTGAATCGCCCCTTATCACTGACCGAGGGTCAGGACCTTCTGCATCATGGTTTTGGCGGTATTCATCATTTCGGCGTTGGTCTGGAACGAACGGCTCGCGGAAATCATGTCAGCCATTTCTTCCACCACGTTGACGTTCGGGTAGTAGACATAGCCCTTGGCATCGGCGGCCGGATGGTTCGGCTCGTAGCGTGCATCAAGATTGCTTTGGTCTTCGACCACGCCCAGTACCTGTACGCCTTGACCGGCCGCGTCCTGGTTCTGGAACAGGGAGTCGCCACCGCCTTGAGCGCCCTGGAACATGGTGGCGAATACCGGGTGACGTGCACGGTAGGTCTGGTCGATGCTCGACGAGACAGTCTCGGCGTTGGCGATGTTCGAGGCCACGGTGTTCAAGCGTGTGGTCTGGGCACTCATGCCGCTACCGGCAATGTTGAAAACACTGGATAGAGACATGACTTACTCTCCGCGCAGGGCTGACACCAGCCCTTTGAATTTGCTGTTGAGCAGGGTGAAGCTGGCCTGGAAGTTGACCGAGTTTTCCGCGTAGTTCGACTGTTCCAGCTGGGCATCCACAGTGTTCTGGTCGATCGACGGTTGCATCGGCGTACGGTACATCAGCGACTCGTCGCCATTGCCCAATCCCTGGGCCTCGATATGACGGCTATTGGTCATGTTCAAGGCGAAGGTGCCATTTTTGGCCTTGTCGTTCTGCGCCTCGAGCACTTTCGAGAACTCCAGGTCCCGAGCCTTGTAGTTCGGTGTGTCGGCGTTGGCAATGTTGTTGGCCAGGACTTCGGCACGCTGAGCGCGCAAGCCCAATGCCTTTTCGTGAATACCGAGCGCTTTATCGAAGCTGATGCTCATGGCGGGAAACCTTCGGCTGACCTGATTTTTCGTACGATAGTCATAGCAAGCGTCATGCCAATTCATAACCCCCCGTAAACCGGGGCTTTGCGGGCACCGGTCCAGAGGGCAGCGACAGAAAAGCGGCAAGCGGTTTCCGCTGGATGCCGCTTTTCTGCCGCGTCACACCCGTTTCCGGCTCCTGCAGGTTTAGGCCGTATCGGCGAGAAATCATCAGGCATAAAAAACGGGAACCCCTGAGGGCTCCCGTTTTTTGATGCAACCAACCGGTCACTTCGCCTGGTAAATAATCCCCGGGCTGCACTGGACCATCTGGTAATGATCCGGCAATCCGTTCAGCGCTTCGGAAGCACCGAGAAACAGATAGCCACCCGGCTTCAACGTGCTGTGAATGCGCAACAGGATGTCCTTCTTCACTTCGGCGGAGAAGTAGATCAGTACGTTGCGACAGAACACGATGTCGAACTTGCCAAGGCTCGCGTAGCTGTCCAGCAGGTTGAACGAGCGAAACTCGACCCGGCTCTTGATCGGCGCCTTGATGGCCCAGCGCCCCGGCCCCTTGGGGTCGAAATAACGCTGCAGCCGCTCGGGAGATAGTCCGCGACCGATGGCCAGGCTGTCGTACTCGCCGGTCTTGCAGTTGTTCAGCATGGTGCCGGACAGGTCAGTGGCCACAATCTGCACGCCCATCCTCAACTGCCCGGCATTGAACCGCTCGAACTCATCGATGGACATCGACAGCGAATACGGTTCCTGACCCGACGAGCACGCCGCCGACCAGATCCGCAGACGCTGGCCGGGACTTGCCTTGATCGCCTCGGGCAGCACCTTGTTCTTCAAGACTTCAAACGGATAGGTATCACGAAACCACAGGGTTTCGTTGGTCGTCATCGCATCCACCACCATCTCGCGCAACCCGCTACGCGGCTGGGTCTGAATGCGCTGGACCAGCTCACCCAGGGACTTGATGCCTTGCTGCTCCATCAGTTTGTTGAGACGGCTGGAGACCAGATACTGCTTGTTTTCACCGAGCAAAATGCCACAGGCTTTTTCCAGGAACACCCGGAACTGTTCGAAATCCAAATTACCCGTAGACAATGCTGCCGCCTCTAAAATCGTGTTGACTGCCGGGGGCCGGACGCCCCTAGCTGAAGTCTGCTGCTTTGATCCGGTCGACTACCCGGGATGCCAGGTCATCAGGACGGAATTTGGCCAGGAAATCATCGGCACCGACCTTCCTGACCATCGCCTGATTGAACACACCCGACAACGAAGTATGCAGGATGATGTGAAGCTTTTGCATTCGGGGGTCGTTGCGGATCTCGGCCGTGAGGGTGTATCCGTCCATTTCCGGCATCTCGATGTCGGAAATCATCATCAGAAACTCCTCCTCCGGCTTCTTGCCCTCGTCGACCAGTTTGCGCAGGTAATCCAGCGCTTGCCGACCGTCGTTCAACGCCACCACTTCAACACCGACCGTTTGCAGGCACCGGGTGACCTGCTTGCGCGCCACCGACGAGTCATCGACCGTCAGCACCCGCAAGGAGAGCGCCTTGTGCTGGGTTTCGACATCCACCACGCCAGCGGAAATCGCTTCCGGGGTGGGGGCCACTTCCGCCAGCACCTTCTCGACGTCGATGATTTCCACCAACTGGTTGTCGACCCGCGTCACAGCCGTCAGGTAGTGATCACGTCCCGTGCCCTTGGGTGGCGGATGAATCTCCTCCCAGTTCATGTTGACGATGCGCTCCACCGAGCGCACCAGGAATCCCTGGGTCTTGGTGTTGTACTCCGTGATGATCACGAAGGGGTTGTTCTTGTCCTTCAAGCCACCGGAGCCGGTCGCCATCGCCAGATCAAGGATCGGAATGGTCGCTCCCCGAATATTCGCCACGCCACACACGACAGGACTGGACTTGGGCATCAGTGTCAGTTTGGGGCATTGCAGCACCTCCCGCACCTTGAACACGTTGATCCCATACAGCTGCTGGCCGTCGAGACGGAACAACAGCAACTCGAGGCGATTCTGCCCCACCAGTTGCGTGCGCTGGTTTACCGAATCCATTACACCAGCCATGCCTGACTCCTACGCCAACGCTAAGTGTTGTTGCGACGCGCCTTCATCACTAAACGGCACGGCGCTTGCTTTTGATCTGTCATGAACACACAACCGACATTAATCCGACGCTTGACCACCCGCTGCCGCCAATGGCTGGGGGTGTTGTCGGCTGTTTGCCTGTTCAACGCTGGCAGCCCTGCCCTTGCTAACGCGGTTACCTTGCCTGACATGCTTATCGGCGTCACCCAGGGCTTTCTTGAATTCACCGTAGAGGACTATCTGGCGACGAGTCAAACCCAAGGTCGCTATGAAATCCAGGTGAACCCGCTCGATCCGCGCCTGCGCATGCCGATGTGCGACAAGGAATTGACAGCCACGCTGGAGAGTCCGGCCAAGCCTTTGGGCCGCGTAACGGTCAAGGTTCGCTGTGAGGGAGCATCGCCCTGGACAGTCTTCGTGCCCGCTCAGGTACGCCTGTTTCGCGAGGTTGTCACGACCACCCGGCCACTGCGCCGAGCCGGCATTGTCGAGCCGCAGGACGTCGCGCTACGTGAGCGCGATATCAGCCTGCTCAACCAGGGTTACCTGATTGCCGTGGACCAGGCCATCGGGCAACGACTTACCCGACCAATGGTCAACGATCAGGTCATCAGCCTGGTGCACATCGAACAGGCGGAAGTGATACGCAAGGGCGACCAGGTGGTGATTACCGCCCGCAGTGGTACGCTCAGCGTGCGTATGCCCGGCGAGGCACTGGCCGGTGGCGGCCTGAGCGAACAGATTCGGGTCAAGAACCTCAATTCCAAACGGGTCATCAAGGCACAGGTGATTGCGCCGGGCCAGGTGGAAGTGTCCATGTAGGGCTTGTTGCGGGTGAAATTGTGGCGCCGGTCTCGGCGGTTCCCTAAACTGTGTACCAGGCACGGCAAGCGCTGGCGCGCGCAAGCTCATTTGATAAATGGGCCTAAAGTTTTTCAGGGAATGGCCGAAAACATGGCAAGCGTCCAAATTCCCAGAGGTTTTTTTACCATGGTCATCGATTTCAGCCGATTGAACAGCTCCCCGTCACTCACGGGCAGTACACGTACCAACGCCGCCAGGGAAACTGCCGAAACCGGTAAGCCTGCCGAGCCTACCCCCTCCGCCGAACAGGTCAATATCGTCAAAAGCGGGGAATCGGTACATCTGAGCAATGAGGCGCAACAGTTGCAGAAGATCACCGATACGCTGCGCGATCAGCCTGTCGTCGACAAATCCCGCGTGGCTGAGTTGAAAGCAGCCATCGCCGATGGCAGCTATAAAGTCGACAGCAACCGTGTAGCCAGCAAACTGCTCAACTTCGAAGCCCAGCGCTAGGCCTCGGCCCGCGCCAGGCTTTTGGACGCTTAAACCCCAAGGCCAGCCATGCACGACACCAATTTACTGCAACTGATCAACGACGACCTTGCTCCAGCGCAAAACTTGCTGGAATTACTGCGCACCGAATCCCTCGCCTTGCATGGCCGCGACATGCAATTGCTGGAAGAGATCCTGGCGCGCAAGCAGGCAATGATCATCGAGCTCGAACAGCATGGCCGCAAACGCAGCGAGATTCTCGCCAGCCTCAACCTGCCAACCAATCGCAGCGGTCTGGAGCAACTGGCCAGTCAATCGAGCGTGGGTCAGGCACTGCTGACGCAAAGTGATGTCCTGACCGACCTTCTGGCTCAATGCCACGCCGCCAACGCCAACAATGGGCAGTCGATCCTTGTACAGCAGGCCGCCACGGCCACCCAGCTGAGAATCCTTAACGGCGGTGAGCAGCCCGCGCTCTATGACGCCAGCGGATCATTCTCCAGGCTTGTGAAACCACGCCCGCTTAGTCAGGCTTGAGCCTGTCGATAAGCACGCTCTATCAAGACGCGAAACATGATGGCAAAATGCCCATTGCCGTAGTCAAAATTTGTCTGGAGATTGATTAACCGTGTCCAATGCCTTAAACGCGGATGATGCTCCGCAGCCACCCAAGGTGCTCAGCACGCCCCTGGAAATCTCCGGCAATTTGCGCCAGCTGCTAGACAGCCATGACCCGCTGATCATCACGTTCCACGAGCGCAGCCAGCGCTTCCAGAGCTATCTGGTGGACCTTGATCGTGAACGCAACATGATTGCCCTGGATGAAATGATTCCCCGCGATGGCGAACGTTTCCTGCTGGCCGGCGAACCCTTCAAAGTCGAAGGTTTTCATGAAGGCGTGCGCATCGCGTGGGAAAGCAATGGCCAGCTGACCATCGACGAATCCAACGGCAGCCGTTGCTACCGTGGCACCCTGCCCGATGAAGTGGTCTACCACCAGCGCCGCAATGCTTTCCGTGCCGCCTTGAAACTGGCCCAACTGGTCAACGTCAACCTGGACGGTGAAAAACTCAAGGCAGCGATCAGTGGCAAGCTGTTGGACATCTCCGCCACTGGCTGCAAGTTGCGCTTTGAAGGCGACATTACCGGCAGCCTGCAATTGGGTCAGGTGTACGACCGTTTCAACGCCGACCTGCCCTTCGGCAAAATGACGGCACCCGTCGAACTGCGCTACCTGCACTTCGAAGAAAAGATTTCCACCACCTTCGCCGGCGTACGCTTCCACAACATGAGCGGGCTGGTGCAACGTCAGGTCGAGCGGTTCGTCTACCAACTGCAACGCGAAGCGCGGCGCTTCGACAAAGACGACTTCTGAGACAACGCTTCAAGCAAAAAACGGGCAGCCCCTTGCGGTGACTGCCCGTTTTTTTTGCCTGTATGTCAGGGCCTGGCTTCGGTAAAACTCTGCTCCCTGCCCGAATCCGGTTCTTGCGAAGGTTGATCAATTTCCGGCTCCGGTTCCAGGCTCGGATCGGAAGGAAGCGGATTCTGCATCTGGTCCTGCACCACCTGCTCGTCCACCCGAGGATCGAGGGCCGCCACCAGTGGCGAACTCGACATACTGTCCGGCATGGCAACGTGGTGCAGCGGCGCGTCGTCGACCTGGTGCAGGTTGGTCACCGCTTTCGGACGAATTCGCCACACCAGCACCAACGCAAAGAAACTGAAGAACGCGTAGAGCATCTGACTGCCGAACAACTTCATCAGCACGCCTGCCACCAACGGCCCGATGCTGGCACCAACGCCGTAGGTCACCAGCAACATCGCCGTCAGCGATACCCGTCGATCGCCCTCGACATGGTCATTGGAGAAAGCCACGGCCAACGGATACAGGCAGAACTGGACCAACGAACAGAGGAACCCGGCAATGAACAGGACTTCCAGCGGCACCCGCTCCATGATCGCCAGCGGCAAGGCCGCCAACGCCAGGCTGAACGCGAAACAGCGAATCAATAGCGCCCGGTCATAGCGATCGGACAACCACCCCAACGGCCACTGAACCAGTAAGCCGGCAAAAATGCAGCTACCCATGAACAGGCCAACCTGCTCCGTGGACAGCCCTTGCTGAGAGGCGTACAGCGGCGCCAGGCCGTAGAACGAGCCGACAATCAGGCCTGCTCCCAGGACGGTACTCAATGACTGTGGCACCCGCTTGATAAAGAACCGTGGCTCCATCGGTGCGGGATGCAAAGGCGCCGGGTGAATCCGTCGGGTCAGGGCCACCGGTACCAGGCAAAGGGTGAAACAGAGGGCAACCAGCATCAGCAGTTCCAGCCCCAGGCCCGGATGCATGACCAGAATCAACTGACCCAGCACCAACCCCAAGTAGGACGCGATCATGTATCCGCTGAACACCAGCCCGCGCTGTTTGGCATCGGCCTGCTCGTTCAGCCAGCTCTCGATGACCATGTACTGGCACATCATGCCAAGACCGACGATCACCCGCAGGAACAACCAGGCAGGCAACCAGTTCACCAGGCCATGGCCCAGCACCGCCGCGCCGACGATCCCGGCACAGGCCGAGTAGGCTCGAATATGTCCGACCCGGGCAATCAATCGATGGCCGATCTTGCCTCCCAGCACCAGGCCGAAATAGTTGGCCGCCATCAACGCACCGACCCACAGGCTGTCGACATGATCGGCAGCCAGGCGCAACGCCAGGTAAGTACTCAACAGGCCCGAGCCGATCAACATCATCAGCGAAGCGAAATAAAGCGCTCGAAAGGATTTCCAGATTTGGCGCAACGAGCGGCTCCTTGCAGTGGGTGACGGGCTATTCAAACGATAGCCCGGTGTCGACATTTCGTCAGGCCTGGGCGGCCAGGACACGCCGCTCCCAGGGAGTAATTTCATCAAGGAAACTGGTCAATTCCAAGGTCTTCGAAGCGATGTAGCCTTCGATGAACTCCTTGCCGAACAGTTCCATTGCCAACTGGCTACGTTTCAGACGTTCCAGTGCCGCATGCAAGGTACAGGGCAATGAAAGTTTATCCGGCACCTGGAACTCACCCTGCACTGGTTCGTCGGGTTCCAGTTGGTGCTCAATGCCGTACAACCCGCAGGCCAGGCTCGCTGCAATCGCCAGGTAGGGGTTAGCGTCAGCCCCCGGCAATCGATTCTCGACCCGACGAGCGACCGGCAAACTGGCGGGGATGCGCAAACCGGCTGCCCGGTTGTCATGGGACCAGCAGGCATTATTTGGTGATGCAAAGGGATGGCACAAGCGCTGATACGAATTCACGTTCGGCGCAAACAGCGCGGTGAAATCCGCCATGCCGGCTTGCTGGCCGCCGATGAAATGGCGGAAGGTCGCGCTCGGTTCACCGGTTTCGTCGCTGAAGATGTTCCGCCCCGTGCCGATCTCTACGATGCTCTGGTGAATATGCATCGAACTGCCTGGGGTGTGCGCCAATGGCTTGGCCATGCAAACCACGATCAGGCCGTGCTTGAGCGCGACTTCCTTGAGCAAATGCTTGAACAAAAAAGTCTGGTCGGCCAGCAGCAGAGGATCGCCATGCAGCAGGTTGATCTCAAACTGGCTGACGCCCATCTCGTGCATGAAGGTATCGCGCGGCAGGCCCAGCACAGCCATGCATTCATAGACATCCCGGAAGAACGGCCGCAGGCCATTGTTGGAGCTGACACTGAACGCCGAGTGGCCTTCCTCGCGACGACCGTCCAGGCCGATCGGTGGCTGGAATGGCAGGGTCGAATCGGAATTGGGAGCGAAGACGAAAAACTCCAGCTCAGTGGCCACCACCGGCGCCAGGCCAATAGCCGCGTAACGCGCGATGACCGCCTTGAGCTGGCTGCGGGTCGACAGGCTGGAGCTTTCGCCTGTCAATTCATCCGCATCACAGATGGCCAATGCCCGAGGTTGCCGACTCCAGGGCAAGCGGTGGATTTGCGCCGAATCAGGGACCAACGCGAGATCGCCGTCATCGCAACCGTAAAAGCGTGCAGGCGGATATCCGCCCATGATGCATTGCAGCATCACTCCCCGCGCCATCTGCAGACGGCGCCCCTCGAGGAAGCCCTCGGCAGTCATCACTTTGCCCCGGGGCACGCCATTCAAATCTGGCGTGACACATTCGATCTCATCAATGCCCGTCAATCGCTGCGCGAGTGAACCCAGGCCATCGGTTGTCATGACGCAATCCTTGTTTTTATACGAGCCGCGAGCGGCAACTCGTACAAAATAGGCTCCGCGTGTTCAGAATATCAAGCACGATGCACAAATATGTGAGTTCCATTGCTTCAAGGAAGATAAAGCTTGAAGAGCCCCCCGCCCAAAGGGCCGCCATTGCTGATTTCCGTGCGTCCGCCTACACCGTTACGTTGATGCAGTGCCGCAATCCGACCGGCGAAGTACAGCCCGAGGCCAGTGCTGCCTGTGCTGTGATTGATACCCTGCACGTACTCGGCCTGGCGCTCGATCATCAGCGGTGGATAACCATCACCATCGTCGTTGATGCTCAAGACCAATTGCCCGGCTTCGTCGCTGGCACTGATCAATACCGCGTGACGGGCATAACGGATCGCGTTGTTGATGCTGTTGGCCAGCACCGAAGCGATCAGCTCACGGTCGAAAAAACCCAGGGGACTCAAGGGATCGGCTTCAAACGTGGCCGCAATGCCGCGGCTGGCGAACACCTCTTGATGACACGCCAATTGTGCTTCAATGAAGTCGTCCAGTTCGTGGTAGGCGGGCTGCAGGGGCATCTGGTTGACACCCAGTTTGTACAGGCCCAGCAACTGCACCAGCATCCCATTGAGGTGCGCGAACTCGAATTCGATCACACCCTGTTCCGGGGTGTGGCGCGCTGACGCCGGCAAACCCGCCAGGCATTGGCTGTGGGCCTGCATCAGCATGGCCAGCGAGTTCTTCATGTCGTGTACCGTGGACGCAATCACCGTCGAGAAATCAAGTGCCTGTTGGTGCTCGTTCATTCGCCAAACGCCTTGTTCTTGAGCTTTTGATAACGCGCAAAACGCGAGTCGGTGTCTGGCATCAAGCCAACCATTTTCAGGCAGGCCCGACATTCCACCAGTTCCTGCGAGGGGACATTGGTATCAGTGCCATGCAGCAACGACTGTGCGAGGTTCAGCGCGATGCTGATGTTCTTGGGCTGCAGCGCCAGGGCTTTGCGGAAAATTCCCCGGGCCTGCACCAGGTCACCGGTCTTGTACACGCGCACGCCCTGCCGATTGAGATCGGCTGCTACGTTGCCGGAGTTGAGGATGCTCGGATCATCGGTCAACTTCGCAATGCCCTTCATCACCGCGGGGTCGTCGCCGTAAATCTCTGCGCAGTTTTTCAACATCGAAGCGCCCGCATTGGCCTGACCGAGCATCTGCAATTGCTTGGCCACCAACAGCGCTGCTTCCGCGCTCATGAATTGCTCCATGCCATCGAGCCGCATCATGGCTTGCTCGGTCAGTTTTTCCGCCGTTTCGGCGTCGTTGAGCAGCAGGCTGGTCGCCTTCATCAATCGCGCCCTGATTTGCAGACCGGGATCGTTCGGGTTCTCCTTGGCCACCACACTCAGGGTCGTGTTGATTTCCAGACGCGTGCGGGTATCCAGGCCTTTTTCACTGCCCTTGCTGATCAAGGCGTGAGCCAGTCCGAGGTTGCTTTCCACATCCTTGAAACGTGACTGGGCACCTTGGGCAACAGCCTGGCGGTAGGCTTTGGACGCTGTGTCAAAATCTTCATTGCTCATTGCCAATTTGCCCAGTTGCGCTTGCCTGCGCACGGCCAGTGGCGACAAGCGAATCGCCTCTTCCAGGACCCGTTGGGCCGCCTTGGTATCCCCTTCGGCAACCAGCACCTGCGCCATGCCATCGTAGAGCGCTGGCATCATCGGAAACACTTTCAGCGCTTTTTCGTAGACGCCTTTAGCCTGGATGACCTGACCGCGCTTGAACAGCAACCGGCCCAGTCCGGCAAAGGCCCATGGCAAGGGTCGATCGGCAATGATGCCGTCGTACAGACGCTCCAAGACCTCATTCTGGTTGAGGTCCCGAAGAGCATCGGCGCGGTAGCGCAAACACAACGGCGAATAGCGGATGTCCTGCTTGCACAAGGCTATGCAGGCGTTGAGCACTTCAACCGGCTTGCCTCGGTCGAGAGCCTGCAATATTGGCTTGAGCAATGTCTTGCGCTGCACCAGTCGCTCAAGGCGTTGAGCCAGACCGGAACGGTTGAAAGGCTTGGTCAGGTAAGCATCAGGTTCGTGTTCCAAGGCGCTGAGCACCATGGCTTGGCTGGTTTCAGCGGTGACCATTACGAATACACTTTCATGACTGATCAGCTTGTCGATCATCAGGTCTTCGAGCACCTGCTGACCGTTCTTCTTGCCATCGCCCAGATGGAAATCCTGCAGGATGAAATCGTAGGATTTCTGCGAACACATCTTCAGCGCCTGCTCACCAGTATCGGCTGTGTCCACATCCTTGACACCCAACTCCCGCAGCATCGACCTGACCGAACTGCGGAAATCCGAGAAATCATCGACGATCAGAAAACTCTTTTGGTGATACGACAGCATCGAAGATTTCCAGGCAAATTTAAGAAGAAGAACCGAAAGGCGAATGCACGAACAAGATCAGCTTCACTGTCCTTACGGCGCGCAGATGATAGCTGTTGGCCATCAACCATCAAGGTATTTCACGGGAACCGTAATGACTGCCGAAGGCTGCGAGAAGTAGAGCTCGCTGCGACCTTATAGGTTATCGGCCAGCAGTAGCGTTCTCTTGAAGCGAGGGAGTCGAATTGAGCGCTTTGGCTTCATTGTAGGAGCGAGCTTGCTCGCGAAGGCGGTGGCACATCCAGTATCGCGGTGTCAGGCAGTCCGCCTTCGCGAGCAAGCTCGCTCCTACAAGGATCCGGAAAAGACAAAACCCCTACCTGCATACGCAGATAGGGGTTTTGGAATTTAATCTTGACGATGACCTACTCTCACATGGGGAAACCCCACACTACCAT
>NZ_JBIUYA010000062.1:0-14881 GCF_044744285.1 Pseudomonas sp. NPDC087336 | reverse complement strand
GACGAAGGCAAAAGCGAGAAAAGCTGAAGGCTGCCCAAGGCAGCCTTCAGCTATGAAACATGTTTACCGGACACTAGTGACGCTCTGCGTGGGAACGCAGCCGGGGACGCTCCGCGTCCCAAAGCGTGACGCAGAGCGTCACGAGAGGCATTCCCACGCAGAGCGTGGGCACGATCAAACTGTCAGTTGGAGGTCTTGGCCATCTGCGTATCCGACGCTCGCCAGATCAGCCGCGTGGTGTCATAACCCTGCTGACGCGCCTTGCTCAGCAATTCTTCACGCACTACGCCATTGACGGTCGGGGTGCGCGACAGCAACCACAGGTAACGACGACTCGGGTCGCCGACGATGGCAGTCTTGTAGTCATCGCTGACGTACAACACCCAGTATTCGCCCTTTGGCAGGCCCGGTATCAACCTTGAAAACCAGGTATCGAATTCGACCCACAACTTGTCGGTCTTGCCCGGCACTTGCGGATACGCCGTACCCCTGACCTCTTCCCACTGCCACTGTGCCGTCAGGCAGCGATTCAATACCGCGACGTTACCGTCAGGCTTGAGCGTGTAGTGGGCTTCGGATTGCGCACAGTCGCGCTGGAAGTACATTGGCAGTCGCGCCAACTCGTACCAGGTACCTTGATAGCGCTTGAGATTGACACTGTTGGCGGTTTTTGGCGCCAACGGGTCCGGGCCAGAACTGGCACAACCGGCCAATACCAGGCCGGCAAAAAGCAAGATCAATAACCGCTTCATTGTTTTTCTCCCGTGGGCCTGTGGCCCCGGTTTACTTCAGGCCTTGGCCGGAAAACATCAGCACTTTGTCACCGGCGAACTGCACGCTGATAAAGCTGTTCTTGTCGCCCCATGTGCAACTGGACATGCCGAGCGCGCCTGAGCAATCGGCGGGTTTGCCCAACAGGGTTTCAACCTCGGCCTTGGCCATTCCTGACTCCAGCTTGGAGTAGTTTTCCTGATTGACCTTGCTGCACGCAGCCAACAACACGCAAAACGACAGCAGGGCGATGGATCGCAGCGACATGTGAAACTCCACGGACGAGGGTATTGGCATGACTGCCAAGCTGAACCTTAGAAGAGAAAACCCCTGTCTGGTTCCCTGCCTGACGGGCTATTTATCAGGCCGCTCGTCTGCCTTTGCGCGAATGATCAGCCACTTCGTTCTGCTGCCCGGTATTTCGTCGTTTTTTGCATGAAGCGCCTAATCTTTGGCGCCGTCCAGTCGACATACAGGCAACGCAAAGCCACGCCCGTGACATTTGCCCTCCTTTTGTTGAACCGATCTCCTGCGGTAGCTCATCCAATGACCAGAAATATGAAATTCAGCCACAAGATATTGTTGGCTGCTGCCCTCGTGGTGGCCGTCGCATTCGCTTGTTTCATCCTGTTCAACGACTATCGCCAGCGCCAGACCTTGCGTAGCAGCACCGAAGCCTCGATGCAGGAACTTGGCAGCCTGACCACCAGCAACATCCAAACCTGGCTGGAAAGCCGCATGCAGTTGCTGCAATCCATGGCCCAACAGGTCAGCGCCGACGGCAATGCCCCTGCCAGCCTGAAACGAATCATCGACCTGCCCGCCTACACCGGCAATTTCCAGTTGAGTTACTTCGGTGGGGCCGATGGCGTGATGTTCTCCGTCCCGGCAGGCAATCGCGCGGCAGACTACGACCCGCGCGCCCGCGGCTGGTACAAGGCTGCCAACAGCGCGCAACAGACCATCGTCACTGAACCGTACATCGCCGCTTCTTCCGGCAAGCTGGTGATCACGGTGGCAACTCCGGTTCAGCGCCAGGGCCAGATGATTGGCGTTGCTGGCGCCGACATCGACCTGTCCAGCGTCAGTGCCATCATCAACTCGCTGAATTTCGGCGGCCACGGCCATGCCTTTATCGTGGGCGCCGACGGCAAGATCCTGATTCACCCGGACAGCAAATGGGTGCTCAAAAACCTCACCGACGCTTACCCCAATGGTGCGCCGAAAGTCAGCCCGGGCATGAAAGAAGTCGAGATCGATGGCAAAAGCCAGTTCATTTCCTTCACTCATGTCAACGGCGTGCCGTCAGCGAATTGGTACGTGGCACTGGTGCTGGACCAGGACACCGCGTTCTCGATGCTGAGCGAATTCCGCACCTCGGCGATCATCGCCATGGTGATTGCAGTGCTGATCATCATCACGTTGCTGGGCATGCTGATCAGCGTCCTGATGCAGCCGTTGCTGACCATGGGCCGCGCCATGCACGACATCGCCGAAGGCGAAGGTGACCTGACCAAACGCCTGACCATCCACGGCCACGACGAATTCGGTGCACTGGGGCTGTCGTTCAACCGTTTCGTCGAACGCATCCACACCTCGATCAGCGAAGTGTCCTCGGCCACGGGCCAGGTCAACGAAGTGGCGCTGCGCGTTGTCGCCGCGTCCAATTCGTCGATGTTCAACTCCGACCAGCAAGCCTCGCGCACCAGCAGTGTGGCCGCAGCGATCAATCAGCTCGGCGCCGCCGCCCAGGAAATCGCCCAGAACGCCGCCCTCGCCTCACAGCATTCGAGCGATGCGCGCGCGCTGGCCGAAGAGGGCCAGCAGGTTGTGGATAAAACCATCTCGGCGATGCACCAGCTGTCGGCAAAGATCAGCGATTCGTGCGGCAACATCGAGACGCTCAACAGCAACACCGTCAACATCGGGCAGATTCTGGAAGTGATCACCAGCATCTCCCAGCAGACCAACCTGCTGGCGCTCAACGCGGCGATTGAAGCTGCGCGCGCTGGTGAAGCCGGACGTGGTTTTGCGGTGGTCGCCGACGAAGTGCGCAACCTCGCCCACCGCACCCAGGACTCGGCGCAGCAAGTGCAGAAAATGATCGAGGAACTGCAAGTCGGCGCCCGGGAAGCGGTAACCATCATGACCGACAGCCAGCGCCAGAGCGAAAGCAGCGTTGGTATCGCCAACCAGGCCGGCGAGCGCCTGGGCAGCGTGACCCAGCGTATCGGCGAGATCGACGGCATGAACCAGTCCGTGGCGACGGCAACGGAAGAGCAGACGGCCGTGGTGGAGTCGATCAACGTCGACATCACCGAGATCAACACGCTCAACCAGGAGGGTGTGGAGAACCTGCAGTCGACCTTGCGCGCGTGTGCTGATCTTGAACAGCAGGCGGCGCGGTTGAAGCAGTTGGTGGGTAGTTTCAGAATCTAAGGTGCTCTCACCGGCCTCATCGCTGGCAAGCCAGCTCCCACAGGGTTCTCTGCTGTACACGAATTTTGTGTCCACCGCAGATCACTGTGGGAGTGGGCTTGCCCGCGAAGGCGGCATCAGCACCAGCGAAGAACTAGAATCTTGATCCAGGTTTCGACAGAAACGCCAATTCCTCAGCCGTACTCTCTCGCCCCAACACCGCATTGCGATGGGGAAAACGTCCAAACTGCGCGATCACTTGCTGATGCCGCTCGGCAAAATCCAGATAATCGGCAAACAACGCCCGATCACTCTCCGGTTGTTGCGCCACCAGATCGATGTAGCGCGAGACGCCTTCGTTCTGCACCGCGAGGTTCTCGCTGTGTTCGAATACCAGGAGGATAAATACCCGCTGAATGGGTGATAACTGCCGATCAAAATCCGCGGCAATGCCTTGGGCGACCAGTTTCTGGGCCCGCAGATCACCGGAAAAGGCTTTGGGGGTGTCGCGAAAGATCATGCGCGGGAGTTGATCGAGCAACAGTACCAGTGCCAGCCAACCTTCGGGACGTTGCATCCACTCGGTCAATCCGCCGGCCAGTGCCTGCTCGACCTGGCCCCCGAAACGCTCGCGCGCCTCGAGGTCCTGGCTGTCACGCTTGCCAAACCATAACTTGCCCTTGTCAGCCGCGATTGCCCTGGCTGTTTCGGCTGTACCGAACCACCAATCAAGCAACGGCTGCCAGGGCGCGTTCATGGTTTATTCCTTGTGGTAAGCCGTCACGCGTGCGACTTCTTCTTTCGAGCCCAGGAACACCGCTACGCGCTGGTGCAGGCCTTCAGGCTGGATGTCGAGAATGCGCTGGTGACCGTTTGTGGACGCGCCGCCCGCCTGTTCCACCAGGAACGACATCGGGTTGGCTTCGTACATCAGGCGTAGTTTGCCCGGCTTCGACGGCTCGCGGCTGTCGCGTGGATACATGAACAAGCCACCACGGGTCAGGATGCGATGCACGTCGGCGACCATCGCGGCAACCCAACGCATGTTGTAGTTCTTTTTCAGCGGGCCTTCATCGCCTGCCAGCAGTTCGCCAACGTAGCGCTGTACCGGTGCTTCCCAGTGACGCTGGTTGGACGCGTTGATGGCGAATTCCTGGGTGGTTTCAGGAATGGTGATGTTTTCGTGGGTCAGTACGAAACTGCCCATTTCACGGTCCAGGGTGAAACCTTTCACGCCGTCGCCCAAGGTCAGGATCAACATGGTCTGTGGACCGTAGATCGCATAACCGGCGGCCACTTGCTGGGTACCTGGCTGCAGGAAAGCCTTTTCATTCAAGGGCTCGTTCTGGCTCAGGTATTCGTTCGGGCAACGCAGTACCGAGAAGATGGTGCCGACCGGGGCGTTGATGTCGATGTTCGACGAACCGTCCAGCGGGTCGAATACCAACAGGTAGGCGCCTTTCGGGTATTTGCCCGGGATCTGGTAGGCATTGTCCATTTCTTCGGACGCCATGCCGGCCAGGTGACCGCCCCATTCGTTGGCTTCGAGCAGGATCTCGTTGGAGATCACGTCGAGCTTCTTCTGCACTTCGCCCTGGACGTTTTCAGTGCCCATGCTGCCCAGAACGCCACCCAGGGCGCCTTTGGACACGGCGTGGTTGATCTCCTTGCAGGCACGCGCCACCACTTCGATCAGGAAGCGCAGATCGGCAGGAGTGTTGTTGCTGCGGGTCTGCTCAATCAAATAGCGACTCAAGGTAACGCGGGACATGGAAGGCTCCGGAGGAATGGGGGACTAAAAACCCGCGCAGTTTAACGCGAGTCGGGGCGCATTTCCTCCTATCAGACGTGATCGGCTCAAGAGAGTTCATGCGCGGGGTTCAGCGTAGTAGGAAATGACCTGCTTTTGTAGGAGCGGGCTTGCCCGCGAAAGGGCGCGCGACACCAGCCATGCTCAGGTATTGGCTGGCGGCTTGCGCAGCAGACTGAACGCCATTGCCGCCAGGAAGAACACGCCAAGCAACAACACCGCCCACAAGCCAAACTTCTTCCAATCGGTGCCCACCGATGCCGGCACTGTCGACACTATCGGGGTAACCGGCGTCCCACCCTCAACCGACGCCTGGCCCAACGTCGCCAGCTTGGCCGCGCTGTAATCCGGAATCAGCGTCGACAACGGCAAGCTCGCCGCCTTCACCGTCGCATTGCCCAACGCCAACCTGTAAGGCCCAGGCCCCCGCGCCAGAAACACCAATTGCGTCGCCCGCACGGCAAACTTCAGTGTTGGCGCTTGTGCGCCCAGGCCACCACCTCGCTCGTCCACGGTCAGTTTCAACTGTTGCACGGCTTGCCCCGGCAACTGCAACTGGTTCTGCACCACGTCCTCGCTACTCTGGGTCAGGCGATAGAGCAAGCCATTGTTCAACGGTTGCCACGGCAAGCTGCTATCGCGACGACCAGACAGGATGACCGGCGCCAGGCTGTTGGGTTGACTCAACTCGATCTGCACACGCTCGACGTTCAGCACCTTCGGTAACTGCCAGGTGTATTCCCCTGCCTTCACGCTACTGCCGTGCAACTCGTTGGACCAGACCAACGGCAGCGGCAAGCTGCGCACGCTTTGCAGCTGCGCCGCTGTCAGTGTCGGAGCCGATTGCGGCGTGTCCCACAGCAAGCGCAGATAGCGTGCCGACTGTCCCGGCAGGCCGACCTCATGCTGCTCGACCCGTTCATCGGCAAACGTCAGCCGCGCCAGTTGCCCCTCGCCCCAGGACTGCCAATGCTGCAAATCGTCGCTGGCCTCGATACTGAACCGCTGGAAGCCATCACGTTCGCTAGTCCAGTCGAGAACCAGCTGTTGCAACGGCGCCTTGATGGCACTGGCATCCAGTAGCCAGCCACGTAACGCTTCCTCCCCCACTTCCAGCTCAGTGGAGGGCTGCACCTGGACCAGGGTGCCATTGGCGTTCGCTTGCACCCGCACGCTCGGGGCATGCTCGGTGGCGTCCGCCGAGTCGTACAGCGGGAACCATTTGACGTCAGTCAGCGTGCGGTTGTCCTCAGTTTGTGCGCTGGCCTGTGACAGGGCATAGGCCAGAGGTTCGCCAGCGGCGTTGAACACGCGCACATCACTGAGGCCGGCCTGCCGTGCACTCAACTGCACGGCCAGGGGCAGCTCAAGACGATACCATGGACCTTCACCGCTCACGGTCAATGGCACTTGCGTGGCGAAGTCCGTCGGTGTTTCCTGGGCAGCGGCAGTCAGTGCCAGGCCCATTGCAGCGATACCCAACCAGACCAGGTTCAGCTTCTGACTCAAGACGACACTCCTTGGGTTTGCGGCGCCGGTTTCTCGGGGGCCGCCACGGTTTCGACGCGCTTGGGTGGCAACGGGGCGAAATAGCCCACTACCAGCAGCAATACGCCAACACCGATAAACGACACGATCCGCGCCAGCCCGCCACGGTTACTCAATTCCACGAAGAGCAGTTTCGCCACCACCACGCCGATCAGGGCGGCACCGATCAACCAGACTTCACGGCGTTGCCGCAAATGGCCACCAATCATCAAACCCAGCGCCATCAAGGTCCAGACGATGGACAGGCCGGCCTGGACCCGCATGGATTCGAGCAAAGCCTGCAGCTCGAATGGCACGCCGCCCCAATGGTGAGCCGTGCGCATCACCAGGGCCGTGAAGAACAGGAACAGCGAAACGCCGACGATCAGTTGCGCAGCGCCGGCATAGCTCCTGCGGACAGCCAGTTGCGGCGCCTCGCTGCGCAACCAGGCGTAAACGCCGAACAACGCAAACAGCAGGCCCAGGTCCAGCGGGTTGACCAGCGGTAAATAGGGCAAGGGCTCAGCCTTGCCATCACTGACGATATTGGCCAGCCAGAACCAGCCCAGCATCAACAATGCCAAAGGAGCGGCGGCATACACACGGTATTCGCGAGCGTAGGCCGATACCGGCCAGGGCCAGGCGCGCGGTGCCGCCATCAGCACCAGGTACAGGCTCGGCAGTAGCGCCCAGCCCAGCCAGCGCCAGGCGTTGTACTGCTCGGACAACAGCAGCAAGCCATAACGCAGCTCCAGGGCCAGTACACCGATCAGCAGCCAGCACCCGAGTACGTGAGCGCTACTCAGGGCAGCGCTCGGCAGCATGGTCGCCAAGCGTCGCAGAGACATGAAATGCACGACGAGCACCACGGCCCACAGCAGCCAGCCGACGTTGGCCGCCGGATGAAAACGCGGATGCCAAGCGGCGAGCAACACCAGGCCGGCGGCCGGGATCAGCAAGGTGCAGAGCACGCCCAGCGCCGGCCACGCCAGGCGTAACGCCAACACTGCCCACAGCGCCACGCTGATTGCCGCGGCCGCCAGCATCAACGTGGCCTGCAGGGGCAAAGGTGCAAACAGCAGCACCTCACTGACCCAGGCCAGCGCCCACCACCCCGCGCCCCATGCCAGCAACACCCGGGACAAGCGCTGCAGGTTCACGCCATCGATCACCGTGACAGCAACGCCGATATGCAAACGCCACGCCCCGATCAATGCGACCAGGCCTAGCATCAGCGGCGACCAGAATCCAGTATGGGCCAACGGCCGCAAGCTCTCGCTGGCCTGGGGTTCAGCCACCAGGAACAACACGCCACCCAGCAACTGAACGACCAGTGCGCTCAGCAGGAATGTGGCCGAGGGCAGGCGCAGGGCAACGAACAACGTCAGCAGCCCGGCCAATGCCCAACTGATTGACGTGCCATGGGCGAAAAAGAACATCGGCGCCAGCAAGTAGATGAACGTCAGGCCGAGGGCGGCCAGGACCGGCGGGACATGACGCTCCCAGGACGCAATCTGCCCAGGCAAGGCCTTGTGCAGCTGATGGAAACTGAACAGCAGTGCGCCGCCGAGCATCAACGCCCCCAGCGGCGTGCCCTCAAGCAGGCTACTTTCGCCGCTACGCAGTTCACTGAGAAACACCAGCGCCGCGCCCGCTTGCAACAACAAGGCAAACGCTCGGGCGAACGGGCGTTGCTGGCGCAGGCCCAGCCAGAAAATCCCCGCGCCTTCCACCGCCCATGCCGCGCTCGTCCAACGCGCATCCAGCCCCAGGGGAATCGCCAGGCTGATGAAAATCACACCCAGCGCCAGGCAGGTTTCCGCCAACAGCAGAGCGCGCCCGCCCATCAGCAAACGAGCCAGCCCCATGTAGATCATGCCAAGCGCCAGGGCGCTGAACGCGGCAGCGAACTCCAGATGCTGAACCAGGGCGAACTGCAATCCAAAGCCAACCAACGGCGGACCGAACAGCAGCGTACCGTCGACGTAATCACCCTTGCGCGCAGACCAACGCAACAGCGCTTCACGACTGCCACCCTCGGGCGCATCACCTATTTGCAGCAATTTGCGTCGGGCGAACAACAAGCCGATGGCCAGGTACATCACGAAGAACAGGATCAGGAACGGCTCGGTGCTCCACAGCAACTCTGGCGTATAGGAGCGCAAGCCCCAGGCGAGCCCGATGCCGAAGGTACCGGTGAAGCCGATCACATTGAGCAAGCGCCAGGCCTTGAACCAGGCGATGACGAGGATGCCGGCGTTGAGCAAGGCGAAGTAACTGAACAGCGCGACGTGACTGCCGGCCCCCGTGGAAGCCAACAGGGGCGCGGCAAATCCGCCCAGCGCGGCGGCGGCAGCCAGGCCCAGTGCATTCTGGGTAATGGCCAGGATCGCCGAAAACACCGTCACCGCCACCAACAGGCCAAACGCCGCCGAGGGATCGAGCAGCGGATGCAGGCGCATCGCGGCAAACACCGTCAGGTACAGCACGGCAATTGCGGCGCCTTGCAGCATCAAGGCGTATTCGTTGTTACGCGATCGCAGCCACCAACCAAGGCCGAGTAGGCCCAATGCAACCGCCGCGACACCGGCGTAGCGCAACTCGATCGGCACCACCATGCCTTCGGTGGCGTAGCGCAGCAGGAAGGCCAGGCCGAGGAACAACAGCACCACACCGACCCGCAGCACGGTGTTGCCACCCAATAGCCAGGCACGCGCAGCGTTGATGGCGCGCTCAATGAGGCTTGGTTCAGGGGGATTGGCGCGTTCGCGGGCGGCTGGCGCGGGCTTCCATGCATCGAAGGGCTGTGCTTGGCTGGCTTGGGTAGCCGCATCGACGACCGTTTCAAGTTCGGGCGGCAGTTCCCAGATCAGTTCCGGGGTTTCTACAGGGGTTTGAGTGATCGCGATGTCAGCAACTGGAACGGAAGCGCTGGCTTGCGGCGTCTTGATCCCAGGTCCCTCCAGCACAGCCAAGCGTTGCTCAACCGTCCGCAGTGCAAGCTGCGCCTGTTCAAGCAGGCGACGCTGCTCGCTGGCCTGCGATCCCAGCCTGCCGATGCGAACGGCCTGCCCGATACCCAGTCCGAGCAAGGCGCCCAGCAACGCCTCGCTGAACGACTCGTCGAGTATCCAGCCCAGCACCAGACCCACAAGCATGAACATCCATTGCATGATCCATATCCTTGAGCGCAATCCTGAAAGACTAGCGTAGCCAGCCCCAAAAAAGATCGCAGCCTGCGGCAGCTCCTACAGGGATTTGTATCCACCTGTAGGAGCTGCCGCAGGCTGCGATCTTCTGCTGCGCGCCTAGTATATCGATCCTACCGCAGCGTTACTCCAACGCCTTCCAGATATCCGTGGCGTACTCGCGAATCGTCCGGTCGGACGAAAACCAGCCCATGCGCGAGGTGTTCAACACCGCCGAGCGCCACCATTGCTCGGAATCGTGCCAAAGGGCTTCGACGCGCATTTGCGCATTCCAGTAGGAATCGAAATCGGCACAGACCAGGAAGCGGTCGTAGTCCACCAACGAATCGATCAGCCCGGTGTAACGGGATGGATCATCCGGTGAGAACACCCCGCCGCGAATGGCTTGCAGTACATCATTGAGTCGATGGGACGCGGCAATGTCCGGCACCGCGCTGAACTCGTGGTTCTGCTTGCGCGCTTCAACCTGCTGGGCACTGAGGCCAAAGATGAACATGTTCTCGACGCCGATGCGCTCGGACATCTCCACGTTGGCACCGTCCAGCGTGCCGATGGTCAATGCACCGTTAAGGCCGAATTTCATGTTGCTGGTGCCCGAGGCTTCAAAGCCGGCAGTGGAGATCTGCTCGGATAGATCCGCCGCCGGAATGATGCTCTCCGCCAGGCTGACGTTGTAGTTGGGCAGGAACACCACTTTGAGCAAGCCGCGTACAGTCGGGTCGTTGTTCACCACCCGTGCGATGTCGTTGGTCAGCTTGATGATCAACTTCGCCTGGTGATAACTGGCCGCCGCTTTACCGGCGAAGATCTTCACCCGTGGCACCCAGTCGATTTCAGGTTCCGCACGAATCGCCTGGTACAGCGCCACGGTGTGCATCAGGTTGAGCAGCTGGCGCTTGTATTCGTGGATCCGCTTGACCTGCACGTCGAACATCGCCGCTGGGTTGACCGCTACCCCCAATCGCTCATGAATCAGGTAGGCCAGGGCCTTTTTGCTGTGCAGACGCTGTTCGGCGAACGCTTTGCGGAACGCCGACTTATCGGCGAACGGCTGCAGCTCGAGCAAGCGCTCTTCGGGATTATCCAGCAGGTCCTGGCCGAGGGCATCGACCAGCATCGAGGTCAGCTCCGGGTTGGCCTGGTACAGCCAGCGGCGGAACGTGATGCCGTTGGTCTTGTTGTTGATCCGTTGCGGATAAAGCTTGTGCAGCTCGGAGAACACCGTCTTGCGCATCAGTTGCGTGTGCAGGCCGGATACGCCGTTGACACTGTGCGAGCCAAGGAACGCCAGGTTGCCCATGCGCACGCGTCGACCGTTGTCTTCCTCGATCAAAGACACCGCGCGCAACACGTCGAAATCGTGGATGCCCTTGGCCCGCAGCGAGTCGATGTGCTGGGCATTGATCAGGTAAATAATCTGCATGTGCCGTGGCAGCATGCGCTCCATCAGGCCCACCGGCCAGGTTTCCAGCGCCTCGGGAAGTAAGGTGTGGTTGGTATAGGAAAGCGTGTCGACCGTGACCTGCCACGCCGCATCCCATGCCACGTCGTAGACATCGACCAACTGGCGCATCAACTCTGCCACGGCAATCGAGGGGTGGGTGTCGTTGAGCTGGATCGCCGCGTGATCGCCCAGGGTCAGCACCGAGGTGTGCATGTTGCGATGGCGGCGCAGCAGGTCCTGCAGGGACGCGGCGACGAAGAAGTATTCCTGGCGCAACCGCAGTTCCTGGCCGGCCTCGGTGCTATCTGCCGGGTACAGTACCCGAGAGATACTTTCGGCCCGGGCCACTTCCGCCACGGCCCCCAGGTGGTCACCGGCGTTGAAGCGTTCCAGGTGCAAATCTTCCATGGCTCGTGCGCGCCACAGCCGCAAAGTGTTCACGCTGGCCCCGCGCCAACCGACCACCGGCGTGTCATAGGCAATGGCCCGCACGGTTTCCGCCGGATGCCAGACTTGCTTGGACTTGCCGTTCTCATCGGTGACGGTCTCGACGCCGCCGCCAAAGCCGATCGGATAAACCACTTCCGGCCGCTCGAACTCCCACGGGTTGCCGAAATCCAGCCAGTGTTCGGTCTGTTCCTGCTGCCAACCGTCGACGACGGCCTGACGGAACAAACCGTGCTCGTAACGAATGCCGTAGCCATGACCCGCGATGCCCAGGGTCGACATGCTTTCCATGAAGCACGCTGCCAGTCGTCCGAGGCCACCGTTACCCAACGCTGCATCGGGTTCCAGCAGGCGGATGCGCTCAAGGTCGACGCCGAGTTCGGTCAGGGCTTCGCGTGCCACGTCGAGCAGGCCGAGATTGCTCAGGCTGTCGTAGAGCAGCCGGCCGATCAGGAATTCCAGGGAGAGGTAATAAACGCGCTTCTGACCTTTGCGGTAAATCTGCCGAGTGTGGTCCATCCAGTGCTCGACCATGTGATCGCGCGCTGCCAGGGCAATGGCTTCGAACCAGTCATGATCGAAGGCGTGATCCGGGTCTTTGCCCACCGCATAGGTGAGTTTGGTCAAGACGGCGTCGCGGAATGCGGCCACCTCTGCTTCGCGAACAAGTGGTTCTTGAGTCATCGATAGGACCTCGAGCGAGCTTGGAATTGTCTGAGACTAGACGGTCTGACAGACGGTATAGCCTCTGGTTCGGCAGTTTTTCCTGTTAATGCGCGTCAAGCCGGCATTGCATTGTCATGTACCTGAATCAATGCAGGGGCCGTGCCGGATTAGTGGTGCTGCTGGCTGTCCGTGAAAAAAACTGGCGAAAGGTTGTTCAAAAATCCACCAGTCCCGGTATGATCGCGCGCCCTGATGCACACGCTGGTAACAACCGATGATGAAGCCCAACCTGATCGCCGCCGCGGAGATCGACCGACTCGATACCTGGGCCAAGTACTCTGCCCCAATGTGCGGCTCCTGCCTATCGAGCTGTTGCACCCTGCCGGTCGAGGTCAAGATCAAGGACCTGATCCGCATCGGCATCGTCGACGAGTTCGAACGCGGCGACCCGCCAAAGAACATCGCCAAGCGCCTGCAGAAAGAAGGGATCGTCGAGCGCTACAACCAGAAATCCGAGATCTTCACCCTCCAGCGCATGAGCAACAACGATTGCCTGTACCTGGATCGTAAGAGCCGTCTGTGCACTATTTATGAAAAGCGCCCGGATACGTGCCGCAACCACCCGAAAATCGGCCCACGGCCGGGGTATTGCGCGTACAAGCCGAAGGAAGTGGTGCGCGAGACCAATTCGCGCAGTATCGAGCGGTTCTGACACCCCCGAAATTTGCGGCGCTTGTACTGGCCTCATCGCGAGCAAGCTCGCTCCCACAGGGTTTTGAGTCGTACTAAAAGTTGTGTACGGCAAAAATCACTGTGGGAGTATCGAGCGGTTCTGACACCCCCGAAATTTGCGGCGCTTGTACTGGCCTCATCGCGAGCAAGCTTGCTCCCACAGGGTTTTGAGTCGTACATAAAAGTTGTGTACGGCAAAAATCACTGTGGGAGTATCGAGCGGTTCTGACACCCCCGAAATTTGCGGCGCTTGTACTGGCCTCATCGCGAGCAAGCTCGCTCCCACAGGGTTTTGAGTCGTACATAAAAGTTGTGTACGGCAAAAATCACTGTGGGAGCGAGCTTGCTCGCGATGGGGTCAGTACAAACACCACACAAATCCCAGACAAACAAAAACGCCCCCGGCCTTTCGACCGGGGGCGTTTTTGTTACGCCTGGGCTAAATCTTATGCCTTGGCTTTCTTGGCAGCGCGGGTACGCTCGCTTTCGTCCAGGATCTTCTTGCGAAGACGGATGGATTTAGGCGTCACTTCACACAGCTCGTCGTCCTGGATGAATTCCAGAGCCTGTTCCAGGGTGAAGCGAACAGGTGGAACCAGGGCGATGGTTTCGTCTTTACCCGAAGCACGCATGTTGTCGAGCTTCTTGCCCTTGGTAGGGTTGACGCCCAGGTCGTTGTCACGGCTGTTCAGACCAACGATCTGACCGTTGTAGATTTCCTGACCGTGTTCAACGAACAGCTTGCCACGCGCCTGCAGGGTTTCCAGGGAGTAGGTCAGCGCCTTGCCGGTTTCTACCGAAACCAGAACGCCGTTCTGACGGCCGGACATGTCGCCGGACTTCATCACGTCGTAACGGTCGAAGATCGAGGTCAGGATGCCAGCACCGTTGGTCAGGGTCAGGAACTGGTTACGGAAACCGATCAGACCACGAGCAGGGATGTTGTATTCCAGACGTACTCGGCCCTTGCCATCCGGCACCATGTTGGTCAGGTCGCCCTTACGCAGGCCCATCTCTTCCATCACCTTGCCTTGGGATTCTTCCGGCAGGTCGATGGTCACGTTTTCGTACGGTTCGTGCTTCACGCCGTCAACCAGACGGATGATCACTTCCGGACGGCCTACAGCCATTTCGAAGCCTTCGCGACGCATGGTTTCGATCAGTACCGAAAGGTGCAGCTCACCACGGCCGGAAACCTTGAACTTGTCAGCCGAGTCGCCTTCTTCAACGCGCAGAGCAACGTTGTACAGCAGCTCTTTGTCCAGACGTTCCTTGATGTTACGGGAAGTCACAAACTTGCCTTCTTTACCGCAGAATGGCGAGTCGTTTACCTGGAAGGTCATGGAAACGGTTGGCTCGTCAACGGTCAGCGGCTTCATCGCCTCCGGGGTGTCCTGCTGGCACAGGGTGTCGGAGATGAACAGCTCGTCCATACCGCTGATGCACACGATGTCGCCTGCTGCAGCTTCTTCAACGTCTACACGGTGCAGACCGTGGTGACCCATCAGCTTCAGGATACGACCGTTGCGCTTCTTGCCGTCGGCGCTGATAGCCACAACCGGGGTGTTCGGCTTGACGCGACCACGGGCAATACGGCCAACGCCGATAACACCCAGGAAGCTGTTGTAGTCCAGTGCGGAGATCTGCATCTGGAACGGACCGTCACGGTCAACAGCCGGCGCCGGTACGTTGTCGACGATCGACTGGTACAGCGGGGTCATGTCATCAGCCATTTCGTTGTGGTCCAGACCGGCAATACCGTTCAGGGCCGAGGCGTAGACAACTTTGAAGTCCAGCTGTTCTTCGGTGGCACCCAGGTTGTCGAACAGGTCGAAGATCTGGTCCAGAACCCAGTCC
>NZ_JBIUYA010000061.1:0-16930 GCF_044744285.1 Pseudomonas sp. NPDC087336 | reverse complement strand
CCTGTCCAAGTGGACGTGGATCAGGTGTCCAAGTGAGCATGGAACGAGTGTCCAAATGATCGTGGGCTGAGTGTCCAAGTGTCGTAGAATCCGCATCATCGCCAGCTGGCGCCTTCCAACGACTCGACGCAGCGAGTAAATGTTGTTGCGGTTGAGATACGTCAACCGCCAAGTTGACTTCTAAACAGGCACATCGCGAACAAATCGCATCAAGCTGGGCATGATGTAAGAGGCATCCTGGCCGACACCTCTGAGTGTCGCTGAAGCAAAGTTCCGTTGCTTCGGCAGACCGACAAAATACAGCCCAGGCAGGTGCTCGGCCCGCCCGTTACGATGAGCCCAATATTCATTGCCTGGGCATTTCAACCCGCTCAAAAATTCCAGATTCGGGCGAAATCCGGTAGCAAACACCAGGCTATCGACTTCAGTGTGCTGCCCATCAGCCCAGATCACGCCGGTTGGGGTTATCGCCTCGAACATCGGCTTACGCTCGAAAAACCTTTGCTTGAGGGCTCGACGATAGATCCCCTCATCAAGCACCGGCGTACTTTGGTCGCTTAACCAACGGGTCTTTTCCAGCCCCGACCATTTCAGCCACGCATGAAAATCCAGGCCCAGTATCTTTTGCGGAAAAAACCGAATTGGCTCCCTGCTTGCCAGCACGACTTTACTCATATGGGCCAGTTCATACGCAATTTGTACAGCCGAGTTTGCAGCACCGACCACAACCACCCGTTGATCACCAAAACCATCGGCATTTCGATATTCCGCACTGTGCAAACTGCGCCCGAGAAAGCCCTGAAGCCCTTGAATATCTGGAATGAACGGCTGATTGAATCCCCCCGTACACACGACCAGCGCCTTGGAGCAGAAAACTTCTCCATCGTCCGTTTGAAGCTGAAACAGCCCGCGCTCTCTTCGTACATGCTGCACGCGGGTGTACGGACGAACTGGCAATCTGAATGCCTTTGCATAGTCTTCCAGGTAGCGTACGACATCATCTCGAAGCGGGTAATGATCAGGTTCTGCCGGGAAGCGCATGCCTGGCAATGACGAGTAAGCAGCTGGAGAAAAAAGCTTCAGACTGTCGTAGTAATTGCGCCAATTCCCTCCCGGCGACCGCTCAGCATCCAAAATCAGGAACCTAAGGTTTTGCTGCTGTAAGTGCCAACCGCAAGCTAATCCTGCCTGGCCTGCACCGATCACAATGACATCCAAGATTTCATTTATCACATTCATATATGCACACTCATGCACACTACAGAGCAAAAAAAACTAGCCGGACGTACTTGGGCAGCAGAATGGGGCGAGGCTTTTCATATGCTGAAGAATGGCTTCGAGGCGTGTCACCACTGCCGGACCATCCACCTCGTAGAACATCTGCCTGCTGACCTTGGTACCGCGGACGATACCTGCCTCTAACAGCACTTGCAGATGTCGGGAAACAACTGAGCGTTCCTGGGGCAGTGCTTCCGCAATCTCTCCGATGTCGGCGCGCCCCAGTTGCATCACGCGCTTGAGCACAGCTACACGCGAAGGCTCGCAAAGCGCCTTGAAGAAAGCGCCATCGAGAGACTCGATTGCAGCGTCAATTGCGCGGGATCGGTTAAGGATTCGATTGGTCATGCAACTGACTATATGTGCATATCAATGCACACGTCAACACTCTGCAATTGCACCTCTCCTAGGGCTAAAACTGTGCCGTGGAGGTAACTAACTCCCCGAGAAAGCCAACAATCTAGGGTGTAACCCCATATGGTGTGTGAGTTAGCAGCGGATTTGGCACCGACCAGGACCTTGCAAGAGATTCCGAGCTGACCGCTAGAAGCCGCGGCCGACGGATCTTTCGAGGGTTCAGCGGCACTCAATCGGTGCCAACTACCTGCAAAATGATTTGTCACCAAAACAGCAAGAAATCGGGTGAATTTGCGGTCTGTTTGGCACTGCGGTTTGGGCCCAAAAACGTCGATTTTTGAGGTATGAGGCAGGCTCTCGGACGCGATGGTTTGATTCCAAATCGGCCCCCCTGGGCTTTGTAATCAACGAGGCTTCACAAGGCCCACAGCCCGTCAGCAATCAATTCGAATAGATGCGCCCTACCCGCGCTCTATTCCGTTTCCCTAGCGCACAATCGGAAGTCCGGCTTTCGCTGCTTCCGTTTGTCTTCAAAGGCACGGCCCGCGTGATGTACAGCCGGTTTCGCTGATTTGGGATGGTGACCTTTAAGAACGAAGAATCGGAACTGAGCTTCCAGGGTTTAGCGTCGCGGAGTGGGTGAGGGAAAACGCCCTAATTGCCCGGAAACAAGGCGTTAGGCAAGACCATCTGACATGCGAAAAAGCTGAGAAAGGAAGAGAAATATCAAACAGGATTGGTGCCAAAGGCAGCGCGAAAAAGGGCCAAAAACGGCGTGAACTCACACTGGAAGAAGGCGCGGGTGAGAGCGGCGAAACTCTGGCAGGAGGAAAACCTTCGCCCCGCTCACCCAGGTTATGCATCCATAAGGATCCACGACCTCAAACACACGTTTGGCCGTCGGCTACGCGCAGCAGGCGTCACCGAGGAAGACCGGAAGGCGCTTCTGGGCCACAAGAACGGCAGCATCACCAGTCACTACTCGGGCGCAGAGCTCGGGCACCTGATTGAAGCTGCGAACATGGTATCAGCAACCGATTCGCGTGGACCGGTCCTGACAATCTTGAAGAGGAAGCAGGCGTGAAAAATCGAGAAGTCACGCAAAAGTCACGCACATGAAAAAGCCCAACTCGCGAAAGTTGGGCTAAATCATTGAAAAATATGGTCGGGACGGAGTGATTCGAACACTCGACCCCTAGCACCCCATGCACGCAGGACTCATGCAAGCCCCTTTGTAATGGCCGTTTTTACTGGCGCTCGCTGCAATCGAATGCCCATAAGAGCTTACAAGTGCGTGAGAAAGTCACGCAAAAGTCACGCACGCCTTTTTGGCACCTCCCGGCGCCCTGCCGACCGAACACAATCCCCCTATGGCAGTAGTGAATTGCTGGCACATCGCTGGTAATCTCGCCGCCACGTTCGCCAATCATTAAGGGATGGTGGCGAAATAGAAGCCTCGAAGTCGCGAACCTTCGGGGCTTCGCTTTTTCTGTCTGGTGCTACGCTGAGCAAAGGAAATCCGCAGGTCGACTGATGATATGGAGATCGAAATGCTTGATCACCCGCTTGTCTTGGCAGTTCTGTTCATCACTGGAGTGACTTGGATCGCCGTTACCATCCTGATGGTGCATCCATAATTGCATACCGTTTCAGACAGCTAAGTCATCCGGCATCCCCTGACCGAACACAACCTCCCTCCGGTGCTACGCTGAAATCTCTATGGAGAATTCACGATGCCCAATTCTGATCTACTTCCTTCCCTGCTCTTCAAGATCAACGAAAACCAGCTCGCCCTGGAAGCCGCCATCCTGGAGCTCTCGAACTGGGTCGAGCAGCACGGTGCGGCGAACGTCGCCGATAACGTCCGCGGCGCCTTGGACACCATCGATAAAAATGAGGAATCCATCAAGCTGACACTCGCGGTGCTGATGACACCGGAGTGATTTTCTACACAAGCAGAGCGCGGCAACCGCGCGCCTCACCCCATCGCGTTCGGACGAGAATGTCGCGGTTGTTATCGGTTGCAGTCATCCTGGCGAAAAAAGCTAGCAAATGGCCGGCACGTAGTTTTTTATAGATTGAGCCAGTGAGGAGGCATGGATCAATTCGCCTGCTCGGTGCAGGATGTGGTCAATCCTTCGGGGATCGGACAGAATGTCTCAGTGTTTCCCAAAACATCACGATCAGCTCGAGCACGGACGCCAAAAAATGAAATTCGGGAGTATTCTAATAGTTTCGACCTTGTTGACAGGTTGCGGGACGATCAACACTGTTTTCAGAGATGACATGGTCGCGAGCAACAAGCTCGCCCGATGGCACTCACATTGCGACTCAATTCCACGAATTTATAGTGGCGCCGCGCTGAATTACTGCACGTTGGATGCAGAGCCCCGTCATTCTGTCGGCTTTGATGGCCACCCTGCGGCGTCGTTAATACTTTTCGATTTGGCCCTATCTGGCGTGTCCGACACGGTCGTGCTGCCATACACGATCTATCTGCAGAACAAAC
Source organism: Pseudomonas sp. NPDC087336 (assembly GCF_044744285.1). NCBI lineage: Bacteria > Pseudomonadati > Pseudomonadota > Gammaproteobacteria > Pseudomonadales > Pseudomonadaceae > Pseudomonas > Pseudomonas sp. NPDC087336. The sequence continues at coordinate 12,786 of NZ_JBIUYA010000061.1, read as the reverse complement.
TCGGAGATATTCCGAAGGCACGCTTCGAGTGACGCCCTCGTGGTGAGCCTCTGGCTTGCACACGCAAAAACGCCGACTTTTTTGCCGGCGTTCGGGAGGATCTGCAGCTGCTGCTGGGTGGTTGGCATATCCAGGCGTAAAAAATCGCCAGAAGGCTCCCAAGAATTGACCCCTCCGGCGTCCTGTCGACTCGACACAGTCCACCTTTCGCATTAGTGAACCACCCAAGCCAGCTGATAGTCTTGCCGCTACGATCACCAGGCATTAAGGGATGGGGGCAAGCTTCCCTCCCCCTAGGCGTCCTGTCGCCCCTGCCCCCCCCCCCCCTGCGCCACTTTTTGCTGCTCTCAAAAAAAGCGACTGAGAATAGTGGCCATATGCCGGCAGAAAAATGTGAATTTTTTGTGATATCCGTATAAAATTTTCATGAATAAATTATGAAAAATGGACTTAGCAGTGCCCGTCACCACAGATCAGCTTCAACGTGATTTTCCCTGTACTATCCAGAACGGGCAATCAACGCTACATCTGAATCACGCCCCCTCTCCGAACATATCCCAAGCACTGTTCGAGCTCATCGATAATCGACGCCTTACGAAAATTAGAAGAGTCAGCACCCCTGTAGTTGGAGGCGAATCATCTCTGTTCGCTAAAATCCAGACGCTTGACAGCATCAAAGCCAAAATTCGAGTAACGCTAGGTAAGCCTATGCGTGATGGAAGGTTTGACTGGCCAGTTGAAGAACTGCTGAACACGATTGAGGCAAAAAAACGCGGTGCGGATGTCCCTGCAACTATTGGATACGGCTATAAAAAGTCTCGCTTGGGCATCACTCAAGAGTTTTTCATCATCACTCGATTGCTCGATCAGCATATCGATGGCCTGCAATGGCTTGAGCGAAACCCTGCGCGGGTAGAAACACTGATCAAAAAATCCTTTGCGGCTCTGCGATCCCTCCATGTGAGGCGCATCACTCATATGGACCTTTGGGTCGCCAATTTAATGTTCGAAGAACAAGGCAACCGGCCTGCGAAAGCGATCGACTTAGAAAACTGTTTTCACAGCGCCCCTCAATATTCGAGCGAAACATTGGGTTTCCAGTTCGGTTTTTTCTACCACCGTGAAATTTACCGATTTATCACTGAAGCCCGATACGATGAATTGGTGACAACGGCGTTAGATCAGTACGAACACGTAAATCCAGAAAAATTCAAAACGTTTTTCCAAGCCGGCAAACACGCGAAAATCGGTCGCAAAGAACGCAGGCGTATTTTTCTAAACGGCATCTTGGACTTAGATTGAGCCTAGGTCCATTCAACGGTTGCGTTTTTCAACGTGCGGGCCGACTCCAAGCCAAGAAAAAACCCCTCAGAGCGTGCGCCCGCTTTCGCCGCAACAATCATTGAATCCGCCCGGGCGATCTGAGCAAGAAGCTTGTCGGCTTCACGCTCGATTTTTGGGCTCAGCTCTACACCTTCCATTCCACCACCTTTGTTTGAGCGATCGGCTACAGGATATCGGCATGCGCACCGGCCGACAGCACCGCCGATGCTTTAGCCCACAACTTCAGTCGCTCTGGCTGCCCATTGATCCCGCCATTGATGCGTCGAGTGATTGCCTCGAACTGGCCAGCGTCCGCCAATTCATTCAGGCCGTTGCTCGACCAGAACCAGGCGGCAGACAGTGCCGCATATGCCGGCTGCTCGAGCAGTTCAGGCTTTGTCAGCAAGTCCAGGCTCAGGGCTGAGCCGCATGCCTGATAATTGCCCCAGCCGGTGACCTGAATCGGTGTACTTCACCATGGACGACGCCCACAGCCGGTTGGCATTCTCTGGGCCTCGCCGGATTGCCGGCATCACAGCAAAGCCAAGGGCGGCGCGCCGCGTGACCGCGGGGTTCGCGGGCTCGCCTGGGTGGTGGTTCGCTGGGCGCACGCCACCCGGCCGCGCCTGATGTTCCTGGAGAACGTCGAAGAGTTCTGCGACTGGGGCCCGATCGACGAAGACGGCCAGCCAATCAAGGCCGAGCGTGGCAGGACCTTCAAGGCATTCATCGCCGCGCTCAGCACCGGTCTTGCCGCCGATCACCCGGACATGCCAGAGATCCTGCAATCGATCGGCGAATATGTGCCGGCGGAAAGCCTGGTGCGCGGGCTCGACTACAACGTCGAATGGCGCGAGCGCGTCGCGGCCAACGCCGGCACGCCGACCATCCGCAAGCGCCTGTACCTGGTGGCGCGCAGCGACGGAAAGCCGATTGTCTGGCCGGCACCGAAGCGCCATAAATTGCCGACGGCGAAGCAGCAGCCATGGCGCACCGCTGCTGAGTGCATCGACTGGAGCAACCTCGGCCGCACGATCTTCCGTGAGAAGCCGATGGCCTTGAACACCATGCGCCGCGTGGCCAAGGGCTGCTGGCGACATGTGCTGACCAGCGCGAAGCCCTTCATTGTGCCGATGCGCGGAACATCGGAGGCACACACCAGCACCCACGGTGTCGACGAGGCGTTATCAACCATCAGCGCCGGCGGCACGCATCACGCATCACGCATCACGCATCACGCATTGGTGCAGCCGGTAGCGGCGCCGTTCCTCACCGAGTGCACCAATGGCTCATCTCAACGGAACTTCGACGCGCAAGAGCTGCTGCGCACGCAGGTCGCCCAAGTCAAAGGCGGCCACTTCGCGATGGTTGCCGCGCACATGACCGCCTTCGGGCAAAACGCCGTCGGCAGCTCGCCGGACGAACCAACACAGACCGTGCTAGCCGGCGCCGCCCGCCACGGTGTCGTTGCTGCTTTCTTTGAACAGGCGAATGGCGGGTATTACAAAGGCGACGGCCGTTCGGCCTACGACCCAATCTCTACCATCTGCCAATCAGGTGCCAACCAGCGACTGGTGAACGCCTATCTGGTGAAGTACTACGGCAACGAGAAGGACGGCATCTCGCTCACCGAGCCGATGCACACCCTGCCGACGAAAGATCGAGTCGCGCTGGTTGAGGTCGTGCAGGTACCGGACACCCTGACCCCTGAGCAGCTGGAAGGTGCACGCCGCTGCGCAGCCTTCATGCATGAACATCTGCCGGAACACTTCAAAGATCCGGCGGACCTGGTCATGGTCGGCGGCTATGTGCTGGTGGATATCACCCTGCGCATGCTGCAGCCGCCAGAGCTGAAAGCCGCCCAGGGGTTCGACAAGGATTACATCATCGATCGCGGGCTGTTCGTCGACCCGGTTACCGGCGCCGAAGAATGGCGCGATATCAACAAGACGGACCAGGTCCGGTTGATCGGCAACAGTATCTGCCCGGATGAGGCTGAGGCGCTGGTCGCAGCCAACGCCGCCGACATCATTGAGCTGTATCAGCGACTGGCTGCGTAACTCAACCTCACCTATTGCGCAAGTTCCCCGAAATCAACTCATGCTTCGTAGCCTCGATACGCGTTATCGCTGGCACCTGGTCTGACCGAAGCTGGTTCTTCAAGTATTGCTGGGTACGCTCAGTGTAAAAGATTTGCTTTGCTGCCGCCATTTCCTCAATCAACTGCCGATTGAACTGAGTAGTAGCCGCAGTTCGGACATTTAAACTCATCAAAACTGCCTACCGGAAAGGTTTTCTCGGCACTCTCGCGACATACAACACAGACAGTAATGCTCATACCTGACTCCTTGTGGATGACATATCAACTGTAGCTGATCCATTCCCACCCTTCACCGCCCGGGTATGCCCCGGCATAGGACGCCCCATGCCCACAGCAATCGATTAGTTCGCCGGTCTCGGCGGATGCGCTACCGGTGCCCGCAATGCTGATATTGACGAAATCTGGGCCGCTAATTACCGGCCCGAGGCGGTCGAGTGGCACACCCGAAACAACCCAGACTAGGATAATATGGGGCTAGAAATTCAGTCGAAACAGGGTTCGCCAAAAATTTTTAATTGGCGAAATACGATGCTTTTCCCAATTCTTCTGCCACCAGTCATCCTCATTTTTTACCACCGCTTCTATATCGCTGCTGGTTTCAGAAGCCGCATGCTGACGGAAGAGCATTGGAAATACGCAGTGCTGCTTAATTTTCTTCTTGAACACGACATCTACCGGTGTGCCATCGTAAGAAATGTCGGCTAATACCTGACAACCTTGCCGAGAGAGAATATAGGCGTGAAGCGCTACGACTCTTCCGCGGGCTATAAAGGGAAACCACGTCAACCAAGTTTTACCCATGCTGTAGCCCAGATGCAGAGCCTGAAACTGATTTTTTCGAATGAACCGATTAATCCAACGAACAGGTGTGCGGCTAAACTCATATGGCTTCACATCATCTTCAAAAATCAACACGCTATTAAGGCCGTTTTTTAAGGCAGCCCGCGCAATAGCCTGGTGCGATTCAAAGCATCCTTTGACAGGATCTTCATTCTTGCGGGCTATATGAAAACTGATGGGATTTGCAATCAGCGAACCTACTGTATTATTAAAAATTTCTCGCCTATCCACTCTAGCCTCGAGAGAGATGCAGAATACAGCCTCAACATCAAACCTAATTTTGCTCACCATCAGTTCCTAGTTTCTCCAACACTTCGTTGACTTTCTATTATTGGATTTCCCTCTGAAAAATCCTGTAAAAGAAAATCAAAAACGCTTGCATCATCAGACTTAAAGATATCCAGAAACGCTCTCATTCCATGCCAGAATGCGAACCGTCTTCGCCTCTTTTGTCTGCTTTTCCAAATCGTAATTGACGAGATTCTTCCCTAGTGACACGTGGCCAATCTTCGCCGTTTAAAATTGAATAGAGCTCGCTATTTTAATTCGGTTAATAAAATTACGCATCCTGCTTATCATTATTCCAAAACTCTATTGATAGTACTGTCGAAGTGCCACCATTTTAGGCATCTGCAAGATCCATGTCACGCTGAAAATACCCTGAAACCTTAGAACCCTTCGTAGCTTTTCTATAGCCTCCCTCTCCCATTCGATCAGCCGCTATAGCGGCAAGGACGAAGTCATGCCCAAGCATAAGCCCGAGTTGGCCAGCATCTATAACGTGTTCGGTCTCAGTTCCAACCATGTACTGTCGACCCTACTGGTCAACATCGAAAACACGAAGCGTTTCGCCGATCTGCTGCACGATGTGGAACGCGAGTTCTTCATGGTGCCCGGTGAACCATCGGACGAACCAGATGACGAAGGCGCGCCGATCGATGATGAGTGCCTGGTCAATCGCTGGGGCTCAACGCCGGGCGACTACCTCAAGCAGTTCAGGTTGGCACTGCCGATCGCTGCGGCGAATTCGATACCGGAATATGAGGCACCAAAAACCGGTGAGAAGTGGTCGCTCACAGGCGACAACGGGTCTTGGGATTATGACAGCCTTGAAGATCTTCTGAAGGACAACTACGGCCACGACAGCGATGGTGACGGGCACACGGCAAGTTACAGGGCCGGCCTGTACGAGGGCGGCACGGTATATCGCGACACTGAGTGCAAGGACGACCCTGCAACCTTCTTGCCTGACCAAGACGATTTGCTTGAGCACATGAGCGAGCGGGCCTATGACAGCGACGCTGGTGAATGGGCCGACAACTACCCAACACTGGATTCTGACGCAAAGCTGGAATTGGAACGCGCCATGCGGCCGCTCAAGGCGTGGGCGCGCAAACACTGCCAGCCTGAATTCTTCACGATCAAGGACATCGCTCCGCACATCGTCACCGTTGAAGATGTGAGCCGGAGCAGGAAGTCATGATCGCCCTCGCCTGGTTCGCCTACGTGTACTGCTACAAGGGCCGCGGTGAATAAGTCAGGCTCGCTTATTTCCCTTTGCCCAACCGGCGACCATCAGCACCAGCCCTGGAATCCAAAGACCAGGTGCAGTGATCGCAACACCACAGATCGCTAGCGGCAACCCGGTCAAGAACAACGGATTTCGAAACGCCTTTTCCATAGCAACAACTCCTTTAAGAACAAATCTCATTAAACCACAAAGTCTGCCCGTGAACGGCGGGCGAGGAATTCGCATGTCTGAGAAAACTGTTAAAGCCATCATGGAACAAGCCCAAGTGTTCGCCAGCAGTTGGTCAATGGTCGGCGGACCGTTCGCCGCTGAGGATCAGCTCGAGCGCGCCGAAGAGGAAAAGGCGGCACTGCAAAAGATGGTCACCGGCGCGCTCGAGGGATCGGTGAACGCCCCGCAGGACGTCGGCGAGATAATCGAGTCGTTGCTTGCATGGCACAAGCGACAGGCCGACCAGTTGCAGCTGGTCAGCGACAACGCAAAGGAAGGCGTGACGCTGCAGCTCGGCATTGATAACCCTGTCGAGATTGTTCTCACGAAAGACATGGCGAAGGGTTTGCGCATCGGACTCGTACTTGCCCTCGAACGACTGGGCAAACTCCCGATCAGCGTCAGCCACGACGGCGATGACGAACTCGATCTGGATGACGACGAATAACACCCATCACCACCTTCTGCCGCCACGCGCGGCATGGAGCACTCAATGAAAAAAGAACTGATCAAGATCAGTGAGTTTCAGCGCCGGCGCTGGGGCGAAAACGGAACCCCGCAATGCCCCCAGGCAATTCGCAACCATATCCGCAACGGCATTGTGCCCGGCGAGCAGATCGGGAAACTCTGGTACGTTGACTGGACCGCGTTCAACCGGTCGAACGGCAATGACCTCGTGGCGATGGTATTGAAAGGAGCAGCATGAGTCCCTCGGCCGCGCAATACTGCGAACAAGAACCTCCCGCAGAACCTTTACTTCGATGCGCGGCGCTCGACCTATCGCTACCGCCGGCCTACCGACGGGAAGTGGTTCCAGTTCGGGACCGACCGCATCAAAGCGATCGACGCGGCGAAGCAGTTGAACTTGGAATTCATGCGTGGCGCTGACCTGGTCGGCGCAGTGCTGAACAGCGCGTCAGAAACGTTCGCCGGCTTCCTCGACACATACGAGCGCGACGTCCTGCCACCTCGTGAGTTGGCCAAGGGCACTTTGGGTTTGTACGCCGTGCACTTCCGACGCTTTCGCAAGCATTTCGAGGGCAAGGCCGTAGATCAGATCACAATCCGTATGATCGCGGAAATGCTGGACGCCCTCACCCCGCGCACGGCCAACCAGTGCCGGGCTCTGCTGATCGACATATTCAACCATGCGGCAGCCAAGGGCCTGTGCCCGGACAACCCGGCCGCCAGCACCATCAATCGCATCGAGAAGAAACAGCGCAAGCGCCACACCGTGGAGGGCTTGAAAGCCATCAGGGAGAAAGCGCCAGCCTGGCTTCAGAACGCGATTGAACTGGCCGTGATTACCGCCCAGCGCCGCACCGACATCCTCGACATGCGCTTTGATGGCGTACGCGAAGGGTTTCTCTACCTGGTCCAGAAGAAGACGGCGAAGGCCAGTGATGCAGCTTGGATCCGCTTTCGAGTGACTCCCGAGTTGCAAGCAGTGATCAGCCGCTGCCGTGACGACACCGCGTCACCTTATCTGGTACACCGGAAGCCCGATCGCCTGAAACAGAAACAAGCGCAGACCAAGGACCACTGGACGAAGGTTGAGGAACGGTATTTGACGCGAGCGTTCAAGGAAGCAAGGGAGGCAGCGGAATGCTACAAGGGGTGGAAAGAGGAAGAGATGCCGGGCTTCCACGAAGTGCGGGCGCTGTCGCTGCACCTATACAAGAAAGCCGGAAAGGACGGGCAGAAAATTGCAGGCCATGCGAGCGAGGGCATGACCAAAAACTACCAGCGCGACCACGAGGAAGTCATCTGGTCCGAGGTAATTCCGGACCTGAATATCAGCGAAATTACAGGGTAGTTTTGCGCCAGTTTTGCGCGGGTTTTGCGCAGACACAAAAAAGCCGATCTAGCTGATCGGCTTAAGTGTCTGATTTTACTCAGGAATAATGGTCGGGACGGAGTGATTCGAACACTCGACCCCTAGCACCCCATGCTAGTGCGCTACCGGACTGCGCTACGCCCCGACTAGGCGTGTTACTTGTTCCTCATCTCGAGGGACGCTCAAGAATATATCGCAAGCTTTTGAAAACTGGAAGTATTTAAATGCAGGAATTTATTTCTTGAGCACAACCAGCACATCTTCGAGCTCGGCAATCATCTGCCGGATCATCTGCTTGTACTGGGTGGTGTCGTCTTTGGCTTCATCGCCGGACAGGCGCAGGCGTGCGCCGCCGATGGTGAAACCCTGATCGTACAGCAGCGCGCGGATCTGCCGGATCATCAGCACGTCCTGGCGCTGATAATACCGGCGGTTTCCGCGGCGTTTGACGGGGTTGAGTTGAGGAAACTCCTGCTCCCAGTAGCGCAGCACGTGTGGTTTTACCGCACACAGCTCGCTGACTTCACCAATGGTGAAGTAGCGTTTGCCTGGTATGACGGGAAGCTCGTCGTTATGACTTGGTTCCAGCATAAGCCTCAACTCGGGCCTTCAACTTCTGCCCTGGACGAAAGGTGACCACACGGCGAGCCGTGATCGGGATAAAATCACCCGTTTTCGGGTTGCGGCCAGGCCGCTGGCGTTTGTCCCGGAGGTCGAAATTGCCGAAACCGGACAATTTGACCTGCTCGTTGTCTTCAAGAGCGTGCCTGATTTCCTCGAAAAACAGTTCGACCAATTCCTTGGCTTCCCGCTTGTTCAGGCCCAGTTCTTCATACAGACGTTCCGCCATCTCAGCTTTCGTCAAAGCCCCCATACGTCACTTCCTTAACGTGGCGTCCAACCTTTGTTCGAGCGAGGTGAGGATGTTTTGCGTCGTGGAATTCACCTCATCGTCATTAAGAGTGCGCGATGGATGCTGCCAGGTCAAGCCAACTGCAAGGCTTTTTCTATCAGGATCAATGCCTTTACCCTGATACACGTCAAATAGCCTGAGGTCTGTCAGCCATTCGCCTGCATTTTCACGGATTACGTCCAGTACCGCCGAGGCGGCAACGTCTTTGTGCGCAATCAGTGCAAGGTCACGACGCACTTCAGGAAAGCGCGACAACTCATGGAATTTAGGCATTTTACCCGAGGCCACTTCCGCCAGGACCAGCTCGAAAACGAAGACTGGACGATCCAGGCCCAGGGTTTTCGACAGTTCTGGGTGGATGGCGCCAACGAAACCGACCAGACGACCTTCACGCTCGATGCGCGCGGTTTGACCCGGGTGCAACGCGGGGTGTTTGCCCGGCACGAAACTGAAGGCATCCAGAGCACCGGCAAAGCCCAGCACCGCTTCCACGTCCGCCTTGACGTCGAAGAAGTCGACGGTATCGCGACCCTGCGCCCAGCCTTCCGGCAGACGGCTGCCGCAGACGACACCAGCCAGCATCGGTTCTTGTTTCAGGCCTTCTAGCTGACCGACGAAACGCAGGCCGCTTTCGAACAGACGAACGCGATCTTGCTGACGGTTCAGGTTGTGCGAAAGCGCCTTGACCAGGCCTGGCCACAGGGACGAGCGCATGGCGGCCATGTCGTTCGAGATCGGGTTGGCCAGCAACAACGGCTCGACGCCTGGATTGAACAGCTCGAACTGTTTCGGATCGATGAAGCTGTAGGTGATCGCTTCCTGGTAACCACGGGCGACCAGCAGGCGACGCAGTTCAGGCAGCTCGCTACGGGCCTCTGCCTTGGCTTGCGGCGCCAGGCGTGCTTGCGGGTAACGAACCGGCAGGCGGTTGTAGCCGTACAGGCGAGCCAGCTCTTCGATCAGGTCGACTTCCAGGCTGATATCGAAGCGATGGCTTGGCACTTCTACGCGCCACTGCCCTGCCCCATCGGCAGAAACGGTCAGGCCCAAGGCGTTGAGCAGACGCTCGACTTCGGCCGAATCCATTTCCATGCCCAGCATCTGGGTGATGCGCTGGGCACGCAAGGTGACCGGGGCGATCTTCGGCAGGTGCTGTTCGCTGACGGTCTCGATGATCGGGCCGGCTTCGCCACCGGTGATTTCCAGCAGCAGGCCAGTGGCGCGCTCCATGGCTTCACGGGCCAGTTGCCAGTCCACACCGCGCTCGTAGCGGTGCGATGCGTCGGTGTGCAGGCCATAGGAACGGGCCTTGCCAGCGACGGCGATCTGATCGAAGAACGCGCTTTCCAGGAAGATATCGCGGGTGGTCGCGGTGTTGACGCCGCTGTGCTCGCCACCCATGACGCCGGCGATTGCCAGGGCACGGGTGTGGTCGGCGATCACCAGCGTATCGCTACGCAGGCTGACTTCCTGACCGTCGAGCAGCACCAGCTTCTCGCCCTCTTCGGCCATGCGCACGCGGATGCCGCCATTGATTTCGGCGAGATCGAAAGCGTGCAGCGGTTGACCCAGCTCCAGCATCACGTAGTTGGTGATGTCGACGGCAGCATCGATGCTACGCACGTCGGCGCGACGCAGGCGCTCGACCATCCACAGCGGTGTAGGTTTGGACAGGTCGACGTTACGGATCACGCGACCCAGGTACCGCGGACAGGCGGCAGGCGCCAGCACTTCGACCGAACGCACCTCATCGTGCACGGCGGGAACGGCAGCAATCACTGGACGAGTGACCGGTGCGGCATACAGCGCGCCAACTTCACGGGCCAGGCCGGCCAGGGACAGGCAGTCACCACGATTCGGCGTCAGGTCGACTTCGATGCTGGCGTCGTCCAGGTTCAGGTATTCACGAATGTCCAGGCCTACCGGCGCATCAGCCGGCAATTCCATCAGGCCATCGTTGCCTTCGCCCACTTGCAGCTCGGCTTGCGAGCACAGCATGCCGTTGGACTCGACGCCACGCAGCTTGGCTTTCTTGATCTTGAAGTCGCCCGGCAGTTCGGCACCGAGGGTGGCGAACGGGATCTTCAGGCCCGGGCGCACGTTTGGTGCGCCACAAACCACCTGGAAGGTCTCCGAGCCATTGCTGACCTGGCAAACGCGCAGCTTGTCGGCGTCCGGGTGCTGCTCGGTGCTCAGCACCTCGCCGACGATCACGCCGGTGAATTCGCCGGCGGCCGGCGTTACGCTATCGACCTCAAGACCGGCCATCGACAGACGGGCAACCAGCTCGTCGCGACTTACCTGCGGGCTTACCCAGCCACGCAGCCATTGTTCACTGAATTTCATCCTGCTCTCCTAAGAATTCGTTACGACTAGCGAAATTGCGCGAGGAACCGCAAGTCGTTGTCGAAGAACAGACGCAAGTCGTTCACGCCGTAACGCAGCATGGCCAGACGCTCGACGCCCATGCCGAAGGCGAAGCCCGAAAACTCTTCCGGGTCGATCCCGGACATGCGCAGCACGTTCGGATGAACCATGCCGCAGCCCATCACTTCCAGCCAGCCGGTCTGCTTGCAGACGCGGCAGCCTTTACCGCTGCACATCACGCATTCCATGTCGACTTCGGCCGATGGCTCGGTGAACGGGAAGTAGGAAGGACGGAAACGCACGGCCAGTTCCTTCTCGAAGAACACCCGCAGGAATTCTTCGATGGTGCCCTTGAGGTCGGCGAAATTGATGTCGCGATCGACCAGCAGGCCCTCGACCTGGTGGAACATCGGCGAGTGGGTGATATCCGAGTCGCTACGGTACACACGGCCTGGGCAGACGATGCGGATCGGCGGTTGTTTCGACTCCATGGTGCGGACCTGTACCGGCGAGGTATGGGTGCGCAACAACATGTTGGCGTTGAAATAGAAGGTGTCATGCATCGACCGGGCCGGGTGATGGCCTGGGATGTTGAGCGCTTCGAAGTTGTGATAGTCGTCTTCGACCTCAGGGCCCTCGGCAATGCCGTAGCCGATGTGGGTGAAGAACTGTTCGATACGTTCCAGAGTGCGAGTAACCGGATGCAGACCACCCGAGGTCTGGCCACGGCCAGGCAGGGTCACGTCAATGGACTCGGCAGACAGTTTGGCGGCCAGGTCGGCCTCTTCAAACAGTGCCTTGCGGGCATTGAGAACCTCTGTGACACGCTCCTTGGCAACGTTGATCAGGGCGCCAACTTGCGGACGCTCTTCTGCCGGCAAATTCCCCAGGGTCTTCATCACCTGAGTCAACTCGCCCTTCTTGCCAAGGTAGTGAACCCGGATTTGCTCCAGGGCATTGATATCTTCAGCGCTTTGCACAGCCTCTAGTGCTTGAGAGACGAGCGCATCCAGGTTTTCCATGTACAGACTCCAGATACAAAATAGGGGAAGAGCTTGAAGGCTCTTCCCCTATTTATGACGTTTAACACCTGGCCCCACAGAGGTGAGGCCGGGTGACTGTCGGGGGTACTTAAGCCAAGGTGGCTTTAGCTTTCTCGACAATCGCAGCAAACGCCGCTTTTTCGTTCACTGCCAGATCAGCCAGAACCTTACGGTCGATCTCGATGGACGCTTTTTTCAGGCCGGCGATGAAACGGCTGTAGGACAGACCGTTGATACGAGCACCAGCGTTGATACGAGCGATCCACAGAGCGCGGAACTGACGTTTTTTCTGACGACGGTCACGGTAGGCGTATTGGCCTGCCTTGATTACCGCTTGCTTGGCAACACGGAATACGCGGGAGCGTGCGCCGTAGTAGCCTTTAGCAAGTTTCAGAATTTTTTTGTGACGCTTACGGGCAATGACGCCACGCTTTACACGAGCCATGAGTTACTTCCTCTATTCTTGACTAAAATTAACGAAGGCGCAGCATGCGCTCGACTTTTGCCACGTCAGACGGATGCAGCAAGCTGCTACCGCGCAGTTGACGCTTACGCTTGGTCGACATTTTGGTCAGGAATAGAGGAAGTAACTCATGGCTCGTGTAAAGCGTGGCGTCATTG
>NZ_JBIUYA010000060.1:0-17762 GCF_044744285.1 Pseudomonas sp. NPDC087336 | reverse complement strand
GTTGCTTAAGTAACGTTCGGCGTCATCGAAGCCCTGCCGGGTATTTGTCTGGCGGGGCTTTTTGTTGGCTGGCTTTTTGTGTTGGCTGTGCGGGCCTCTTCGCGGGCAAGCCCGCGAAGGGGCCAGAACAGTCACTGCATAAACAACAGCCAATAATTATCGGCTTCCCCTGTGGTGCCGGTTGATCAGTGACTCAGGTACAACCTCATCGTCAAACGGATCGAATCTCGACTGCGCGAAAAAATGCATCCTGTCGCCGCCACACGTGGAGCTATTAATGGTTTGATGGAGGAAATCATTGAGGATCACGCCCGGGAACATGTAGCGAACCCTGCCCTCAGCGAAGATGAGCGCAACAAGGGTGTGCAAGAGCTACTTGAAGCCATTCGCCGCCACTCCCAGTGAAGTCAACGGGGACAAGCTCATGAGCAGCACAAACAGCAAAATCGATCATGTACACGACCACGTATTCCTTGGATCTGCGCACGAAGAAAATGCCAAACGCACGCTTTGGGTCGTGGCACTTACCCTGGTGATGATGGTGGGCGAAATAACCGCTGGCTATCTCACGGGCTCCATGGCGTTACTCGCCGATGGCTTTCACATGGCGACCCATGCCGGTGCATTGGGTATCGCGGCGGCGGCTTACGGATACGCGAAGCGCCACGCCTCGAGTAAGCGATACAGCTTTGGTACCGGAAAAGTCGGAGACCTGGGCGGGTTCGCATCGGCGCTCATTCTCGGCATGGTGTCCCTGGCAATCGGCGTAGAGTCAGTGATGCGGCTGTTGCAGCCAACAGCGGTTCAGTTCGGCACCGCCACGCTCATTGCGATTGTCGGCCTGATCGTCAACATCGTGAGTGCACTTCTGCTTGGCCACGGTCACAGTCACGACCACGACCACGACCACGACCACGACCACGATCATCATGGTCACGGACATCACGGCAATGATAACAACCTGCGTTCAGCCTACGCTCACGTCATCGCGGACGCGTTTACCTCCGTCCTGGCCATTGTGGCATTGCTCGCTGGCCGCTACCTCGGGTGGGTATGGCTGGATCCTGCAATGGGCATCGTGGGTGCCATTGTCATCGCGCGTTGGGCCTGGAGCTTGATGGGGGTGACCGCGAGCGTACTGCTGGATCAAACGGATGAGCACGTTGCAGGGGAAATCCGTGAGTTGGTTGAGAAGCCTGGCGATGCAACCATCACAGACTTGCATGTCTGGCGGGTTGGGCCGCAAGCGCATGCAGCTATCGTCAGCGTCATTGGCGAAGCCCCTGCAAGCACCGAAAGCATTCGTGAACGCCTGAAGCCTGTTCACGAAATCAGCCATCTGACTGTCGAGTTTCGATCGACCTGATTTCCATGACAAGGTTCTCCCATGAACTCTCGTCGCTACTGTCGCCCAATCCATCTGGTGCAGAGCGCCCCCACTTTCAGCTCCAAAGGAACCCGCCATGCCCTTGGGCAAACGTGAACTTGCACGGATCGAGCGCCGCTTGATAGCGACTCTTACCGACGCCTGCGAAACGGCAAAATCTGAAATCAAAGGCTTTACCTGGCTCACCCATACGGCTGACTTGAACGCGCTTGCACAAACGCTGAAGGTGACCTGGGTGTTCGAAACGCAGGCCGACAAAAAACTCGCCCAGGCTAACGCGAAAGTGCGGATTCTTGAGCTGACGGCCATTGCGCTGAACGCGGCAAACATCGATCTGGAGGCTTCGGATCACACTGTCCGATTCGACTCTGAAGAGGAGTGCCAACGCGCCCATGGCGGCGATTGGCACAAACGCCTGGCATCAAGCGCGACCAAGGGCCATTGACGATGGCGAAGGAAATCGAAAACCCCTGCATTGCCGTTTGCCAGCTGAGCGGCGATCTGTGCGTGAGCTGCGGGCGCAGCAAGGAAGACATCAAGAAGTGGAAACGCATGAAGCGGCCTGAAAAAATGGCCGCCGTGCAAAGGGCAAATATGCGTTTGAAAGGCCTGAAGAAGACCCAAGGCAAAGGGCCTTGACCCGTTCACTCACCCGCCCTGTAACGGGCGAGTGAACGTGCTACATCCCTTCGAGCTACAAGGTGTAGGAAATGCCGACCTGAACCGTCCTCGGCGCACCCGGGTAGGCATAGACGTTACCAAAGGCGCCTTCTTCATAATCTCGGTCGAACACGTTCTTCACATCGAGATTCAGCCGGACCTTGTCGTTGATCTGGTAGAAGCCGAGTAGATCGACAACGGTGTAGCTGCCCATCGAAAACGCCGTATTAGCTGTCTGCCCTGCACGCTCATCGACGTACTTGAGCCCTGTGCCCAGCCCCAGCCCCTTGAGCGTGCCATCCTGGAACTCGTAGACGTTGAGCAGGCTGAAGCTGTTCTTCGGAATGTTCATCAACCGGGTGCCCGACTCGATCACGTTGTCCTTGGTGACCTCGGCATCGACATAGGCATAGCCGCCAATCACCCGCCACTCGGGGGTTACATTGCCAGCCACGTTCAGGTCAAAGCCACGGCTGCGCACTTCGCCCGCCGCCACGCTGAAGGTCGAGTCCACGGGGTCGGTAGTCAGGACATTGCGTTTTTCAATCTGGTAGATCGCCGCGTCCACACTCAGCTGGCGATCCAGCGCTTCCCACTTGATACCCAGCTCATAGGACTTGCCCTTTTCCGGGTCAAAGCCGCCACCCTCGCGGCTGGCCCCGCTATTGGGTTTGAAAGAGCGTGCGGTATTGGCATAAACAGCCACGGTATCGGTCAGGTCATACAGCACGCCAAGACGCGGCGTCACCGCGTTGTCGCTCGCCTCCCAGCTCCTGCCACCCGGTACGAAGGTTTCGTAGTCATGCTCGAAACGCTCGAAACGCGCGCCCGCCAGGACTTTCAAGCGCTCGGTCAACGCCACCTGGTCCTGGACGAAGGCGGCGTAGGTCTTCAGGTTTTCCTTGTCGTTGGTCGGCGTGCGGGTCAGGGCTGGACGAGGCTGGCCATACACCGGGTTGAAGATATCGATCGGGTAGGCACTCACCGCGCCACTGGAGCGCTGGATGATCGACTTGTAGTCGTAATCTTCGTACTCGATACCGGTCAGCAAGGTGTGATCGAAACCGCCCACCGTGAAATGCCCGGTGAGGTTCAGTTGGGTGTCCTTGTCCGTCCACTCCAGCTTGCGGTAATTGAAGTTGCGCCCCAGGGTGCGTCCGTCGGCAGCGACGCCATTGGCTTCAACGGCGTTGCCCTGCAAGGTGCCATCGAGCCACTGGAAACCACCGCCCAAAGTCCAGTCGTCATTGAGCAAGTGCTCGAAACGCAGCTGGGCCATGTTGTTGTCGTTGTGCAACTTGCCGACGTCTTTCTCACCGAAGAACGTGTCGCGCGAGGCGGTGCCAATCTGATTCGGATAGCGCGTCAGGCCGCGATCCAGCGGATGATTGTTGCGCATGAAATCGCCTTCGAAGATCACCTTGGTGTCGTCGTTGGCCTGCCACGAAATAACCGGCGTCACGCCATAACGTTCGGTTTCCACGTGATCACGGAAGGTATCGCCGCCCTCGCCCACCACGTTCAGGCGATAGGCCAGGCGGCCCTCTTCGTCGAGCGGGCCGGAGGCGTCCAGCGTACCGCGCTTCATTCCCTGATCGTTTAGCTGGCTGCCCAGCGTAACGGTGCGTTCGGCCAGCGGTTGCTTGGAGACTACGTTGAACGTGCCGCCAGGATCGCCTCGGCCGTAAAGCGTGGTCGCCGGGCCGCGCAACACTTCAAGGCGCTCGATGGTGTTCGCATCCGGCATGTTCGGATAACCACGGTTGATCGGGAACCCGTTGCGATAGAACTCACCGGTGGTAAAGCCACGCACGGTGAAGGTGGTCAGCCCCTGGCCACCGAAATTATTGGCCCGCCCCACACCGCCGGCGTAATCGAGCGCGTCCTGCAACCTGGTTGCACTGATGTCCTCGACGACATCCTTGGGCACCACGCTGATGGACTGCGGGGTTTCGTGGATCGCCGTGTCGGTACGCGTTGCGCTGGCAGAACGGGTCGCACGGTAGCCGTCCACTGGCCCCGTGGCGGTTTCAAGGTCCGCGGTGCCAACGATGTCGGTCGCCTGCAACTCCAGGCCGGTTTTAGCGGTTGTCGCTTGCTCCGCCCAGGAGGAAGTGGAAAACGCCTGAAGCACACAGATAGACAGCAGGGTACGACGCATCTAGGAAGCCTTGAGAGAATAGCCAAATGGGACGGCATACATGCCAATAATTTCGCGGCGCATGGTATACCGTATCACCTGACTTTTGATAGGCGTTCTCATTCGTATTTCTCGGCATTGGCCTGAAAAAAACCTGGATCCAGGGAATCGAACGTCATTACAACGGTCGAACCCGTGGCAGGGCAACGGCGCGAAATGCTCCTGCCAAATAACCATTGCCTGCGGGAGACCCCTTTGTCAGCCGTCTTTCTCCGTCAAGTCTTGCGCTTGGCGATTCCACTCTTGTGCGTTGGCACTTCGTCTTCTGCTTTTGCCTGCCCGCAAGGACAGTACCAGGTGTGTGTGGTCGCCTGTTTTTGTGCGCCAGGCTCCAAAGAGGACACCGGGGAGCTCTTCGAAAACATGAACCAGATAGCGGCCGCTGGATTAAAGAACTGGATCGTTCAATCGCGCAACACCGCGGCAGCCGGCGATGTTCAAACCATCCCGCTGAACATCCGCGCCCAGCTTGAACCCTACTACGACCTCCAGGTGCTCGACTCGGCCCGCTACAAGGTCGGCGATGACGAAGAGCTGAACGCCGCCAACACCATGCTGCAGAACCCCGATGTCAATGCCGTCACCCTTGTCGACATCATCGTCTTTCGCTGCCAGGACGACGCGCTGAACAACGTCGCGCTGTGGGCCCATGAGTTGAAGCACGTGCAGCAGTACCAGCAATGGGGCGTCGCCGAGTTTGCCACTCGCTACACCCGTGACTACTCCGCCGTGGAGGCGCCCGCCTACGAGATTCAAACCCAGGTAGCCAAGGCGCTGAGAGCCAGCGTGGTACAGCCAGGGCTTCCTCGAGATCAGTGAATTCGATGGGTTGAGTCCACAACCAAAAGCTGCCAATGGATGGAGCGATGGAAAATGACAGCTAAGCTTCCTCCTACTGTTGGGCGGTCTATTTAGAGTCAGCCCCTTACAACAGCCTTGGAGAGGAGCCCATGAAACGCATCGTCATGCTCATCGCGATCTCTTTGCTTACCACCGCTTGCCAGAGCGATAACGGCGTCACCCGACTCGACAATTGTGTCTGCTATAAAACGGTCGAAGGACAGAAAACCCAGTCATCGCCCATGGCCTGGCAAGATCCCGAAACGGTGCGCGAACAATTCTCACATTGCGTTTGCCGAGCCTTGGTCGACCTTAAGAAGGCCGATGATCCCAATCAGTTTTTCGTGCCCGGCACACAAATAAAAACGGAAATGAAGGCGCCAGCAAAATAGGCTTCGTGGTCGCTCAGAGCATGTGCCCTGCCCAGATTTCGCGGCTGACCAGTTCGGCGGCGATCTCGATGAAGGCCTCTCCCACAAACTTTGCGGCCGGACTGACTCGCCTGTCCGCGGGAAACACCAGGACCAGTTTACGCATGGGAGTGGGATCTACCAAAGGCGCCGCACTGAGTACGCCCGATTCAATTTGCGGGTAAATCGATGCCAGGGGCAAAGCGGTCATGCCGAAGCCACTGCGAACGAGGTCGATCATCGCGCCGAAGGAATCCGCTTCAACGCTGGTGTTGAGCTTGATACCGACTTCACGCGCACAATTATCCAGAATCACCCGAAGACTGTGACGAGCGCTGGGCAACACCAATGGCTGCTCGCACAGGGACTCGAATGACACCGGTGTATCAAGGCGCAGGTTGGCGCTGGCGGGGCCGACCAACAGCAGGTTTTCCATCATCACCGGCACGATGCGCAGCGTATGCAAGGGTTGCGGATCATAAGAAATCGCCAGCTCCAATTCCCCACGCTGAACCCAATCGAGCAGATAACCGCTAAAGGCCGAGGAGAACCTGATAGCAAGATTCGGGTGCTCTTGCTTGATCTTGCGCACCAGGGGAACGGTGACAATTTGCGCGACCGTCGGCGTCGTACCGATCACCACCGTGCCGCGAAAAGAAGACTTCCCGCCCACCACCGAACTTCGAATGGACTCCATCTCTTCCATGATCCGGGTGGCATGCGCCAGGACTTCACGCCCGGCATCAGTAATCTCCATGCCTCGTCCATGCCGATCGAAAAGGTAGGTCCCCAGTTCTTTTTCCAACAGGCGAATTTGCCTGCTCAATGCCGGTTGGGCGATGTGCAGCCGGTCGGAGGCCTTGCTGAGACTGCCAAGCTCGGCCACATGAATCAGGGTCTTGAGTTGAACGACATCCATTTACCAGGCCAGTCAAAGTCGGGCTCGGCGCGAAGTGCGTCGAAAGTAGTTCCAGTGTAAACGCATTGGCGCGCCCTGAAATGCCACAGGAGCCACATCGCAGGGGGCGGTGCGGCTTTCGAGTGGCTGTATGCCCTGGCCCGCCGGGCCCGCAAGGCAAGCTATAGAATTTCGGTATATCAGTTAGGCCTGGCTGACGGCTTATTACCCTGGTCACTCTGGGGTAGCGTGCAATCAACGTCGAGGCCAGAAGCGCTCGACTACTACAAGAATAAGATTCGAGGGCTTGCGCCATGGCATCAACCAGCGATTCAACGCACCACACTGAAACGTGCGACCCGGTAAAAAGTCCGAACCGCGTCAGAGCCATCATGGGTGCCTGCTCGGGCAATCTGGTGGAGTGGTACGACTTTTTCATTTATGCCTACACCGCGATCTACTTTGCGGCTTCGTTTTTTCCCAAAGGCGACACCACCAGCCAGCTACTGGCAACCGCCGGGGTCTTCGCCGTCGGTTTTTTCATGCGTCCCCTGGGCGGCTGGATTTTCGGCTGGATCGCTGATACTCGCGGCCGGAAAGTGTCGATGATCATCTCGGTATTCATGATGTGCGCCGGCTCCCTGCTGATTGCCATCATGCCCACCTATGAAAGCATCGGTGTGGCTGCGCCGGTCATGCTCGTTGTCGCCAGGCTGATCCAGGGCCTGTCCGTAGGCGCGGAGTACGGCACCGGTGCCACCTACATCAGTGAAATCGCGACCCCGGGTCGTCGCTGTTTCTATGGCTCGTTCCAGTACTTCACCATCATTGCCGGGCAGCTCCTTGCCCTGATGACCGTGGTCATTCTTCAACAAACGCTGACCGGCGAGGAATTGCGCGAATGGGGTTGGAGAATTCCGTTCTTCATTGGCGCCTTAAGTTCCATCGTCGTGGTGTATCTGCGCCGCGCGATGCACGAAACCGCTACCAAAAAAGACATGAACCGCAAAGACGCCGGCTCGCTGCGCGGCCTGTTCAAACACAAACGCGCCGTGGCCCTGGTGGTGGCCTTTACCATTGGCGGTTCGCTTTACTTCTATACCTTTACCACCTACATGCAGAAGTTCCTGGTGATCTCTGCGGGGTTCAGTCCGGAAACGGTGAGCTTCATCATGACGGCCGCCCTGATCGGCTTCATGTTCTGCCAGCCAATCTTTGGGCTGCTCGCCGACCGTATCGGAATCAAGGCGCACATGCTGATGTTTTCCGGGTTGGCCATGCTGCTGGTGATCCCCCTGCTCTATTCTCTGCAATCGGTCAGCAGTCCCTTCACAGCGTTCCTGCTGGTATTTGGTGGCCTGGCTATCGCGTCGCTGTACACCCCGATTGCCGGGATCGTCAAAGCTGAACTGTTCCCGCCCGCGGTCCGCGCATTGGGTGTGGGCTTTCCGTATGCCGTCGGCAACGCGGCGTTCGGTGGTACCGCCGAATACGTCGCCCTGTCGCTTCGCTCGCAAGGTATCGAGGAGTATTTTTTCTTCTACGTCGCAGCC
Source organism: Pseudomonas sp. NPDC087336 (assembly GCF_044744285.1). Lineage (NCBI taxonomy): Bacteria > Pseudomonadati > Pseudomonadota > Gammaproteobacteria > Pseudomonadales > Pseudomonadaceae > Pseudomonas > Pseudomonas sp. NPDC087336. Next base: position 9,814 of record NZ_JBIUYA010000060.1, on the reverse strand, counting down.
GTGGTCAGCATCACGTTCATCGCAGCGATGCTGATGCCTAACCTGTCCCGCCATGGCTACATCAGCGGCTCGGGTGAGATCGAAGAGCGCACCGGATTGAGGGGTTGCCTCAAATCCCAGCCTGCGAGGATCTGAGGCACTGACGATTACGGTGATTTTCCAAAAGGGCCCATGATGATCCATGGGCCCTTTTTCATATCATCGGGTAGCGGATACCGATGCCACTTGTGATGAATGCTCCTGGTGAACCTTGGTGACCTTTCCCGGCTCGGCCAAGCCTGCAAAACACCGCCCCTGGACCACCCAGCGTGACCGCCAACCCGACACCGGCAATATTGCCCGCGCCTACGCGACCGGCCAGGCTCAGCATCAATGCCTGGAACGAGCTGATCTGGCCGGCACTCTTTTGCACGCTATCGCGGAAAGCACACGAATTTCAGGCACGCACGCGCCTGCACACATCGTCGCCCAAAAGCGGCAGAAGTGACTGAATCAGTTCTTGAATTTCAACGTTGTGGCCTGACTGGGCTCCCATGAACAATCAGGAAGCCCTCAAGGACGACCGGACTTAACCGGTAAAGCTGCTCGACTGGAAATCAGCGATCTGCTGCCACATCGCGATCGGGTTGGAATACATCGGGAAATGCCCACAATCAGGAATGGGGGCCAAACGGACACCTTCGGCCTGGATATGTGCCAAGTAGGACAACGACGCGTTCTGCTCGCCGTACATGAACATTCGCGGACACTTCAGCCCGAGGAACTTGCCCATCAGACCGGCATTGTCGGAAAGGTCGACCATCGACTGGAAAATCCCCCGCACCGCACCGGCACGCACCTTGTGCCGCAAGCTCGCCGAATAGAGGGCACTGGCATAGGCCGGGGCATGCCGGGCTCGTTCGATGAATGCAGTGAAAAACGCTTCGGGATCGTTGTTCGGATAGTCGACAATCTGCCGGCTGAGAAAACAGTCTTCCGGGGCGATATTGCCTTCGATATCGACGAAGCTGAGTACTCGGTCCGGAAACTGATGCGCCAACATCAACGCAGTCAGACCACCCATGGAGTGGCCGACCAGATGAAAGCGCTCGATGCCGAAATGCGCCAGCACCTGTAATGCTGTCTGCAGCAGAAAGGGAATGGAAATCCTGGCGAGGTCATCACACTGGCTTTCCCCACAACCCGGTGCGTCGTAAGCCAGGAAAGGGTGGCCGGCGAACGCGGGCTGCTGCTCGATGTCGGCATAGTCCTCCTTGGTCGAACCAAAACCATGCAGGAACACGATCGGCGCGCGGACTCCACCGCGATGGATGGCGGCCACGTTCAACTGGACACCCTCCACCGTCAGGGGGACTTGCACGTGAGTGAACGTTTCTGGTGAAGGCACGTGATTGACTCCTAGAGTGAAAAGTTAGCGCCGGACCAGGTGTGACGGCAGCCAGGCGTGCAATTTCAAGGGAATCGTATGTTCTGTAAATTCCTAATTGGGGAACGCTTTCATACGTAAAACCTATCAACCGATGAGCGCATCCATTGGCCGACTCATGTCTTGGTACGGAGACGATCAACCACTTCCTCCACCAGCGGATTAGGCCGATCCGCATTCCAGGCCATCGCAGTGGTCACTACATTCAGCTTCTGGCTAAGCGCTCGAAACACAACATTGGCCGGAGCCATTTTTTTCAGCGATGCCGGCACCAGTGCGATGCCTTGTCCGTAGCTGACAAAGGCGATTTGCGAGGCAACAGAGCGCACTTCATGCAACACCCGAGGGGAAAAACCACTGGCCCGGCAGGTCGCGATCAGGTTGTCGAAATAGACCGGACTGACCGTTCGGGAAAACATCACCAAGGGCTCGTTGGCCAGACTGGACAAACTGATTCGCGTGCGCGAAGCCAAGGGATGGTCACTGGGCAGCGCCACCACCAGGCGATCCTCCAACAGTGGCAGTGACTTGATCGAGACGCCCAAATCACCATCCAGGCGGGCGAACGCCAAGTCGATATCCCCGGCTTCCAGTGCTGGAACGGCTTCGACACTGTCGATTTCCCGCACGGACACGGTGAGGTGCGGATAGTCGTTCTTCAGTTGCTCGATCAGCCCCGGCAACACATCGAACATGGCCGTGGAAATCGCACCAATGGTCAGCATCCCCGACTGCCCCGCCACCGCCTCCTCCACGGCAAGTTCCAGGCGTTCAAGTTGATCGGCGAACTTACGCACGGCCGGCAGAATCGCGGCCCCCACCGGCGTCAACTTTGCACCACGTCGCGAGCGATCAAACAACTTGACCTTGAGCGCTTGCTCCAACACCTGAATCTGCTCGCTCAACGGCGGCTGGGACATTCCCAGGCGCTTGGCCGCACGGCCAAAGTTCTGCTCTTCGGCAACCGCCAGGAACAACCAGAGATGACGAATCAGACGGAAATTGATCATGATGAATCCATAGGTTTATCGTATCTAATGCTTCTGTGATTAGTAATATACCTATCAAATTGTCTCACTGACACTGGGCGCCTCCGTCACTACTGGGGCTATCCCATGATCAATAAAAGTTTGCTCGATCGCTTGGCGGCGCTGGATACCAACACGGTCTCCGATGCGCTCGACTTCCTCGGCCTGCCGGGTGCCACTGTGGGGCTGCGCCCACTGTGGAACTGCCCAAAGATCGTCGGCCGCGCCAGTACGGTGCTGTTGGCGCCAAAATCCGACAACGTCCCCACTGTGCATCTGATTACCCCCGTGGTGGAGCAGATTGACAGCGATGATCGTGTGCTGGTGATCGCAGGTGGAATCGAAGGCATCTCCTGCTGGGGCGATATCCTCGCCAATGCTGCGGCCGGCAAGAAAGTGCGCGGCACGGTGATCGACGGCTTCAGCCGCGACATCGACGGCAGTGAGTCAATTGGCTACCCGGTTTACGGGCGCGGCGTGACCATGATCAGCGCCCGCAATCGTGTGGTGCAGATCGATGCTGGCGTGACGATCGAAGTCGCCGGCGTCGGTGTCAGCGAGAACGACTATGTCATCGCCGATACCTGCGGCACCGTATTCGTGCCCTCAGCCTATATCGAAAAAGTGGTCGAGCTTGGCGAGCGCATTGCGCTTCGCCAGGACGGCATGGTCAAGGCTGTCCGCAACGGCCGCTCGGTAGCCGACGTGATGCATGACACCCAATTCGAAGCGATCCACGTGGAGTACGCCCGATGAACATTGAAGACAACGAACTGGTCGCCTTGTTCGAAGGCCTGGACACCCCGGGCGTCTCTGACGCAATGGACAAACTCGACCTGCCCGGCCAATGCCTCGGCGTGACACCGCTGGACAACTACAGCAAGGTCATCGTCGGACCCGCATTCACCGTGCAGTACGTCACGGCCAGCGTGCCTCCTGGCACCGTGGGCGACTTCATCGAAGACGTGGCGCCTGGCGATGTAGTGGTCATCGACAACGGTGGCCGCACCGACTGTACCGTCTGGGGTGACATCATGACCCAGTACGCCGGTACCCGGCAGATCGCGGCAACCGTCATCGACGGTGTCTGCCGTGATGTGAACAAAGCGCTGGGCGATGGCTACCCGATCTTCAGCAAAGGCCGCTTCATGCGAACCGGCAAAGACCGTGTGCAGGTTCAGTCTGTCAACCAACCGGTGTCCATCGGTACGGCCCGGGTCTGCTCCCGGGACATCGTGGTCGCTGACGCCAATGGCGTGGTAATCGTCCCCCGAGCCCGCGCCCGTGAGGTCGCGACGGTTGCCCGACAGATCGAATCGGTAGAAGCCGACATCCGTACCCTGATCGCCCAAGGTAAAACCCTCAAGCAAGCCAGGGCCGCATTGGGTTACCACAATCTGCAGAGGAAATCCTGATGACCACGCTCCCCTTCCCGCTGGACTTTCACGCGCGCGCAAAAGTACTGGGCAGCTCGACGTTGTATGAAGCGTCGCATCTGCCTTGTGCAGTCGACAGTGCGATCCGCCCGATCTGGGACGGTGCTTTCATCGCTGCCCCCGCCTATCCCCTGGAATGCTCGCCGGGTGACAACCTCGCCCTGCACCTGGCCATGGAGCGAGCGCCCCGTGGCAGCGTATTGGTTGTCGGCACCGGTAGCTTTATCGCCGGTTACTGGGGCGAAGTGCTCACCGTAGCGGCTCAAGCAGCTGGCGTGGTTGGCTTGGTGATCGATGGCGGCGTACGGGATATAGCCGCCATGAAGAAACGCCGGTTTCCGGTCTTTGCTCGCGGAGTTTCAGTGAAAGGCACCGTCAAGACAAGTGCGCCCTCGGTGGGGCAACCCTTTAATTTCAACGGTGCTTTAGTCGCTCAGGGCGATCTGGTGGTGGCCGACGATGACGGCGTGATCATCGTTCCAAAAGCGGATGTGGCACGCACGCTGGCCGAAGGCGAGGCGCGCGCAAACAAGGAGGCGCAGATGATGCAGGCATTGAGCGAAGGCCGCTCGACACTGGAACTGATGAACCTGACTGAGTGGAGAAGTCGAGCATGAGCGCTGATATCCAACGACTGAATCAACGCCTGGCCAGTGCACAGCCATCGGCGACTTATCGGATCATGGACCGTGTCACGGAACGTCGGGCGCAAGGCGCGAAGATCATTTCACTGTGTGCCGGCGAGCCTGATTTCGATACCCCCCGGCATGTTCGCGAAGCTGCTGTCGCCGCTATCGAGCAGGGTCATACCCGCTACACCCAGGTTGCCGGTGTACGTTCATTGCGAGAAGCAGTGGCCGCCAAGTTCCGCCGCGAGAATGGGCTGGACGTCTCCTGGCAAGACACCCTCGTCTGTAACGGTGGCAAGCAGGTGATCTACAACGCCCTGGCCGCGACCCTCAATCAAGGGGACCAGGTCATCGTACCGGCGCCGTATTGGGTCAGTTATCCGCAGATGGTCCAACTGTGCGGTGGTGAAGCCCGAATCGTTACTTGCGATGCCGACAGCGATTTCAAGCTCACGCCTTCGGCGCTGGCTGCGGTGATCACACCACACACCCGCTGGCTGATCCTCAACTCGCCGTCCAATCCGACCGGTGCGGTGTACAGCCGGGAAGAACTGCTTGCCTTGGCACAGGTGTTGTTGGCTCATCCCCATGTACTGATTCTGGCTGATGATATCTACGAGCATCTGATCTTCGACGATCAAGAGTTCCATACCCTGGCCCAGGTTGAACCGCGGCTGGCACCGCGAACCTTGACCATGAACGGTGTGTCCAAGGCCTATGCCATGACCGGTTGGCGCATCGGTTTCGCTACGGGACCACGCTGGCTGCTGCAGGCGATGGAAAAGCTGCAAGGCCAGCAAACCTCGGGGGCATGTTCCATCTCACAACAGGCCGCCCTCGCCGCACTGCAAGGGCCGAAGGACTTCATCCATGAAAGTCGCGCGGCATTCCAGCGTCGTCGCGATTTGATGGTGGCGTTGCTGAACGCCACACCGGGTCTTGAATGTGTCAGTCCGGCAGGCGCTTTTTACGCGTTCGCTTGCTGCGCCGGATTGATCGGCCGTACCTCTGCAGGTGGTCGAGTACTGCACACCGACGAAGACGTTGCCCATGCGCTACTCGATGAAGCGGATGTGGCCGTGGTGCATGGCAGTGCCTTCGGCCTGGGTCCTTACATTCGGATTGCCTATGCCTTGGATGAAGATTCATTGCGCCAGGCCTGCGAGAGGATTCGCCTGTTCTGCAGCGCCGTGCGGTAATCGGGCGCGCAGCTATACCAAACGGGCATATCTCAAAGACAAAAACGGTAGTCGCAGTTCAGTTCCACCACTCCCAGAATGTGTGAAAACACAAAAGCAGCACTGCTTGGGAGATGGGCATGTCAACAGAAGCTGAACACACCGTGGGACAGGATTGGCAGGAGGACGTGTTCCGCGTACTCAAGGCCCACGACGTCAAACACGTGGTCTTCGTACCGGATGCCGGCCATTCGGCGGCCATTCGTATGTCTTATGCGGATCCGGACATCAAGGCCGTCGTCCTCACCACTGAGGAAGAAGGCATCGGCTACCTTGCCGGCGCCTGGCTGGGTGGCGAACGCGGCGCTCTGCTGATGCAGTCCAGCGGCGTCGGTAACTGCATCAACACACTGGCCCTGCAAGTCTGCGCCGGCTTCCCGCTGCTGATGGTCGTCACCATGCGTGGCGACTGGGCCGAATTCAACGCGTGGCAGAACCCTATGGGCCAGGCCACCGAAGCCTCCTTGAACCTGATGAAGGTCATGACCTGGCGCGCGGACGTGCCGCAAGACGTCGCGCCCCTCCTGCACGGTGCCGCCACCATGGCATTCAACGGCGATAGCGCCACTGCCCTGCTGCTCGGCCAGCGCCTGATTGGAGAAAAGAAATGGGTCAAGTAAGCGCAAACCACACCCTGTGCCGCCGCGAAGTGGTGAAAACCCTCCTGGCCGACCGCAAGGACGTGCTGGTCGTGACCGGTCTGGGCTCGGCGTCCTATGACGTCATGGCCGCGGGTGACAATGACCTGAATTATTACCTCTGGGCCGCCATGGGCAGTGCCATTACGGTTGGCCTTGGCCTGGCCAATGCCCAGCCTGACAAGACGGTTGTCGTCGTCACCGGTGACGGTGAATTGCTCATGGGCTTCGGCGCACTGGCCACCGTCGCCCTGCAAAAACCCGCCAACCTGACCATCGCGGTGTTGGACAACGGTCACTTTGGCGAGACCGGCATGCAGGTTAGCCATGCCGGCTTTGGTATTTCCCTGGACCAGGTGGCGAAAACCTGCGGCTTCAGCTGGACCGACGAAATCCGTGACATGGCAGGCGTGCACGATCTGCGGGAGCGCTTCGCCACGCGCGATGGCGTCAAGCTCGCGACCATCAAGATCAAGGCCCAAAACCCGCCACGGGTGCTGCCACCGCGTGATGGTCACTACATCAAGAATCGCTTTCGTGCTGCGCTGGGTTTCAACCCGACCTGACCTTTCCATGCCCGTACCCGCTCACGCAGGGCCGCCGCCATGCGTGATGCGCTGAGGAGAATAATAATGACTGACCGCAACGCTGACGAACTCAATGCCATCCGCGAGGGTGTACGCGCTCTTTGCGCCGAATTCGATGCCGCTTACTGGCGCAGGATTGACGAAGAAAAAGGCTTCCCGGAAACCTTCGTCAAGGCGCTGACCGACGCTGGTTGGCTGGCAGCGATGATCCCGACCGAATACGGCGGATCGGGCCTGGGACTGGCCGAGGCCTCGGTGATCCTCGAAGAAGTGAATCGCTGCGGCGGCAACTCCGGCACCGTTCACGGGCAGATGTACAACATGTTCACCCTGCTGCGACACGGCAGCGAGGCGCAGAAAAGCTACTACCTGCCGAAACTGGCCAACGGCGAATTGCGTTTGCAATCGATGGCCGTGACCGAGCCGACTACCGGCACCGACACCACCAAGATCAAGACCACGGCAGTCAAACGCGGCGACAAATACGTGATCAACGGGCAGAAGGTATGGATCTCACGCGTCCAGCATTCCGACCTGATGATCCTGCTGGCGCGTACCACTCCCTTGGCCGACGTGAAGAAAAAGTCCGAAGGCATGTCGATCTTTCTTGTCGACCTGCGCGAGGCCATCGGTAACGGCCTGACCGTGCAACCGATCGCCAACATGGTCAACCACGAGACCAACGAGCTGTTCTTCGACAACCTGGAAATCCCCGCGGACAGCCTCATCGGCGAGGAAGGCAAGGGCTTCAGGTACATCCTCGACGGCCTGAACGCCGAGCGCACCTTGATCGCCGCCGAATGCATTGGCGACGGTCGCTGGTTCATCGAAAAAGCCAGCGCGTACGCCCGTGATCGCGTGGTCTTCGGCCGCCCGATCGGGCAGAACCAGGGCGTGCAGTTCCCCATCGCCGAAGCCCACGTGGAAATCGAAGCGGCGGACCTGATGCGCTGGCGTGCCTGCGAGGAATATGACAACGGCATCAACGCCGGTGCCAGCGCCAACATGGCCAAGTACCTGGCGGCCAAGGCCTCCTGGGAGGCTGCCAACGCTTGCCTGCAAACCCACGGCGGATTCGGTTTTGCCTGCGAATACGACGTCGAGCGCAAGTTCCGCGAAACCCGCCTGTATCAGGTCGCCCCCATTTCCACCAACCTGATCCTCTCGTACGTCGCCGAACACCTGCTTGAGCTGCCGCGCTCTTTCTAACAACAAGAGAGATAAAAATAATGAGCCAGCCCAACCGCCCCCGTCCCCTAGATGGCCTGACCGTCGTCAGCCTCGAACATGCCATTGCCGCGCCCTTCTGTACCCGACAACTGGCTGACCTCGGCGCTCGGGTGATCAAGGTCGAACGACCAGGCACAGGCGATTTCGCCCGAGGCTACGACCAGCGCGTCAACGGCCTGGCCTCGCACTTCGTGTGGACCAATCGTTCGAAAGAAAGCCTGACCCTCGACCTCAAGCAGGATTGTGCCACCGAGGTGCTGGACAGTTTGCTGGCCAGCGCCGATGTCCTGGTGCAGAACCTGGCGCCCGGTGCTGCGGCTCGGATGGGACTGTCATTCGAAGCTTTGCATCAGCGATTTGCGCGCCTGATCGTCTGCGACATTTCAGGCTATGGCGCCGGTGGCCCTTATGAGAAGAAGAAAGCCTACGACCTGCTGATCCAGAGTGAAGGGGGTTTTCTGTCGGTCACCGGCGGCCAGGGCGAGGAAGACATGGCCAAGGCCGGATGTTCGATTGCCGATATTGCCGCCGGCATGTACGCCTACACCGGCATCCTGTCTGCGCTGTTGTTGCGCGAACGCACCGGTGAAGGCAGCCACCTCGATGTGTCCATGCTCGAAAGCCTGGTCGAGTGGATGAACTACCCGATGTACTACGCCTACGACAGAGCGCCTGCGCCCCCTCGTGCCGGCGCTGCGCACGCGACCATTTATCCCTACGGTCCCTTCCCCGTCGGTGACGGCACCACCGTGATGCTCGGGTTGCAGAACGAGCGGGAATGGCAGCAGTTTTGCGAGAAGGTACTGGTTACACCGGAGCTGGCCAAAGACCCGCGCTTCTCGGCTAACTTCAAACGCGTCGAGAACCGCAACGCGCTACGGGAACTGATCGTTGCAGCGTTCTCCACGCTCAGCTTCGATGCGGTGATCGATCGCCTGGACCAGGCGCAAATCGCCAACGCCCGGGTCAACGACATGCAAGGTGTCTGGGATCATCCGCAACTTCAGGCCCGTGATCGTTGGCGAGAAGTCGAAACCTCTGCCGGCTCCATTCCCAGCCTGATCCCGCCCGGCAGCAACAGCGCATTCGAACCTCGTATGGATGCCGTGCCGGGACTTGGCCAACATACCGAACAGCTGCTCACGGAATTGGGGCTGGGGGCAGATCGCATTGAAGCAATGCGTGCCGCCGGGGCTATCTGACTGCACTGCAACGATCAACGTTTTTCGAGAGAACACTGCCCAATGAAAATCCTGGTAGCCATCAAACGCGTGGTCGACTACAACGTGAAAGTCCGCGTCAAGGCGGACCATTCCGGCGTCGATCTTGCCAACGTCAAGATGTCGATGAACCCGTTCTGCGAAATTGCCGTGGAAGAAGCCGTACGCCTCAAGGAGCAAGGTATCGCTACTGAGGTTGTGGCGGTCTCCGTCGGCCCGTCCACCGCTCAAGAGCAACTGCGCACCGCGCTGGCTCTGGGTGCCGACCGCGCCATCCTCGTAGAAATCGCCGAAGACCTGACTTCCCTGGCCGTTGCCAAGCTGCTCAAGGCTGTTGTCGACAAGGAACAGCCTCAGCTGGTGATCCTTGGCAAACAAGCCA
>NZ_JBIUYA010000059.1:0-18006 GCF_044744285.1 Pseudomonas sp. NPDC087336 | reverse complement strand
GCAAAAGCGAGAAAAGCTGAAGGCTGCCCAAGGCAGCCTTCAGCTATGAAACATGTTTACCGGACACTAGTGACGCAGAGCGTGGGAACGATCAGATAAAAGAAGGCCCGCATTGTGCGGGCCTTCTTTTTTTAACCCGCCACCAGCACCCGGATCGCTTCCAGTCGCAGCGCAGCCTTGTCGAGCATGGCCAGGCCTTGTTCGCGTTGCTTGCGCAAGGCAACCAGTTCGCTGTCACGTACGGTCGGGTTGACCGCTTGCAACGCGGTCAGGCGTGCCAGTTCTTCGTCGGTATCGGCGGCCAGGCGACGTTGCGCCTCGGCCACGCGTTCGGCGTGACGTGGGTAGATCTTGTCTTCGCCGGCGTTGATCCGTGGCGTCAGCTGATCGCGCTGGGCCTGGATGAACTTGTTGGCGCTGGCGCGCGGCACGCTTTCCAGTTGATCGTTCAAGGTCTCGAACGACACCCGGGCCGACAGGTCATTGCCATTGGCATCGAGCAGGCAGCGCAGGGCGGCTGGCGGCAGGTAGCGACCCAGTTGGAGCGAGCGCGGGGCAACCACTTCGCTGACGTAGAGCAGTTCCAGCAACACGGTGCCGGGTTTCAGCGCCTTGTTCTTGATCAGGGCCACGGCGGTGTTGCCCATGGAGCCGGACAGCACCAGGTCCATGCCGCCCTGGACCATCGGGTGTTCCCAGGTGATGAACTGCATGTCTTCGCGAGACAGCGCCTGGTTGCGGTCGTAGGTGATGGTCACGCCTTCGTCGTCACCCAGCGGGAAGCTGGCGTCGAGCATTTTTTCGCTCGGCTTGAGGATCAGGGCGTTTTCCGAGTGGTCTTCGCTGTCGATGCCGAATGCATCGAACAGGGTTTCCATGTAGATCGGCAGGGCGAACTGGTCGTCTTGCTCAAGAATCGCTTCCACCAGCGCATCGCCTTCGCCGGCGCCACCGGAATTGAGTTCCAGCAAGCGGTCACGGCCGGTGTGCAGTTCGGCTTCCAGGCGCTCGCGCTCGGTACGGGCTTCGTCGATCAGCGCTTGCCATTCACCATCGTCCGCTTCCTCGAGCAATGGCAGCAGGCGCGGGCCAAACTGATGTTGCAGGGCGTTGCCGGTCGGGCAGGTGTTGAGGAACGCGTTCAGGGCTTCGTGGTACCACTGGAACAGGCGCTCTTGCGGGCTGGTTTCCAGGTACGGCACGTGCAGTTCGATCGTGTGCTTCTGGCCGATCCGGTCCAGACGACCAATACGTTGTTCCAGCAGGTCCGGGTGCGATGGCAAGTCGAACAGCACCAGGTGATGGGAGAACTGGAAGTTGCGGCCTTCACTGCCGATTTCCGAGCAGATCAGCACTTGCGCGCCAAACTCTTCGTCGGCGAAGTAGGCGGCGGCGCGGTCACGCTCGAGGATGTTCATGCCCTCGTGGAACACCGTGGCCGGGATGCCGGAGCGAACGCGCAGGGCGTCTTCGAGGTCCATGGCGGTTTCGGCGTGGGCGCAGATCACCAGCACCTTGGTGCGCTTGAGCATTTTCAGCTGGTCGATCAGCCACTCGACGCGTGGGTCGAATTTCCACCAGCGCTCTTCTTCGCTGGCGTCCGGCTGGGCCTGGAAGCTGACTTCCGGGTACAGCTCGGCGTGATCGCCCAGCGGCAGTTCGAGGTATTCGTCCGGGCACGGCAGCGGGTAAGGGTGCAGTTTGCGTTCCGGGAAACCCTGGACAGCGGCACGGGTATTACGGAACAGCACACGGCCGGTGCCGTGGCGGTCCAGCAGTTCGCGCACCAGGCGGGCGCTGGCCTCGGTGTCACCATCGTTGACGGCGGTCAGCAGGGCTTCGCCTTCGTTGCCGAGGAAGCCGTGAATGGTTTCATGGGCTTGCGGCGACAGGCGACCTTTTTCCAGCAGCTCCTGAACGGCCTCGGCCACCGGGCGATAGTTTTCGCTCTCGGCGCGGAAGGCGGCCAGGTCGTGGAAGCGGTTCGGATCGAGCAGGCGCAGACGCGCGAAGTGACTGTCCTGGCCCAACTGTTCCGGGGTCGCGGTCAACAGCAAGACGCCCGGGATCGTTTCCGCAAGTTGCTCGACCAGAGAGTATTCAGGGCTGACCTGATCTTCGTGCCACACCAGGTGGTGCGCTTCGTCGACCACCAGCAAGTCCCAGCCGGCTGCGAACAGCGCGTCCTGGGCTTTCTCGTCGTCGACCAGCCACTCCAGCGCCACCAGGGCGAGCTGGGTGTCTTCGAACGGGTTGGAGGCATCGCTTTCGATGAAGCGTTCTTCGTCGAACAGCGCGACCTGCAGGTTGAAGCGGCGGCGCATCTCCACCAGCCACTGGTGCTGGAGGTTTTCCGGCACCAGGATCAGCACGCGATTGGCGCGACCCGAGAGCAGTTGGCGATGGATCACCAAGCCGGCTTCGATGGTTTTACCCAGGCCCACTTCGTCGGCCAGCAACACCCGTGGCGCAATCCGGTCGGCCACTTCGCGGGCGATGTGCAGTTGGTGCGCGATCGGTTGCGCACGCACACCACCCAGGCCCCACAGCGACGACTGCAGCTGGCGGCTGGTGTGTTCCAGGGTGTGATAACGCAGGGCGAACCAGGCCAGGGGGTCGATCTGCCCGGCGAACAGGCGGTCGCTGGCCAGACGGAACTGGATGAAGTTCGACAGTTGGGTTTCCGGCAGGGTAACGACTTCGTTCTGCGCGTTGAGGCCGTGGTAGACCAGCAGGCCATCGATGTCGTCGACTTCGCGAACGGTCAGTTTCCAGCCTTCGAAGTGAGTGATGGTGTCACCCGGCGAAAACCGTACACGTGTGAGGGGCGCATTCCGTAGCGCGTACTGGCGAGTGTCGCCAGTGGCCGGGTAGAGCACGGTCAGCAAGCGACCGTCCTGTGCCAGAACGGTGCCCAAACCCAGCTCCGCTTCGCTGTCACTGATCCAGCGTTGCCCCGGTTGATACTGCTGCGCCATGCTGCCTGACTCCCACCTTGAAAAAGCGGGCTATCTTAACGGAATCAGGTCTCCAGACCAAAGGAATACCTGTGCGGGAACTGCCTTTGGCTGCGATCCTTTGATCTTGCCAGGCTGAAGAAATCGTAGCCTGTGACAGTTCTTGTCGTGCCCATAGACACACAGTTTGCGACCGATGGCTCAAGTCGCCGTCGCCGCGGCCGACAGCCTGCAGACAGGAGACCGAAAAAATATGCTGCCACCGATGCTCCCCTTGAGTGCCGTGCCGATCACTTCCCAGCACGACCCGGTCCGCCCGCGCCCGGATATCGCGCCCGTCGTGCCGATGCAGGAAAGTGCCAGCGACAGCACCATCGACCTGCAAAATCGTGATCCGGAGGAGGCTGCCCTGCTGCTGCGCGAAGAGCAGCGGCGCAAGCAAGAGCAGCAAAGACGCCGTCGTGAGGCCGACGAGGACCCAGAGGCGCACCTGCCGATCCCGGGCAACGAACTCAATGCCGACAACACCGTGCCGGTGGCTCCGTTGATGGACGGCCAGCCTCGCCAGGGCCTGTGGGTCGATATCGAGATTTGAGCCGATGGCTGGTCAGCGCCGTCGCCAGACCGCATTATTGGCACAATCCTGCCGAACCCTGTGGCAACTGAATTTCATTTCAAGCGATGCACTGACGCCATGAGCCAAGATGACAAGCTGATCGACCTTAATGCCGAACGCGCCAAGCGTGTCCATGACCTCAACGACAAGCGCCTGAATGAAGTGCGCCAGGCGTTCGAGCAGGCCATGCCGTTGGGCAAGGCGAAGAAAAAGCCGAAGAACAAACCTAAAAAGCGTTGAGTCCCCCTGCATCGATTGATGCAGGTCAGTTTTCCCCTCCTTCTATGCCCGGCCCCGGGCAACATTGATCCCGGTCAATATTTTCTCCTGCCCGATTGGTTACCTTGGCTCCATCGCAACAGGGCAACTGCAGGAGACGCGTCATGTTTTTCGACAACGTGGTGATCGCCGGAGTGCTGACCGTCAGCCTCATGTTGGTATTTTTTGCAGGGTTCGGATTTTTTATCTGGAAAGACTCGCACAAGCGCAAAAAGCCGTAGGTCTTTCTGGAGGCAATGAGCACGCAAGGCATTTTGGGCAACTTCGGTTGCCCTTTTTTTTGCCTGCGATTCCTTGAAGCTTGATCGTTCCCATGCTCTGCGTGGGAACGATCTGACAATCACATTCAGGCAGGTAATAAAAAAGGCGCGGTCCTCACGGAGCGCGCCTTTTTCGTACGGCGATGTATCAGCTACCCAGTGCCTTCGACGCCAGCCAGAACAGGCCGGCTGACAGCGCCACCGTGGCGGGCAGGGTCAATACCCAGGCCAGCAGGATGGTCTTGACCGTGCCACCTTGCAGGCCGCTTTTGTTGGCGACCATGGTGCCGGCCACGCCCGAAGACAGAACGTGGGTGGTGGACACCGGCAGACTGAAGATGTTGGCCATGCCGATCAGGCTCGCGGTGGTGATCTGCGCCGACATGCCCTGGGAATAGGTCATGCCTTGCTTGCCGATCTTCTCGCCGATGGTCAGTACCACGCGTTTCCAGCCAACCATGGTGCCCAGGCCCAGGGCCAGTGCGACCGCCAGGATGACCCAGAACGGAGCGTATTCAGTGGTTGTGGTCAGGTCCTTGCGCAGCTTGTCCAGGTCGGCCTTTTCACGGGCGCCCAGGATTGGCAATTTGCTGACTTTCTTCGCCGTGTCGTCCAGGCACAGCAGGTAGCGACGTACTTCGATGCGGCTTTCCGACGACAGCGAGTGGTAGTCGGCTACACCTTTGAGGGTGCCAAGGAGGGCGTCGATGGTCGGTTCCGTCTGCTGCGGGTTGCAGCGGAACTTCTCCGGCAAATCGCCTTCCAAGCTTTTGCCCAGGGCCAGGAACTCGCCCAGGGAGTCGGCGTTGCGCTTGTAGAACTGGCTCAAGTGCAAGGTCGCGTCGCGGGTACGTTCGATCTGGTAGGTGGTGCTGTTCAGGTCGAGCACGAACTGCGCCGGCACAATACCGATCAGCACCAGCATGATCAGGCCGATACCTTTCTGACCATCGTTGGAGCCGTGCACGAAGCTCACGGCCATGGCCGAGATCACCAGTACCAGGCGGTTCCAGAACGGTGGGTGCTTCTTGTCGTCGATCTTGCGGCGCTGTTCCGGCGTCTTGTGCATCTTCGACAGCGGACGCCACCATTTAAGACCGATCAGTATCAGCGCGGCGATCAGGAAACCTGCCATCGGCGAGAACACCAGCGACATGGCGATGTCGATCGCCTTTTGCCAGTTCACCCCGTCGGCCAGCGGAATTTCGTTGATCAGGGCATTGGCCAGGCCTACGCCGAGGATCGAACCGATCAGCGTGTGGGAGCTGGAGGCCGGGATACCGAAGTACCAGGTGCCCAGGTTCCAGGTGATGGCCGCTGCGAGCAGCGAGAAAACCATTGCCAGGCCGTGGCCGGTGTTCACGTTGATCAGCAGTTCAACCGGCAGCAGGTGGACAATGGCATACGCCACGCCAACGCCACCGAGCAATACGCCAAGGAAATTGAACACACCGGAAAAGAACACCGCCAGATGTGGAGGCATGGCTTTGGTGTAGATAACAGTGGCTACCGCGTTAGCGGTGTCATGAAATCCATTGATGAACTCGAAGGCGAGGACAAAAGCCAGGGCGAGCAAGAGGCTCACAAGCACCCAAGCATCCAGTCCGCTGAATAAATCGATCATGAAGGTGTTCTGACCCGGTCATAAGGGGGCGCGATTATGCCAGAAAAGACTGGAAATCGATGCACTTGCTGCTCATCGGTAACATTCTTCAACGAATTATTTTGCAACGGTACCCATAATCCCGGTGAATTTCAGGGTTTTGCAAGTGATTGAATTTCTTTGGAAAGCCCGCAGGCACAGGGGTTTGCCTCACTTGTAGGGGGTGTGGGCATGCTTGTATGAAATTTCTGAAAAAAGAGTCAGATTCGAGCCTTCAACCTCGTCCGGTGGGCAAGGCGGCCGCTGCCCGCTCGTAGCGGGCGCAAAAGGCAACATCCATACATTCCGCTTTTAACGGATGCAATGCAGACCCCGGCAGATATTCAAGCCCAGGCCATCATGGCTCCTCGGCTTTGAGTTCCTTTTCCATTTTTTCCAGTTCTTGCTTGAAAACCTGATCCTGAACGGTGGCACGTTTGCGCCATGGCTTGCGTTCCGGTTCTGGCTGGGCGGCGTAGGTGGTGACTTCCCCGCCGTAAACTTCCTTGTAACGTTGTTCCTGGCGCTCAAGTTCCGCGCGCAGTTCGTCTTTTGTCACGGTGCTACCTGATTGAGTTGAGATGAATTCTGGTGAAACGCGCTGCACTGATGTATTGACCGCACGCGTCGAATGCAAAAGCCCTTGCAAGCATCGCTTTTGCGACAGTGCGATCATTACTTCCATGTTGCAGGCGGCCACGGCACCAGAGATAAACAGCTGACGTAGCATCAGAGCCTGTTTCAGCAAGCGCGTTGGCGCCATGCGGATGCAATAGGCGTCAGGTGCTTGCTGTGGAGAGCGGCGATGGAACATCGCGCCACCGGGTAGCGGCATCGGTCAGTAAAAAGCCGAATGGCTACTGAATTACATTATAGCGAGCTATTTAGAGAACACTATCACGATAGAGTTAAAAGTGGATCTTGATGTGTGATTGTTTTTTATCCATAACCGTTACTGGCAACTTGGGCATGGATGATGCCACTGTACGGCAATGCCTTTCTGGCGCCATTAAGTCGCACAACTAAAGACAGTTACATTGCACCCGGGAGTCTGCAGCGCCTGCGCAAAAACATGTACTGATGGCTGCATGACCGGTTGCATCATAAACAGCATGGATTGCGATTATCGAGCAATGGTTCGATAATCGCCCGATGTCGCCTGGCCGGGCTTGTGTACCCTGCGGCCAGTGCCCTGTAATAGCTCGCCGATCCGTCCGGGAAAAGGACCTAGTATGAACGATCAACTGCGCAACTCCTTCGCTTCGGTGGCACCGCCGATCGTTGCTTCACCTGCCAAGCGAATCCAGGCCCTTACCGGTGATCCGGATTTCATGACCTCGCTGGCGCGTGGGCTGGCCGTGGTGCAAGCCTTCCAGGAGCGCAAGCGGCACCTGACCATTGCGCAGATCAGCCATCGTACGGAAATTCCCCGCGCCGCCGTTCGTCGTTGCCTGCACACGTTGATCAAGCTCGGTTATGCCACCACCGATGGCCGTACGTATTCGCTGCTGCCCAAAGTGCTGACACTCGGCCATGCCTATGTGTCCTCGACGCCGCTGGCTGTTTCTGCACAACCCTACCTCGACCGCATGAGCGAGCAACTCCATGAGGCCTGCAACATGGCCACCCTGGAAGGCGATGACATTCTATATATCGCCCGCTCGGCCACCACCCAGCGCCTGATTTCGGTCGACCTTTCGGTGGGCGGACGCCTGCCGGCCTACTGCACGTCGATGGGCAGGATCCTGCTCGCCGCGCTCGATGACACGTCGTTGCGCGAGTATCTCGACCACGCCGACCTGCAAGCCAAGACCAGTCGAACCATTCATACCCCTGAGGCCTTGCTCGAATGCCTGCAGGAAGTGCGTCAACAGGGGTGGTGCATCGTCGATCAGGAACTGGAGCAGGGACTGCGCTCGATCGCCGTCCCGGTGTACGACGCTTCCGGCCAGGTGGTCGCAGCGCTCAACGTCAGTACCCACGCCGGCCGGGTCAGCCGCAGCGAGCTTGAACAGCGTTTCCTGCCCGGCCTGTTGAGTGCCAGCCGCGACCTCAGTACCCAGCTGTTCACCTAAGCTGTTCGATAAACGCACAGACTCGCGTTTGACGAATTGACGCTCTTTCCCTTGGCTCATTAATGTCGCGCCAGCGCCATCGGGCGCTGTCGATCTCGATCCGGCACCGGACGGCGACCCCATAATAATGAGAAGAGGCACCCCATGCGCACATTCCCCGACTGTCGCCGTTCTCCCCGGTTTTTCTGTGGGAAGTCGATCGCCTGATCCTGACCCCCTTTCTCGTGACAGCCTCATTAGAGGTTGCTATCTGTTCGACTGCGTTTTTTGCGTGGAAAAATAATAATGAACCAGCCCCAGTCTGCTGTAGGTAACTGCCTCGACGTGCAGTCCTTCATCAACGCCCAACCCATTTCGCGCTATCAGTGGCGAGTGGTGATCCTGTGTTTCCTGATTGTCTTCCTCGATGGCCTCGATACGGCGGCCATGGGCTTTATCGCGCCCGCCCTGTCCCAGGATTGGGGCATCGATCGCGCCAGTCTCGGCCCGGTGATGAGTGCAGCGCTGATCGGCATGGTCTTCGGGGCGCTGGGCTCCGGTCCGCTGGCTGACCGATTTGGGCGAAAGGTCGTGCTGGTCGGGGCGGTGCTGTTGTTCGGTGCCTTCAGCCTGGCTTCGGCCTACAGCACCAACGTCGAGCAGTTGCTGGTATTGCGCTTTTTGACCGGCCTCGGCTTGGGCGCGGGCATGCCGAACGCCACGACCTTGTTGTCGGAATACACCCCGGAGCGCAAGAAGTCCCTGCTGGTGACCAGCATGTTCTGCGGCTTCAACCTGGGCATGGCCGGTGGCGGATTTATTTCGGCCAAGCTGATTCCGGCCTTCGGCTGGCACAGTTTGCTGTTGATCGGCGGGATCCTGCCGTTGATCCTCGGCGTCGTGTTGCTGTTCTGGTTACCTGAGTCGGCGCGTTTTCTTGTCGTGCGTAATCGCGGCACCGACAAAGTACGCAAGACGCTGGCGCCCATCGATCCGAAGGTGGTGGCCCAGGCATCGAGCTTCAGCGTGCCGGAACAGAAAACCGTGAAGGCGCGCAACGTGTTTGCCGTGATCTTCAGCGGCACCTACAGCGTCGGCACCTTGCTGTTGTGGCTGACCTACTTCATGGGCCTGGTGATCGTTTACCTGCTGACCAGCTGGCTGCCGACCCTGATGCGCGACAGTGGCGCGAGCATGGAGCAGGCCGCGTTCATCGGCGCGCTGTTCCAGTTCGGTGGGGTGTTGAGCGCAGTGGGTGTAGGCTGGGCCATGGATCGCTTCAATCCGCACAAGGTCGTCGGAACTTTCTACCTGTTGGCCGGGGTGTTTGCCTACGCGGTAGGGCAGAGCCTGGGCAATATCACCCTCCTGGCGACCCTGGTGCTGGTGGCCGGCATGTGTGTCAACGGTGCGCAATCGGCGATGCCGTCGCTGGCGGCGCGGTTTTATCCGACTCAAGGGCGTGCC
Organism: Pseudomonas sp. NPDC087336; assembly: GCF_044744285.1. NCBI lineage: Bacteria > Pseudomonadati > Pseudomonadota > Gammaproteobacteria > Pseudomonadales > Pseudomonadaceae > Pseudomonas > Pseudomonas sp. NPDC087336. The sequence continues at coordinate 8,731 of NZ_JBIUYA010000059.1, read as the reverse complement.
ACCGGGGTGTCGTGGATGCTCGGGATTGGCCGCTTCGGCGCGATCCTGGGTGCATGGATGGGCGCGACCCTGCTGGGGCTCGGCTGGAATTTCGAGCAAGTGCTGACGGCACTGGTGATTCCGGCGGCTTTGGCAACCGCGGCGGTGCTGATCAAGGGTGTGGTCAGTCACGCGGATGCGACCTGATCATGGCTTGAAATAGCGGCAATGCAAAACGGTAGCCTGACAACAATGTGTTCGATAAACGAACACTGAGTCGATTATCGGATTGTTTGGCGTATGGCAGGAGCTTAATCTTTAACCAATCCGGCGCTGCGCATCGGCGCCTTTTCACTACGTTGGTTAATAACAAATGGGAGCCTGCCCCAATGGCTGAAATTCTTTCGCTGCACGACGCGGTGAAGCAATTCGTGAATGACGGCGATACGGTCGCACTCGAAGGCTTTACTCACCTGATCCCGACAGCGGCGGGTCACGAAATCATTCGCCAGGGCAAGAAAGACCTGACCCTGGTGCGGATGACCCCTGACCTGATCTACGATCAGTTGATCGGTGCCGGTTGTGCTCGCAAGCTGATTTTCTCCTGGGGTGGCAACCCTGGCGTCGGTTCGTTGCATCGTCTGCGTGACGCCGTCGAAAAGCAGTGGCCCCACGCCCTGGAAATCGAAGAACACAGCCACGCCGACCTCGCCAACGCCTATGTTGCCGGCGCCTCCGGCCTGCCGTTCGCGGTGCTGCGTGCCTACGCCGGTTCCGACCTGCCGAAGGTCAACCCGCTGATCAAGTCCGTCACTTGCCCGTTCACCGGCGAAGTGCTGGCTGCCGTGCCTTCGGTACGCCCGGATATCACCGTGATCCACGCGCAAAAAGCCGACCGCAAGGGCAACGTGCTGTTGTGGGGCATTCTCGGTGTGCAGAAAGAAGCTGCGCTGGCTGCCAAGCGCTGCATCGTCACCGTTGAGGAAATCGTCGACGACCTGAACGCGCCGATGAACTCCTGTGTCCTGCCAACCTGGGCCCTGAGCGCGGTTTGCCACGTCCCTGGTGGCGCGCATCCATCCTACGCCCACGGTTACAACGAGCGCGACAACCGCTTCTACCAGGCTTGGGACCCGATTGCCCGCGACCGTGAAACCTTCACCGCGTGGATCAACGAGTACATCCATGGCAGCGCTGACTTCAGCGAGTTCCAGGCCAAACTGGCCGCCGCTTCGGAGGCGAAGTAATGACTTACACCACCAATGAAATGATGACCGTCGCTGCCGCCCGCCGCCTGAAGAACGGTTCTGTATGCTTCGTGGGTATCGGCCTGCCGTCGAAAGCGGCCAACCTGGCGCGCCTGACTTCCTCGCCAGACGTGGTCCTGATCTACGAATCGGGCCCGATCGGCGCCAAGCCGAGCGTACTGCCACTGTCGATCGGTGACGGTGAACTGGCGGAAACCGCTGATACCGTGGTCCCGACCGGTGAGATTTTCCGCTACTGGCTGCAGGGCGGGCGCATCGACGTCGGTTTTCTCGGCGCTGCGCAAGTCGACCGTTTCGGCAACATCAACACCACTGTGGTCGGTGATTACCACGCACCGAAAGTGCGTCTGCCGGGTGCCGGTGGCGCGCCGGAGATTGCCGGTTCCGCCAAGAGCGTGCTGATCATCCTCAAGCAGTCGTCGCGTTCGTTCGTCGATAAACTCGACTTCATCACGTCGGTCGGCCATGGCGAGGGTGGTGATTCACGCAAGCGTCTGGGCCTGCCGGGCGCAGGTCCTGTAGGGATCATTACCGACCTGTGCATCATGGAGCCGGAAGCCGGCACCCACGAATTTGTGGTCACTGCACTGCACCCGGGCGTGACCCGCGAGCAAGTGGTCGCGGCTACCGGTTGGCCGATCCGCTTTGCCGACAACGTAGACACTACTGCCGAGCCGACTGAGGTCGAGCTGACCGCACTGCGTGATCTGGAAGCCCGCACCGCGGCGGCCCATGGCCAAGCACCGGGAGAAGCGTGATGCGTGAAGTTTATATCTGCGACGCGATCCGCACCCCCATCGGCCGTTTCGGCGGTGGCCTGTCGGCGGTTCGCGCCGACGACCTGGCCGCCGTGCCAATCAAGGCCCTGATGGAGCGCAACCCGTCGGTGGACTGGAATGCAGTGGACGAGGTGTTCCTCGGCTGCGCCAACCAGGCCGGTGAAGACAACCGCAACGTGGCGCGCATGGCGCTACTGCTGGCGGGTCTGCCGGAAACCATTCCGGGCGTGACGCTCAATCGCCTGTGCGCTTCGGGCATGGATGCCATCGGCACCGCGTTCCGCGCCATCGCCAGTGGCGAAATGGAGCTGGCGATTGCCGGTGGCGTCGAATCGATGTCCCGCGCGCCGTTCGTGATGGGCAAGGCCGATGCCGCGTTCTCGCGCAACATGAAGCTCGAAGACACCACCATCGGCTGGCGCTTCATCAACCCGTTGATGAAAGCCCAGTACGGTGTGGATGCGATGCCGCAGACCGCCGACAACGTCGCCGACGATTATGAAGTGTCCCGTGAAGACCAGGACGCTTTCGCCCTGCGCAGCCAGCAACGCACCGCTGCCGCGCAAGCCGCAGGCTTTTTCGCCGAAGAAATCGTCGAAGTACGCATTGCCCACAAGAAGGGTGAAACGGTGGTCAGCCAGGATGAGCATCCTCGCGCCGACACGTCCCTGGAAACCCTGGCCAAACTCAAGCCGGTCAATGGCCCGGACAAAACTGTCACTGCCGGCAACGCTTCCGGTGTGAACGACGGCGCGGCGGCATTGATCCTGGCCTCGGCCGAAGCGGTGAAAAAGCACGGTCTGACGGCTCGCGCCAAAGTATTGGGCATGGCCAGCGCCGGTGTGGCACCTCGGGTGATGGGTATTGGCCCGGTGCCAGCGGTGCGCAAGTTGACCGAACGCCTGGGTGTGGCGGTCAGCGATTTCGACGTCATCGAACTCAACGAAGCGTTCGCCAGCCAGGGCCTGGCGGTGCTGCGCGAACTGGGGCTGGCGGACGACGCACCTCAAGTCAACCCGAACGGTGGCGCCATTGCCTTGGGCCATCCGTTGGGCATGAGCGGTGCGCGTTTGGTACTGACTGCTCTGCATCAGCTGGAAAAAACCGGTGGCAAGAAAGGTCTGGCGACCATGTGCGTCGGTGTCGGCCAAGGTCTGGCCCTGGCGATCGAGCGCGTCTGACGCGCTCGAAAAGACTTATAAGAACTGAGGAATGTTTCATGACTGACAAGCCTGGTTACCGTCGCCCGCAGGAAGGCACCCAGCCTGCCTACCTGCACCCGACCTATCAATCCACCAACCTGCGCTCGCCGTCCAAACCGCTGGTGTTCTTGCCGCATTCGCTGTCGGAAATCACCGGTCCTACCGTGGGTGCCGAGCGCATCAACGAGAAGGACAACGACCTGACCGCCCAGCACGAGGGAGAGCCTCAGGGGGAGCGCATCATCGTCCACGGCCGTGTGCTGGACGAAAACGGTCTGCCGGTGCCGGGGATTCTGGTGGAGATCTGGCAGGCCAACGCCGCCGGTCGCTACAACCATGCCCGGGACCTGCACGACGCACCGCTGGACCCGAACTTCACCGGCACCGGCCGTACCGTGACCGACGCCGATGGCTGGTACCAGTTCCAGACCATCAAGCCTGGCGCGTATCCGTGGGGTAACCACCACAACGCCTGGCGTCCGGCGCACATCCATTTCTCGCTGTTCGGGCCGAGCATCCTGACGCGCCTGGTCACGCAGATGTATTTTCCCGGGGACCCGCTGCTGGCGTACGACCCGATCTACAACTGCGTGCCGGATACCAGTGCCAAAGAGCGTTTGATCGCCAGTTTCGATCTGGAAAAAACCATCCCTTCCTATGCCCTCGGGTATCGCTGGGACATCGTATTGCGCGGCCGCGATGCCACGCCGATGGAGAAATAAGATGACGCTGACTGCGACCACGTCCCACACCGTCGGGCCGTACTACCACATCGGCCTGACCTGGCTCAATCGCGAAAACCTGACCGTCGAACAAACCCTGGGCGAGCGCGTGGCGATCACCGGGCAAGTGGTCGATGGCAACGGTGATGTCGTCAACGACGCGATGCTGGAAGTCTGGCAGGCCAACGCTGCCGGCAAGTACGACCACCCTGAAGACGATCAGGACAAACCCCTGGACCCGAATTTCGAAGGCTTTGGCCGGGTGCCGGTGGACGCCGAAGGGCGTTTCCGTTTCACCACCATCAAGCCGGGCACGGTCGAAGGCCTCAAAGGCACGACCCAGGCACCGCACCTGGTGGTGCTGGTGTTCGCCCGTGGTTTGGTGAAGCACCTGCTGACGCGGATCTACTTCGACGGCGAGCCGGCCAACGTGGACGACCCGCTGCTCGAATGCGTGCCGGCCGAGCGTCGCGGCACCTTGCTGGCCAAGCAGGATGCGAGCGGTGTTTACCAGTGGAATGTGATCCTGCAGGGCACTGATGCGGAGACGGTGTTCTTCGACTATTAAGTGAACACCACATGATCGTTCCCACGGGGACCGTGGGAACGATCGGTGTAAGACTGTATCTGCGGAACGGGACTGTTGCAAAGTGTGTCTAGACTCTGTCTGTCCCCATTGAGTGCACAAAATAATGGCAACCCCAACTACAGCTCCAGCAGCGCTCTATACCGGCGAAGAACGCAGCAAGCGGATCTTTGCGATTGTCGGCGCATCGTCGGGCAACCTCGTCGAATGGTTCGACTTCTACGTCTACGCCTTCTGTGCGATCTATTTCGCGCCCGCCTTTTTCCCGTCCGACAACCCCACGGTGCAGTTGGTCAACACCGCGGGCGTCTTTGCCGCCGGGTTCCTGATGCGCCCGATTGGTGGCTGGATTTTCGGCCGTCTCGCGGACAAGCACGGGCGCAAGAATTCGATGCTGATATCGATTCTGATGATGTGCTTCGGTTCGTTGCTCATCGCCTGTCTGCCGACCTACAAGGACATCGGCGTTTGGGCGCCGATCATGCTGCTGTTCGCCCGTTTGCTCCAGGGCCTGTCGGTGGGCGGCGAATACGGCACCACCGCCACCTACATGAGCGAAGTCGCCCTCAAGGGCCAGCGCGGTTTCTTCGCCTCGTTCCAGTACGTGACTCTGATTGGCGGGCAGTTGCTGGCAGTGTCGCTGGTGGTAGTCCTGCAACAGTTTCTCACCGAGGATGACCTGCGTGCCTACGGTTGGCGGATTCCGTTCGTGGTCGGTGCCATGGCGGCATTGGTTTCGCTGTACCTGCGTCGTTCGCTGAAAGAAACCACCAGCAAGGAAATGCGCGAAAACAAGGACGCCGGCAGCATTCGTGCGCTGTTTCGCGACCATAAAGCCGCGTTTATCACCGTGCTCGGTTATACCGCCGGTGGCTCGCTGATTTTCTACACCTTCACCACGTACATGCAGAAGTACCTGGTGAACACCGCCGGCATGCACGCCAAGACCGCCAGTTACATCATGACCGGTGCATTGTTCCTTTATATGTGCATGCAGCCGATCTTCGGCATGCTCTCGGACAAGATCGGCCGCCGGAACTCGATGCTGTGGTTTGGCGCACTCGGCACGCTGTGCACCGTGCCGATTCTGCTCAGCCTGAAAAGCGTCACCAGTCCGTTCCTGGCCTTCGTGCTGATTACCCTGGCGCTGGCGATTGTCAGTTTCTACACATCGATCAGCGGTCTGGTAAAAGCCGAAATGTTCCCGCCTGAGGTGCGTGCACTGGGTGTTGGCCTGGCTTACGCGGTGGCGAATGCAATCTTCGGTGGTTCGGCGGAATATGTAGCCCTGAGCCTCAAAGCGGTCGGCATGGAAAATTCCTTCTACTGGTACGTGACGTTGATGATGGCGATAGCGTTCCTGTTCAGCCTGCGTCTGCCCAAGCATGCGAAGTATCTAGAAAACGACCTTTGATCCACACCCGCGGGCCCGAGCGGCCCGCGCCTCCAGGGACTGTTTATGAACGAGCGACCGGGCAATCAATTGTTCGATGCCTATTTCACTGCCCGCGATATGCGCGAAGTGTTCTGCGATCAGGGCCGGGTCCAGGCCATGCTCGATTTCGAAGCGGCGCTGGCCCGGGCCGAAGCGCGGGTCGGTGTGATTCCGCATGCCGCGGTAGCGCCGATTGAAGCCGCGTGCCAGGCCGGGCATTACGATTTTGCCGCCCTCGGCGAGGCGATTGCCACGGCGGGTAATTCGGCGATCCCGCTGGTCAAGGCGTTGGGCAAGCAGATCGCCGCGAGCGATGCGCAAGCCGAACGCTACGTGCACCTGGGCGCCACCAGTCAGGACGTAATGGACAGCGGCCTGGTGCTGCAATTGCGCCGGGCGCTGGAATTGATCGACAGCGATCTGGCGCAACTGGGCGACACCCTCGCCAACCAGGCACAACGGTATGTGGCCACGCCACTGGCCGGGCGTACCTGGTTGCAACACGCGACGCCGGTCACCCTCGGGATGAAAATCGCCGGTTGGCTGGGCGCCGTCACTCGCAGCCGTCAACGTCTGCAAGAGCTGAAGCCGCGCCTGCTGGTGCTGCAATTCGGAGGCGCCTCCGGAACCCTCGCGGCCCTCGGTGAGCAGGCGCTGCCGATTGCCCAGGCGTTGGCCGAGGAGCTGCAACTGAGCTTGCCCGACCAGCCCTGGCACACCCAGCGCGATCGCCTGGTGGAGTTTGGCTCGGTACTCGGATTGATCGCCGGCAGCCTCGGCAAACTCGGCCGCGATATCAGCTTGTTGATGCAGACCGAAGCCGCCGAGGTGTTCGAACCTTCGGCGCCGGGCAAGGGCGGTTCTTCGACCATGCCGCATAAACGCAATCCAGTCGGCGCGGCCGTGCTGATTGGCGCGGCGACTCGCGTGCCGGGCCTGCTGTCGACACTGTTCAGCGCCATGCCGCAGGAGCACGAGCGCAGCCTGGGGCTGTGGCATGCCGAGTGGGAAACCCTGCCGGAGATTTGCTGCCTGGTGTCCGGCAGTCTCAAGCAAGCGTTGTTGGTCACGGGCGGGCTGGAAGTGGACGCCGAACGCATGGCCCGCAACCTCGACCTGACCCAAGGCCTGGTACTCGCCGAAGCGGTGAGCATCGTCCTCGCACAACGGGTCGGCCGCGACACCGCGCATCACCTGTTGGAGCAATGCTGCAAACGTGCCGTCGCCGAACAACGCCATTTGCGCGCCGTACTCGGCGACGAACCACAAGTGACCGCCGAGTTGTCGGCCACTGAGCTCGATTATCTGCTGGACCCCGCCCATTACCTCGGTCAGGCCCATGCTTGGGTCGAGCGAGCGGTGGCTGAACATTCTGCATTGACTGCCTGAAGGAGACTGCTGTGGCTTTCGTTCAACTCGCCGATGGCGAACTGCATTACCAACTAGATGGGCCGGTCGAAGCGCCGGTGCTGGTGCTGTCCAACTCCTTGGGCACCGACCTGCACATGTGGGACGCGCAAATACCGGCGTTCAGCGAACATTTTCGCGTGCTGCGTTTCGACACCCGTGGCCATGGCCAATCCCTGGTGACCCCGGGGCCTTACAGCATCGAGCAACTGGGCCGCGACGTACTGGCGCTGCTGGATGCCTTGCACATCGAACGCGCGCACTTCTGTGGCCTGTCCATGGGCGGGCTGATCGGGCAGTGGCTGGGCATCAACGCCGGCGAGCGCCTGAACAAATTGATCGTGTGCAATACGGCGGCGAAAATCGGCGATCCGTCGGTGTGGAACCCGCGCATCGAAACCGTGCTACGCGACGGTGCGGCGGCCATGGTTGCCTTGCGCGATGCGTCGATTGCACGCTGGTTTACCCCGGATTTCTCCGAAGCCAATCCAGCGGCGGCCAAGCAGATTACCGACATGCTGGCGGCCACTTCGCCTGAAGGCTATGCGGCCAACTGCGCTGCGGTGCGCGATGCCGATTTCCGTGATCAGTTGCACTCGATCAAGGCGCCGCTGCTGGTGATCGCCGGCACCCAGGATGCGGTCACGCCGCCATCCGGCGGGCATTTCATCCAGGAGCACGTGCCAGGCGCCGAGTACGCCGAGTTCTATGCTGCGCACTTGTCCAACGTCCAGGCCGGCGCTGATTTCAGCGACCGCGTACTGGCCTTCCTGAAGGCTCACTGAGGAGATTTTCGTGGACGAGAAACAACGTTACGACGAAGGCATGAAGGTCCGTCGCGCCGTTTTGGGCGACGCCCATGTCGACCGCAGCCTGACCACCCTGACCGAGTTCAACTCGGAGTTCCAGGAAATGATCACCCGCCACGCCTGGGGTGATATCTGGACCCGTCCGGGCCTGCCGCGTCACACCCGCAGCCTGATCACCATCGCCATGCTGATCGGCATGAACCGCGAGGGTGAACTCAAACTGCACCTGCGCGCCGCCGCCAACAACGGCGTGAGCCGTAGCGAGATCAAGGAAGTGATCATGCAGAGCGCGATCTACTGCGGGATTCCGGCAGCCAACGCGACGTTCCACTTGGCGGAGTCGGTGTGGGATGAGCTGGGGATTGAATCGCGGGAGTGATCCCCCGCGATTGATCGTTCCCGCGCTCTGCGTGGGAATGCCTCAACGGACGCTCCGCGTTCGGCTTTGGAAGGGACGCGGAGCGTCCCGGGCTGCATTCCCACGCAGAGCGTCACTAGTGTCCGGTAAAAACCGAAGGGGGAGCTTGCTCCCCCTTGCTGTTGG
>NZ_JBIUYA010000058.1:0-19728 GCF_044744285.1 Pseudomonas sp. NPDC087336 | reverse complement strand
GCAAAAGCGAGAAAAGCTGAAGGCTGCCCAAGGCAGCCTTCAGCTATGAAACATGTTTACCGGACACTAGTGACGCAGAGCGTGGGAACGATCAGGGTGCGGCGGGCGACGCGGACTCGCTAGAGGAGGAGTCTGCGGTGGCGGTGGGAAATGTTTGCGCGAAGGTTAAGATCACCACCGATGATTGGGTGCCTTCGCTGCGATGCCGCCCGACAAGTCAGTGCCTACCGGGGCTGCATGCATTTAAAACAGGTTAACAGGCTTCGCAACTGTCACTTATAACAGTTACCCACCATTCCCATTGAGCTTAGATTGGCCTCCGAAGGCAACGCCTTCATCCATCAACCTCAAGGAATGGGATTTTCACAATGAGCATCGAGCGCAGGCTAAAAACCCTACATAAAGATCACACTCTCGAAACCAATGACATCTTCAAATGGCGTTACAACGCCGTAGGTGAATTCATCGTGGCAAGTCATGCATACGCATACCTATGGGAGTCGATCTCAGGCAAGCTTCACTGGGTATGGGAGGGTTGGACCGGCTCTCATGACACCAACGACATCCGTTTTTATGACTTCTCCATCCCCTATATAGACGATGAAGTCATAGACCGCAGTTTCACCCTCGGTACAGATCGATTGACCTTTGATCATGCTTTTTCAACCGGGGATGGACAGCTCGGCATCACCCCTGCGCATTCAGCAACGGTCCATATCAAACTCGACCCGAAAACCGGACAAAGCGAGGGTTATTTCGAGACAGTCTTCCTGGGCATTCATCAATCGCCCAGAGGCGAGTTCTATTTCGAACGTAAAATCCCCTGACCTAGTGATGAAGGCGTGGCACCCCTGTGCCCGCCTTTCTAAAAACTCATTTCAAACTCACAATCTTCAGCTGACAGCGCGAACAAAATCCGCAACGCGCTTTGCAGCCAACGCCAGATGCTGCTCATGGCTAAACCCCGACGCCTTCAACGGCTTCAAATCATGATCCCCCGCCACCAGCCAAAACACCTCAATACTCGGTGACAGCGCGTAGCCCTCGATCGCTTCGCGATTGCCCAAGGCATCCCGCTCGCCCTGCACGATCAACGTGCGTGTCTTCAACGCCGCCAGATGCTCCACGCGCGGTTTTTCCGGTTTTCCCACGGCATAAAACGGATAACCCAGGCACACCGACGCATCGGCACCCAACTCATCGGCAAGCATGCTGGCGACTCGTCCGCCCATGGACTTGCCGCCAATGGCCAGCGGCCCGGTGACATGACGTCGCACCTGGTCATACACCTCGCGCCAGCACTCCAACAGCTTTGGCATCGGATTGGGCGGGCGTTTGCCGCCATCGACTCGCCGCTGGGCCATGTACGCAAATTCAAAGCGCAACACGTTGACGCCTTGTGCCACAAGGCGTGCGGTCATGTCATTCATCCAGTCGCTGTCCATCGGCGCACCGGCGCCATGGGCCAGGATCAGGGTTGCCGAGGCCTTGCCCGAAGCCGCATCCCACAACCATCCATGTTCACGCACGCACTGCGCCCATTGATCCCCGTCAATACCGGCCTTGTGCTGTTTGTCCATGCTTGCCTCGCTTTTAGTCTGCCTATAACTCCAGCCGAAGCGCCGCTTTGCTTCGACTGAACCGTGGATGGGGAACCATGAACACTTCTATCAGTACCGCCTACAACTATAAGGTGGTCCGCCAATTCGCCATTATGACGGTGGTGTGGGGCATCGTCGGCATGGGGCTCGGGGTTTTTCTCGCGGCCCAATTGGTTTGGCCCGAGCTCAACTTCAATTTGCCCTGGACCAGCTTCGGCCGCCTGCGCCCGCTGCACACCAACGCGGTGATCTTCGCCTTCGGTGGCTGCGCCCTGTTCGCCAGTTCGTTCTATTCAGTGCAACGCACCTGCCAGGCCCAGCTGTTTGCACCGAAAATCGCCGCGTTCTGCTTCTGGGGCTGGCAACTGGTGATTGTCCTGGCGGCGATCAGCCTGCCATTGGGCTACACCAGTTCCAAGGAATACGCCGAGCTGGAATGGCCGATCGACATCCTGATCACCATCGTCTGGGTCGCCTACGCCATCGTGTTCTTCGGCACGATCATGCAGCGCAAGACCAAGCACATCTATGTCGGTAACTGGTTCTTCGGTGGCTTCATCGTCACCGTAGCGATCCTGCACATCGTCAACAACATGGAACTGCCGGTCAGCTTCACCAAGTCCTACTCGCTCTACGCCGGTGCCACCGACGCGATGGTGCAGTGGTGGTACGGGCACAACGCCGTAGGCTTTTTCCTCACCGCCGGCTTCCTCGGGATGATGTACTACTTCGTGCCGAAACAGGCTGAGCGTCCGGTGTATTCCTATCGCCTGTCGATCGTGCACTTCTGGGCGCTGATCACCCTGTACATCTGGGCCGGTCCCCACCACCTGCACTACACCGCCTTGCCGGACTGGGCGCAATCGCTGGGCATGGTGATGTCGCTGATCCTGTTGGCGCCGAGCTGGGGCGGCATGATCAACGGCATGATGACCCTGTCGGGCGCCTGGCATAAGTTACGCAGCGACCCGATCCTGCGTTTCCTCGTGGTGTCGCTGGCGTTCTACGGCATGTCGACCTTCGAAGGGCCGATGATGGCGATCAAGACCGTCAACGCCCTCTCCCACTACACCGACTGGACCATCGGCCACGTACACGCCGGCGCGCTCGGCTGGGTGGCGATGATCTCCATCGGCGCGCTGTACCACATGATCCCGAAAGTCTTCGGACGCGAGCAGATGCACAGCATCGGCCTGATCAACGCGCACTTCTGGCTCGCGACCATCGGCACCGTGCTGTACATCGCCTCGATGTGGGTCAACGGCATCGCCCAAGGCCTGATGTGGCGTGCGGTGAACGCGGACGGCACGCTGACCTACTCCTTCGTCGAGACCCTGGTGGCCAGCCATCCGGGCTTCGTCGTGCGGCTGGTGGGCGGGGCGATTTTCCTCAGCGGCATGTTGCTGATGGCCTACAACACCTGGCGCACCGTGCGGGCCTCGCAGCCTGCTGACGTCGTCGCTGCCGCGCAGATGGCCTGAGGAGTCCGCCATGAAACACGAAACAATCGAGAAAAACGTCGGCCTGTTGCTGCTGTTGATGATCCTCGCCGTGAGCGTCGGCGGCCTGACCCAGATCGTCCCGCTGTTCTTCCAGGACGTGACCAACAAACCGGTGGAAGGCATGAAGCCCTACACCGCACTGCAACTGGAAGGTCGCGACATCTATATCCGCGAAGGCTGTGTCGGTTGCCACTCGCAGATGATCCGCCCGTTTCGCGCCGAGACCGAACGCTACGGGCACTATTCGGTGGCCGGTGAAAGCGTGTGGGATCACCCGTTCCTCTGGGGTTCGAAACGCACTGGTCCTGACCTGGCCCGGGTGGGCGCGCGCTACTCCGATGACTGGCACCGCGCGCACCTGTACAACCCGCGCAACGTGGTGCCGGAATCGAAGATGCCGGCCTACCCGTGGCTGGTGGCCAATCCGGTCGACAGCGGCCACACCGAAACCAAGCTCAAGACCATGCGCACCCTGGGCGTGCCATACACCGACGAGGACATCAGCGGCGCCGTCGCTTCGCTCAAGGGCAAGAGCGAAATGGACGCGCTGGTCGCCTACCTGCAAGTGCTCGGCACTGCGATCAAGAGCAAGAGGTGAGCCATGGTGGTTGAAATGAGTACTGGAATGATCCGCGGCCTGGGCACCGTCGTGGTGTTCGTGGCCTTCGTCGGCCTGACGCTGTGGGTATTCAACGCCAAGCGCAGCCCGCAATTTGCCGAAGCGCGCCTGCTGCCGTTCGCCGATGAGCCACAAGCCGAGACCCCCGAAGAATCCGCCACAAGGAGCACCCGGCCATGACCACTTTCTGGAGTACGTGGATCTGCGTACTGACCATCGGCAGCCTGATCGGCCTGACCTGGCTGCTGATCGGCACCCGCAAGGGCGAAACCAAGGGCAGCGTCGACCAGACCATGGGCCACAGCTTCGACGGCATCGAGGAGTACGACAACCCGTTGCCGCAATGGTGGTTCATGCTGTTCGCCGCTACCCTGGTGTTTGCCGTCGGCTATCTGATCCTCTATCCCGGCCTGGGCAACTGGAAAGGCCTCCTGCCCGGCTATGAAAACGGCTGGACCGGCGTGCACGAATGGGAAAAGGAGATGGACAGGGCCGACGCCAGGTTCGGGCCGATCTTCGCCAAGTTCGCCGCCATGCCGGTGGAAGAAGTGGCCAAGGACCCGCAAGCACTGAAAATGGGTGGGCGGCTGTTCGCCTCCAACTGCTCGGTGTGCCACGGCTCGGATGCCAAGGGTGCGTTCGGCTTCCCCAACCTGGCGGACAGTGACTGGCGCTGGGGCGGCGATGCCGACACCATCAAGACCACTATCCTGGGTGGACGCATGGCGGCCATGCCGGCCTGGGGCGAAGTGCTGGGCGAAGCGGGGGTGAAAAACGTGGCCGCCTATTTACGCCACGAACTGGCCGGGCTGCCACTGCCGGCGGACAACAAGGCCGATCTGCAAGCCGGACAGCAAGCCTTCAGCACCACCTGCACCGCCTGTCACGGCGCCAGCGGCCAAGGCACCGCAGCCATGGGCGCGCCAAACCTGACGCACCCGGCCGGCTTCATCTACGGCACCAGCCTGACCCAGCTCGAGCAAACCATCCGCCACGGTCGCCAAGGCCACATGCCGGCGCAGAATGAGTTGCTCGGCAACGACAAAATACAATTGCTAGCAGCTTATGTGTACAGCCTGTCGCAAGGACTGAATACAGAAAACCTGCAAGTCGAAAGCAAAAAGCAATAGTTCGCAACACCCGCGCTGCCGCATTCTTTCGGATGCGGCAGTTCCCCGTCCCTTTGCGACCCATTGTCGCACCCCGCCCAACCTCACCTTTCGAATCCCCGGATTCGGGTCTACGCTTGATCGATGCGGACTGGCCCGTGCCGGTTCCAGGTCATCCTTGCGCGATGTGTTCGCCCCATCGGCTGACTGACAGGCCGCAAAGGCCGGTAGACACCGGCTGTCGTGCCAAATGCCGTCGGTCGCCGATCAGGCGTTTTCAACACACCCCGTTACAAGTGATCTGAACCCTCTCGCTTTTTCCGTTCACTGCGACATTTTGTCCGAGGCCATTTTTGTCCTTACGCGGCGCATGGAAAGGCCGCAGAATCAGCATTTGAACGCATTGACCCAGGTCATGGCGCGTTGCAATGACCCCTTGCTTTCTCCATACTTGCGGCCGATTTTTAATCCTAATAAAACACCCAAACCGTGGAACCTTAGAATGAGCACAGCAATCAGTCCGACTGCTTATAACTATAAGGTAGTCCGCCAGTTCGCCATCATGACGGTGGTCTGGGGGATCCTTGGCATGGGGCTCGGTGTCTTCATCGCCTCGCAACTGGTCTGGCCGGAGTTGAACTTCGGTCTGCCGTGGACGAGCTTTGGACGTCTGCGCCCGTTGCACACCAACCTGGTGATTTTCGCCTTCGGTGGTTGTGCACTGTTTGCCACTTCCTATTACGTCGTGCAGCGAACCTGCCAAACGCGACTGATTTCCGACAGCCTCGCGGCCTTCACCTTCTGGGGTTGGCAAGCGGTGATCGTCGGCGCCATCGTTACCTTGCCGCTGGGTTACACCACCACCAAGGAATACGCTGAGCTGGAATGGCCGCTGGCTATTCTGCTGGCCATTGTCTGGGTCACCTACGGCCTGGTGTTCTTCGGCACCATCGTCAAGCGCAAGACCAAGCACATCTATGTGGGCAACTGGTTCTACGGTGCCTTCATCGTCGTGACCGCGATGCTGCACATCGTCAACCACATGTCGCTGCCGGTCAGCCTGTTCAAGTCCTACTCGGCCTACTCGGGCGCGACCGACGCGATGATCCAGTGGTGGTACGGCCACAACGCCGTAGGTTTCTTCCTGACCACGGGCTTTTTGGGGATGATGTACTACTTCGTGCCGAAACAGGCCGAGCGTCCGATCTACTCCTATCGCCTGTCCATCGTGCACTTCTGGGCACTGATCACCCTGTACATCTGGGCCGGTCCGCACCACCTGCACTACACCGCACTGCCGGACTGGGCCCAATCGCTGGGCATGGCCATGTCGATCATCCTGCTGGCTCCGAGCTGGGGCGGCATGATCAACGGCATGATGACCCTGTCGGGCGCCTGGCATAAGCTGCGCACCGACCCGATCCTGCGATTCCTGGTCGTCTCCCTGGCGTTCTACGGCATGTCGACCTTCGAAGGTCCGATGATGGCGATCAAGACCGTCAACTCGCTGTCGCACTACACCGACTGGACCATCGGCCACGTACACGCCGGCGCACTCGGCTGGGTAGCGATGATCTCGATCGGCGCGATCTACCACATGATCCCGAAACTGTTCGGCCGCGCGCAGATGCACAGCATCGGCCTGATCAACACGCACTTCTGGCTCGCGACCATCGGTACCGTGCTGTACATCGCCTCGATGTGGGTCAACGGCATTACCCAGGGCCTGATGTGGCGTGCAATCA
This sequence comes from Pseudomonas sp. NPDC087336, assembly GCF_044744285.1. Lineage (NCBI taxonomy): Bacteria > Pseudomonadati > Pseudomonadota > Gammaproteobacteria > Pseudomonadales > Pseudomonadaceae > Pseudomonas > Pseudomonas sp. NPDC087336. The sequence continues at coordinate 13,152 of NZ_JBIUYA010000058.1, read as the reverse complement.
ACGATGACGGCACCCTCACCTACTCGTTCGTCGAAGCGCTGCAAGCCAGCCACCCGGGCTTCATCGTCCGCGCCCTGGGCGGTGCGTTCTTCGCCGCCGGCATGCTGTTCATGGCCTACAACGTATGGCGCACCGTACGCGCCTCGAACCCGGCTGAAGCCAAAGCCGCCGAACAGATTGCCGTAGTTGGAGCTCACTGATGAAGCATGAAGCAGTCGAGAAGAATATTGGCCTGCTGGCCTTCTTCATGGTTATCGCCGTCAGTGTCGGCGGCCTGACCCAGATCGTTCCGCTGTTTTTCCAGGACGTCACCAACAAGCCGGTCGAGGGCATGAAGCCCCGCCCTGCCCTTGAACTGGAAGGCCGGGACGTCTACATCGCCAACGGTTGTGTCAGCTGCCACTCGCAGATGATCCGCCCGTTCCGTGCTGAAACCGAACGTTACGGCCACTACTCGGTCGCCGGTGAAAGCGTGTGGGACCACCCGTTCCTGTGGGGTTCCAAGCGTACCGGTCCGGACCTGGCCCGCGTCGGCGGTCGTTACTCCGATGACTGGCAGCGTGCGCACTTGTACAACCCGCGCAACGTGGTGCCTGAGTCGAAAATGCCGGCCTACCCGTTCCTCGTGGAAAACAAGCTCGACGGCAAAGACACCGCCAAGAAAATGGAAGTGTTGCGCGCGCTCGGCGTCCCTTACACCGACGAAGACATCGCCGGTGCACAGGATGCCGTGAAGGGCAAAACCGAAATGGACGCGCTGGTGGCCTATCTGCAAGGCCTGGGCACCATCATCAAAAGCAAACGGTGATCTAAATGGATATCGGGATGATTCGTGGCCTGGGCACCGTTGTCGTGATGGTGGCCTTCATCGGTCTGGCGTTGTGGGTATTCAGCCCCAAGCGCAAGTCGGAGTTCGAAGACGCGACCTTGCTGCCTTTTGCGGATGATCCCGAAGCCATCAAGCACGTCGAGCAAGCTTCTAGGAGTAACAAAGAATGACTACATTCTGGAGTCTGTATGTCACAGTCCTCAGTCTCGGTACGATCTTTTCCCTGACCTGGCTGCTGCTGTCGACCCGTAAGGGCCAGCGCACCGAGTCGACCGAAGAGACGGTTGGCCACTCCTTCGACGGGATCGAGGAGTACGACAACCCCCTGCCGAAATGGTGGTTCATGCTGTTCGTGGGCACCATCATCTTCGCCCTGGGTTACCTGGTGCTGTACCCGGGCCTGGGCAACTGGAAAGGCCTGCTGCCGGGCTACAACTACCTCGATAACGAGAAGCAGACCGCGTTCGCCAACGGCCAGACCGGCTGGACCGGCGTTCACGAATGGGAAAAGGAAATGGCCCGGTCAGACGCCAAGTTCGGTCCGATCTTCGCCAAGTTCGCTTCCATGCCGATCGAAGAGGTAGCCAAGGATCCACAAGCGCTGAAAATGGGCGGCCGCCTGTTCGCCTCCAACTGCTCGGTCTGCCACGGTTCCGACGCCAAGGGTGCCTACGGCTTCCCTAACCTTACCGACGCCGACTGGCGCTGGGGCGGCGAAGCGGAAACCATCAAGGCCACCATCATGGGCGGTCGCCACGCGGTGATGCCGGCCTGGGCCGAAGTGATCGGCGAGCAAGGCGTGGCGGACGTTGCCGCTTTCGTCCTGACCAACCTCGATGGCCGCAAGCTGCCGGAAGGCACCAAGGCTGACCCGGTTGCCGGGGGCAAGCTGTTCGCGGCCAACTGCGTGGCATGCCACGGTCCGGCAGGCAAAGGCACCCCGGCCATGGGTGCACCCGACCTGACCCACCCGGCCGCGTTCATCTACGGCTCGAGCTTCGCTCAACTGCAGCAGACCATCCGTTACGGCCGTCAGGGCCAGATGCCTGCGCAAGAGCAAATGCAGGGCAACGACAAGGTTCACCTGCTGGCCGCCTACGTCTACAGCCTGTCTCATGGCGAGAAGGCTCCAGTGGCGGACGCCCAGTAAGGCACACGCCTGACGCGATAAAAAACGGCCCCGCCAATGAGAATTGGCGGGGCCGTTTTGTTTTGGGCGCCTGTTTCATAATCTGAAACCTATATTCGATGGGATTGCGCGCCGGTCAGGGGTAACGTCGACTGACCTGGCAACCGGCTCGAGGCGGGTTGGCCAGGACAAGGAAGTCAAACGTCATTACCCAAGGAATGCATACCATGTCTGATCAAGAACACATCGTTGACGACTGTAGGGGTCCGGTACTGCCTGAGCCTACAAAAGTAGAAATCGTTCCGACCGCTGAGCTCGTCACCACCGAGGGCGAAGCCCCCGAGAACACTGCGCAGCGTCGTGCCAACTTCGCTGCACCCAGCGGTGGCAAGGGCAACGGCGGCAAGGGCAGCGGGCTCGACAGCCTGGGGCAAGGTAACCTGCCTTAAGCCGTAACCCGTGAGCGCGGCGGATATCCGCTGCGCTCCGAAGCCAGGCCCACAGCGCGGCGGTGCAATAGCGTTGAGCTATAGTCAATTGACCTGCATCATGTTTTGTTACATTCGCTACACCATTCGGGTTTTTTCCCCAACGCGACCAAAGGTCGCACCCTTGAGCTAGAGCGACAGGCGTATCATTGCGCCACTGCAACACCTCTTTTTGACCGCGGTCGGCACGTACTGACCGAGGCATTTTTCCACTGCCGTGGGATGCAATGATGAGCAACCAGATTCCGGTACACGACGTCACCCCACCCAACAAGAACGCGAACAACAGCGTCGACCTCTACGCCTCCAGGGAAAAAATCTACACCCGCGCCTTCACCGGCCTGTTTCGCAACTTGCGTATGGCGGGCGGCGCTTTCCTGTTCCTGTTGTATTTCGGCACGGTGTGGCTCAACTGGGGCGGGCACCAGGCCGTCTGGTGGAATTTGCCGGAGCGCAAATTCTTCATTTTCGGTGCCACCTTCTGGCCACAGGATTTCATCCTGCTGTCCGGCATGCTGATCATCGCCGCCTTCGGCCTGTTCTTCATCACGGTGTACGCCGGCCGGGTCTGGTGCGGCTACACCTGCCCGCAGAGCGTCTGGACCTGGATCTTCATGTGGTGCGAAAAGATCACCGAAGGTGACCGCAACCAGCGCATCAAACTCGACAAGGCGCCGATGAGCGCCAACAAGTTCCTGCGCAAATTCAGCAAGCACAGCCTGTGGCTGTTGATCGGTTTCGTCACCGGCATGACCTTCGTCGGCTACTTCTCGCCGATTCGCGAATTGACCATCGACTTCTTCACCGGAGAAGCGGATGGCTGGTCGTATTTCTGGGTCGGTTTCTTCACGCTCGCCACCTACGGCAACGCCGGCTGGCTGCGTGAGCAGGTGTGCATCTACATGTGTCCGTACGCGCGCTTCCAGAGCGTGATGTTCGACAAGGACACGCTGATCGTCTCCTACGACCCGCGCCGTGGCGAAAGCCGTGGCCCGCGCAAGAAAGGCATCGACTACAAGGCCCAGGGCCTGGGCGACTGCATCGACTGCACCATGTGCGTCCAGGTCTGCCCGACCGGCATCGACATCCGCGACGGCCTGCAGATCGAGTGCATTGGCTGCGCGGCGTGCATCGATGCCTGCGACGCCATCATGGACAAGATGGAGTACCCGCGCGGCCTGATCAGCTACACCACCGAGCACAACCTGTCCGGGCAGAAAACCCATAAACTGCGCCCGCGCCTGATCGGCTATGCCGTGGTGCTGATGGCGATGATCGGGGTGCTGGTGACCGCGTTCTTCATGCGTTCGCTGGTCGGTTTCGACGTCAGCAAGGACCGCGTGCTGTACCGTGAGAACGCCGAAGGCCGGATCGAGAACGTCTACAGCCTGAAGGTCATGAACAAGGACCAGCGCGACCACACCTATTTGCTCGAGGCCAGCGGCTTGCCGGACCTCAAGCTGCAGGGCCGGCGCGAGATCAAGGTCGCGGCCGGCGACATCATCAGCCAGCCGGTCGAACTGTCCGTGGCCCCGGAACAATTGCCATCGAGCACCAATGAGGTGAAATTCATCCTCAAGGACGCCGATGACGCCAGCATCCACGTTGAAGCCAAGAGCCGATTCATCGGCCCACAAAATCGTTGAGAGAAGTGATCATGTCCGCAGCAACTGCCGCAAGTCCCTGGTACAAGCACCTTTGGCCGTGGATCATCATCGGGATCCTGGCTTGCTCGGTGACCTTGACCTTGTCCATGGTGACTATTGCGGTGAAGAACCCGGACAACCTGGTCAACGACAACTACTACGAAGCTGGCAAAGGCATCAACCGTTCCCTGGACCGTGAACTGCTGGCGCAGACCCTGCTGATGCGCGCCAGCATTCATCTGGATGACGTGACCGGTGAAGTCGACCTGCGCCTGAGCGGCAATAGCCAGCCTGCAACGCTTGAGCTGAACCTGATCTCGCCGACGCAACCGGAGAAAGATCGCAAGATCACCCTCACCCGCAGCGACACCGAACAGGGCCGCTACATCGGCCAGTTGAACGACAAGATCGAAGGCCGGCGCTTTATCGAATTGCTGGGCAGCCAGGACGACCACATCTGGCGCATGTTCGAGGAAGAACTGGTCAACCACGACAAAGAGCTGCTGCTGGGTGATGAGCCGCTGCAAGGCGCGGAAGACCTGAAGAAATAAAGCCGCGCTTCGCGCATCGCTGGCAAGCCAGCTCCCACAGTGATTGGCGGTGTTGTTCGATTTTGCGATCAATACAAAACCATGTGGGAGCGGGCTTGCCCGCGAAGAGGCCCTATCCGGCAACAGAGAACCCGCGGCATTAATGAAAACCTCATGACCACCCCAACCCCCTGCTACCACTGCGCCCTGCCCGTCCCCTCCGGCAGCCGCTTCACCGCCGTCGTGCTCGGGGAGTCACGGGAATTCTGCTGCCCGGGATGCCAGGCCGTGGCCGAAGCCATTGTCGCAGGCGGGCTGCAAAGCTATTACCAGCATCGCAGCGAAGCCTCGGCCAATCCCGAAGCGCTACCCGTGCAATTGGTCGACGAACTGGCGCTGTACGACCGCGCCGACGTGCAGCAACCCTTCGTTCGCCACGAAGGCGAACTGGCCGAAACCACGCTGCTGATGGAAGGCATCAGTTGCGCCGCCTGCGGCTGGCTGATCGAGAAACACCTGCGCACCTTGCCCGCCGTTGCCGAAGCGCGCCTGAACCTCTCCAACCATCGCCTGCACGTGCGCTGGGCCGACGGGCAATTGCCGCTGAGCCGGGTGCTCGCCGAGCTGCGCCACATCGGCTACGCTGCCCACCCCTACCAGGCGGACCGCGCCAGCGAACAACTGGCCAGCGAAAACCGCCTGGCCCTGCGCCAGCTCGGCGTAGCCGGGCTACTGTGGTTCCAGGCGATGATGGCGACCATGGCCACCTGGCCGGAATTCAACATCGACCTCAGCCCCGAGCTACACGCCATCCTGCGCTGGGTCGCGCTATTCCTGACCACACCGATCGTTTTCTACAGTTGTGCGCCGTTCTTCAAGGGCGCCATGCGCGATCTGCGCACGCGCCACCTGACCATGGACGTTTCGGTGTCGCTGGCCATCGGCAGTGCCTACATCGCCGGGATCTGGACCTCGATCACCGGCGTCGGCGAGCTGTATTTCGATGCCGTCGGCATGTTCGCCCTGTTTCTGTTGGCCGGGCGTTACCTGGAACGACGAGCCCGGGAACGCACCGCCGCCGCGACCGCGCAACTGGTCAACCTGCTCCCCGCTTCCTGCCTGCGCCTGGGCGCCGACGGCCAGAGCGAGCGCATCCTGCTGAGCGAACTGCGGGTTGGCGATCAAGTGCTGGTGCATCCGGGGGCGATCCTCCCGGCCGATGGCAAAATCCTCGACGGCCAGTCGAGCATCGACGAATCACTGCTGACCGGCGAATACCTGCCGCAGCCACGCACGCCGGGTGACGCCGTCACCGCCGGGACCCTGAACGTGGAGGGCCCGTTAACCGTCGAAGTCCTGGCCCTCGGTCATGACACCCGTCTCTCGGCCATTGTCCGTCTGCTGGATCGTGCCCAGGCGGAAAAACCCCGCCTGGCGGAAATCGCCGACCGCGCGGCGCAATGGTTCCTGTTGCTGACACTGATCGCCTGCGCCTGTATTGGACTGTTGTGGTGGGAACTGGACCCGTCACGCGCCTTCTGGATTGTACTGGCGATGCTCGTCGCGACCTGCCCGTGCGCCCTGTCCCTGGCCACGCCGACCGCGCTGACCGCCGCCACCGGCACCTTGCACAAGCTCGGCCTGCTGCTGACCCGCGGCCATGTGTTGGAAGGCCTGAACCAGATCGACACGGTGATCTTCGACAAGACCGGCACCCTCACCGAAGGCCGCCTGGCGCTGCGCTCGATCCGCCCCCTCGGCGCCCTTGGCAGCGATCAATGCCTGAGTCTCGCCGCCGCGCTGGAAAACCGCTCCGAACACCCGATTGCCCGCGCTTTTGGCCGCGCGCCGCTGGCCGCCGAGGAAGTGCACAGCACGCCAGGGCTTGGCCTTGAAGGACTGGTTAGCGAACAGCGCCTGCGTATCGGGCAGCCCGGTTTTGTTTGCGAACTCAGCGGCGCGGCGGTGCCATCGATGCCCGATGAACCTGGGCAATGGCTCCTGCTCGGCGATCAACAAGGACCGCTGGCCTGGTTCGTGCTCGATGACCGCTTGCGCGCCGACGCCCCTGCCGTGCTGGCGGCCTGCAAGGCCCGCGGCTGGCGCACCTTGTTACTGTCCGGCGACAGCTCGCCGATGGTCGCCAATGTCGCGGCCGAATTGGGCATCGATGAAGCCCGTGGCGGCTTGCGTCCAGACGACAAGCTGCAAGTCCTGCAACAACTGCACAAGGAAGGGCGCAAGGTGTTGATGCTCGGTGACGGGGTCAACGATGTGCCGGTACTGGCCGCCGCCGACATCAGCGTGGCCATGGGCTCGGCCACTGACCTTGCGAAAACCAGCGCCGACGCCGTGCTCCTGTCCAACCGCCTCGATGCCCTGGTGCAAGCCTTCAACCTGGCGCGGCGCACCCGTCGAGTGATCATCGAGAACTTGCTGTGGGCTGCGCTGTACAATGGCCTCATGTTGCCGTTCGCCGCCCTCGGCTGGATCACGCCGGTGTGGGCCGCGGTTGGCATGTCGCTCAGTTCGTTGACCGTGGTGCTCAACGCCCTGCGCCTGACTCGCCTGCCGAGCGCGCCGGCTGCACGCACCACGCCAGAAACCCGCCCGCTGCCGGCCTGAGCCGCGCGGGCATGGAGTCAAGATGCCAGCTCTCTATGTGATGATTCCGGCCGCGCTGTTGATCGTGGCCATCGCTGTCTACATCTTCTTCTGGGCAGTCGACAGCGGTCAGTACGACGACCTCGACAGCCCGGCCCACAGCATCCTGTTCGACGACCAGGACCCGAACCACACCGCGGCGGTCGACGAGGCCAGCGGCCAACCGCCCAAACCCGACGACAAGGCGCCGCCCCATGCTTGAATTGGCGCCGCTGCTGGTGTCGGCGGTCATCCTCGGTTTACTCGGTGGCGGTCATTGCCTGGGTATGTGCGGCGGCTTGATGGGCGCATTGACGCTGGCCATCCCCAAGGAACAGCGCAGCCGGCGCTTTCGCCTGCTGCTGGCCTACAACCTGGGGCGCATCCTCAGCTATGCCGCCGCCGGCCTTTTGATCGGCCTGGCCGGCTGGGCGGTGGCCAACAGCCCGGCGGCCATGTTCATGCGCGTGCTCGCCGGCCTGCTGCTGATCGCCATGGGCCTGTACCTGGCCGGCTGGTGGAGCGGCCTGACGCGCATCGAAAGCCTCGGTCGCGGCCTGTGGCGGCATATCCAGCCGGTGGCCAACCGACTGCTGCCGGTGTCGAACCTGCCTCGCGCGCTGTTGTTGGGCGGGCTTTGGGGCTGGCTGCCGTGCGGTCTGGTCTACAGCACCTTGCTGTGGTCGGCCAGCCAGGGTAATGCGTTGGACAGTGCGTTGCTGATGCTGGCGTTCGGGCTAGGTACGTGGCCGGTTTTGCTCGCCACGGGATTGGCGGCTGAACGGGTGACGGCGCTGTTGCGCAAACGCAGCGTGCGCATGGCGGGTGGGTTGTTGGTGATGCTGTTTGGGATCTGGACCTTGCCGGGGCCGCATCAGCATTGGTTGATGGGGCACTAGATCGGCGGCGCGCCCATCGCGGGCAAGCCCGCTCCCACAGGATCAGCGTTGAACCACAATCCTGTGCTCACTCAAGATTTGTGGGAGCGGGCTTGCCCGCGCTGGAGCCCGTACAAACAACACAATTATCCACCCTTGACGCAAATCAAGATCCCCAAACGCCCCACCCCCTAGACTGGCCCACACTGCCAGCCTATCCGGGGGAATGCCCGCATGATGCTCGACGCCATTCGTTGGGACACCGATCTGATCCGCCGTTATGACCTGGCGGGACCGCGCTACACCTCCTACCCAACCGCCGTGCAATTCCACAGCCAGATCAGCCCGTTCGACCTGCTGCATGCCCTGCGCGACAGCCGCAAGGCTGTGCGCCCGTTGTCGCTGTACGTGCACGTGCCGTTTTGCGCGAACATTTGCTACTACTGCGCCTGCAACAAGGTGATCACCAAGGATCGCGGCCGGGCGCTGCCCTACCTGCAGCGCCTGGAGCAGGAAATCCAGCTGGTCGCCTGCCACCTGGACCCCGCGCAAAAAGTCGAGCAACTGCATTTCGGCGGCGGCACACCAACTTTTCTCAACCACGACGAACTGCGTCAGTTAATGGCGCACCTGCGCAAGCACTTCAATTTGCTCGATGACGATAGCGGTGACTACGGCATCGAAATCGACCCTCGCGAAGCCGACTGGTCGACCATGGGCCTGCTGCGCGAACTGGGTTTCAATCGGGTCAGCATCGGCCTGCAAGACCTTGACCCGGCCGTGCAGCGCGCGGTCAATCGCCTGCAGAGCCTGGAAGAAACCCGCGCGGTGATCGACGCCGCCCGGACCCTGCAGTTTCGCTCGATCAACATCGACCTGATCTACGGGCTGCCCAAACAGACCCCGGAAAACTTTGCCCGCACCGTTGACGAAGTCATCAGCCTGCAACCGGACCGCCTCTCGGTGTTCAACTATGCGCACCTGCCGGACCGCTTCATGCCGCAACGGCGGATCAATATCAACGAGCTACCGACCCCGGCGCTAAAACTGCAGATGCTGCAGCGCACCATCGAGCAACTGACCGCCGCCGGTTACCGCTATATCGGCATGGACCACTTCGCGCTACCCGACGATGAATTGGCAATTGCCCAGGAGGAATCGACCCTGCAACGCAACTTCCAGGGCTACACCACCCACGGCCATTGCGATTTGATCGGGCTGGGCGTATCAGCGATCAGCCAGATCGGTGATTTGTACTGCCAGAACAGCAGCGATCTGAACCAATACCAGAACACCTTGGCCTCTGCGCAATTAGCGACCAGCCGCGGCCTGTCGTGCAACGCCGATGACCGTCTGCGCCGCGCGGTGATCCAGCAGCTGATCTGCAATTTCAGCCTGGAGTTCGCCCAGATCGAACAGGCCTTCAACATCGATTTTCAAGGCTATTTCGGCGAACTTTGGCCACAACTGCAGGGCATGGCCAAGGATGGCCTGATTGAGCTGACCAGCGAAAGCATCAATGTGTTGCCGGCAGGTCGCTTGCTGGTTCGCTCGGTGTGCATGGTGTTTGACGCCTACCTTGAACAACACAGTCGCCAACGGTTTTCCCGAGTGATCTAAACCCTGCGGCAAATCCGCCGCGTGCTGGCATCAACGTCCTGCAGTGGGTTACCCTTACGTCTTATGTGTGTTTTCCCACAAGGATTGAAGAAATGTCTGAGCCAGTAAAACTGCGCGCTCACAATCAGGCCCATTGCAAGGATTGCAGTCTGGCCCCGCTGTGTTTGCCACTTTCTCTGAATCTGGAAGATATGGATGCGCTGGACGAAATCGTCAAACGTGGCCGCCCGCTGAAAAAGGGTGAGCTTCTGTTCCGCCAGGGCGACAAGTTCGACTCAGTCTACGCCGTGCGCTCCGGCGCCCTGAAGACCTTCAACCTGAGCGATGCCGGCGAAGAACAGCTCACCGGCTTCCATTTGCCGAGCGAGCTGGTCGGGCTGTCGGGCATGGACACCGAAAAACACCCGGTGTCGGCGCAAGCGCTGGAAACCACCTCGGTGTGTGAAATCCCCTTTGAACGCCTCGACGAACTGGCCCTGCAGCTGCCGCAACTGCGCCGTCAGCTGATGCGCGTGATGAGCCGCGAGATCCGTGACGATCAGCAGATGATGCTGCTGCTGTCGAAAAAGACCGCCGACGAACGCATCGCCACCTTCCTGGTCAACCTGTCGGCGCGCTTCCGTGCCAGGGGCTTCTCGGCCAATCAGTTCCGCCTGAGCATGTCGCGCAACGAAATCGGCAACTATCTGGGCCTGGCGGTGGAAACCGTGTCGCGGGTGTTCACGCGCTTCCAGCAGAACGAACTGATCGCCGCCGAGGGCAAGGAAATCCGCATCCTCGACCCGATCCAGCTGTGCGCCCTGGCCGGTGGCTCCCTCGAAGGCTGATTCGGCAGATCGCGGCTGAGCGAAACGGTTCAGCCGCCGTTATACTGCGTCGTTTGCAGCCTGCCAGGACACCTTCGATGGTCTTCGACTCCTTCGACATCAAATCCCTCATCCGCCCCGTGATCGACTTTCCGAAGCCCGGCGTGATCTTTCGCGACATCACCCCGCTCTTCCAGTCGCCCACGGCCCTGCGCCTGGTAATGGACAGTTTCGCCCACCGCTATGTCGAGGCGGACTTCACCCACATTGGCGCCATGGATGCCCGGGGTTTCCTGATCGGCTCGGTGCTGGCTTATCAGTTGAACAAGCCGCTGGTGCTGTTTCGCAAGCAAGGCAAGTTGCCGGCCGACGTTCTGGCCGAAGCCTATGCGACCGAGTACGGCGAAGCGTTTCTTGAAGTGCACGCCGACAGCCTGTGCGAAGGCGATTCGGTGGTGATGTTCGATGACCTGATCGCCACCGGCGGTACCCTGATTGCGGCGGCGAACCTGATTCGCCGCATGGGTGCGCGGGTGCATGAAGCGGCGGCGATCATCGATTTGCCGGAGCTGGGTGGTTCGCAGCGCCTGGAAGACATGGGGATTCCTACTTTTTGCCTGACGCAATTTGCATTGAGCGATAAGTAAGCGGCGTCTGCACTGACGCCTTCGCGGGCAAGTCGGGCCGCCGCATATCTTTAGAGAGAAATCGGCTTACGCCCCGCAAACGAATGCGCCAGCGTCCCGCCATCCACCAACTCCAGCTCGCCGCCCAGCGGCACGCCATGGGCGATGCGCGAAGCGATCAGGCCTTTGCTGCTGAGCAACTGGGCGATGTAGTGCGCGGTCGCTTCACCTTCCACGGTCGGGTTGGTGGCGAGGATGACTTCAGTAAACGTGCCCGCCTCCTCGATCCGCGCCATCAATTGCGGAATGCCGATCGCCTCCGGCCCCAGCCCGTCGAGCGGCGACAGATGGCCCTTGAGCACGAAGTAGCGGCCACGGAAACCGGTCTGTTCCACGGCGTAGACATCCATCGGCCCTTCCACCACGCACAGCAAGGTGTCGTCGCGGCGGGTATCGGCGCATTGCGGGCAGAGGTCGTCTTCGGTCAGCGTGCGGCACTGACGGCAGTGACCGACCCCATCCATGGCCTGGTTCAGGGCCAGTGCCAGGCGCGAGCCGCCACTGCGATCACGCTCGAGCAACTGCAACGCCATGCGCTGGGCGGTTTTCTGACCCACACCTGGCAAAACTCGCAGGGCGTCGATCAGTTGGCGAATCAAAGGGCTGAAGCTCATGGGGAAAAGTCCGACGATAACAACGAGACGCGGTTTATACCCGCGCCTCTGTTGAGCGTCAATTAGTCGTTGGGTGCGACCCGCACCACCAGTTTGCCAAAGTTGCGACCTTCCAGCAGCCCGATGAATGCCTCGGGCGCCTGCTCCAGGCCATCGACCACGTCTTCGCGAAACTTCACCTTGCCATCACGCACCCACGGCGCCATCGCGCTGATGAATTCTGGCTGACGGTCACCGTAGTCGTCGAACACGATAAAGCCCTGGATTCGCACACGCTTGGTCAACAACGTGCGCTGCAATTGCGGCAGGCGATCCGGGCCGCTCGGTGCCTCGCTGGCGTTGTAGGAAGCAATCAGGCCACAGAGCGGAATCCGCGCCTTGGGGTTGAGCAACGGCACCACGGCGTCGAACACCTTGCCGCCGACATTTTCGTAATAGATATCGATGCCCTTGGGACACGCCTTCGCCAGCTCGTCGACGAAGTCCGGGCTCTTGTGGTCGATGCAGGCATCGAAGCCCAGTTCCTCAGTGACATAACGACATTTTTCCGCCCCTCCGGCCACGCCGACCACCCGCAGGCCCTTGATTTTCGCCACCTGGCCCACCACCGAACCCACGGCGCCCGAGGCCGCCGCCACCACCAGGGTCTCGCCTTCTTTTGGCTGGCCGATGTCCATCAAGCCCATGTAGGCGGTCATGCCCGGCATGCCGAGCACACCCAGGGCCATGGAGGGGCTGGGCAACCCCGACGGCACCGGAATGATGCTGCGACCGTCGTTGATGCTGTGGCTCTGCCACCCCGTGGCGCCAACCACCAGGTCGCCTTCGTGGAACTTGGGATGCAACGAACGCTCAACCCGGCTGACAGCACCACCGGTCATCACTTCGCCGATTTCCACCGGTGCGGCATAAGACGGCGCGTCACTCATGCGCCCACGCATGTAGGGGTCCAGTGACAAATAGAGAGTCTTGAGCAGCACCTGACCCTCGGCCAGATCGGGTAGCGCGACCCGCTCCATCCGGAAATTCTCCGGCGTCGGTGCGCCGACAGGGCGCGAGGCCAGGACGATACGTTGGTTGAGGGTCATGGGGTCGGACATCTCAGCGTCTCCTGTGATCGATGAATTCGGCGGTATAGGGAGCAGACCTTGGTGGCGGTATGGCGTTCGATGTTTATTCCTGGCACAGGATCGTTCCCACGCTCTGCGTCACTAGTGTCCGATAAAAACCAAAGGGGGAGCTTGCTCCCCCTTGCTGTTGGCGATCATCAGCCATAATCAGAC
>NZ_JBIUYA010000057.1:0-19914 GCF_044744285.1 Pseudomonas sp. NPDC087336 | reverse complement strand
CCGTCCAAGGCCTTCGAGGCCAAGGACGGTGAAGATTTCAAAGACCCGGTTTCCAGTGGACCGTAAGGCTGCTCCGCTTAAGTGAACAGCATTACCGGACATGCCGGGTTTTTTTACGTCGCAAATTATTGCGGCGAGGTTTCCAGCGGTTCTGGAGTCGGGACTGGCGTGGTTTCGACACCGTCCACTTCCTTCTGGATCTGATCGAGCAACGAGCCAGGCTTGACTGGTTTTTCCGGTTTCGGCTGCTCGACCTGCTCTGCTGGCGCGGTGACGGTGGTGCCAGTGTCCTTGCCCAGAATGGCCTCATCGCGGCTCACGCCGGGCATGAAGTCGCCAGACAGGCTGACAAGCTGGTCATTTGGGTTGAAGATAACGCTAATGCGTTCCTGTTGGCGTTCACCGCCACCCGGTTGCAGGCTATACAGATAATCCCAGCGATCGGCATGGAATGTATCAGTCAGCAGGGGGTTGCCCATGATAAACCTTACTTGCTTACGGGTCATTCCCGGGCGTAACTGGTCTATCATGTCCTGCGTGACGACATTGCCCTGCTGGATGTCGATTTTGTAAACCCCGGGGAATGAACAACCGGCGAGTGCGAGCAGTCCCACAAAGGAGAAACTGGTTAGCAAGAGCTTGGTGTTTTGCATCGGTGGGCGACTTCCACTATCTTGGCTGGGACAACGTAAACGCCGATCATACCCGCATTAAGAGAAGCTGCGAAGCAGCATCGCGAGAAAGCTGACCATGGTTGAAAATAGCGAACTACGCAAAGCCGGCCTCAAAGTGACCCTGCCACGGGTCAAGATTCTGCAAATGCTCGACTCTGCCGAGCAGCGCCACATGAGTGCCGAGGATGTCTATAAGGCATTGATGGAGGCTGGCGAGGACGTCGGTCTGGCCACGGTTTACCGTGTACTGACCCAGTTCGAGGCAGCTGGACTTGTGGTGCGGCACAACTTCGACGGAGGCCATGCGGTCTTCGAACTGGACGACGGCAAGCATCACGACCATATGGTCAACGTCGAAACCAGCGAAGTCATCGAATTCTTCGACGAGGAAATCGAGCGCCTGCAGAAAGCCATCGTCGACAAGTATGGTTTCGAGATGGTTGATCACAATCTTGTGTTGTACGTGCGCAAGAAAAAGTAAGCATGTCGCGCGAACCCTGAGTTCGCGAAACGAACGAAGGCGACCCCGGGGTCGCCTTCGTGCTTTCTGTCGAGGCTAGATTTTTGCGGTAACGACCATTTTTTTCGCGTGGGCCAGGGATTCCTTGGTGAGATCGATCCCGCCCAGCATCCTTGCCACCTCTTCTACGCGATCGTTCTTGCTCAATTTGGAGACGGCCGTGCGAGTGGCCTCTTCGCCGCGCACCTTGTGCACGAACAGGTGCTGATGCCCTTGTGCGGCCACTTGTGGCAGGTGCGTGACCGTCAGGACCTGTCCGCGCTCACCGAGCCTGCGCAGCAATTGGCCGACGATTTCTGCGGTCGGTCCGCCAATACCTACGTCCACTTCGTCGAACACCAGGGTCGGGACGCGGGACGTTTGCGCGGTGATCACCTGGATCGCCAGGCTGATACGTGACAGCTCGCCACCCGATGCCACCTTCGCCAGTGCCTTTAATGGCTGTCCCGGGTTGGCACTGACCAGCAGTTCTACCTGTTCGAGTCCGTTCGGAAGCAATTCATTACTGCTGTTCGGTCGCAGTTCGATGGCAAAGCGCCCGCCGGGCATGCCCAGACGCTGGATCTCCTGTTCCACCGCGCTGGCCAGGCTGCTGGAGGCTTGGCAGCGCAGGTCGCTCAACTCTCGAGCCTTTTCCTGATAATGACGGGCATAAGACGCCAGCTCATCACTGAGTCGCTCGATGGATTCATCGTTGGCGTTCAGGGTTTCGATTTCATCCAGTAACCGCTGCTGCATCTCTGCGACCTCGGTCGGTTGGATACGGTGCTTGCGCGCCATGGTGTAGATCGCATCGAGGCGTTCTTCCAGGTATTGAAGGCGCGCCGGGTCTGCGTCGAAGTTATCCAGGAAGCGGTTCAGCTCGCCCACGGCTTCTTCAACCTGGATCTGCGCGCTGGTCAGCAAGCTGCTGGCTTCGCCCAGCGCGCCAATCGAGTTGTTCACGCTCGACAGGCGATTAAGGCTTGCAGTCAGGGCGTTCAGGACATTGCCGGAATCACTCTCGCTGCATTGTTCGACCACTTGCCGGCAGATGCCCAGCAAGGTTTCCGCGTTTGTCAGGTTCTTGTGTTCCTGCTCCAACTGTTCCAGCTCGTTGTCGCCGAGGCCAAGGTTCTCCAGCTCTTCAAGCTGATAGCTGAGCAACTGATGGCGAGCTCGCTGCTCATCGCCGGAGTTGGACAGTCGCTCAAGTTCCTGATGAGTCTGGCGCCAGCGCTGGGCAGCAAGCTGTACCTGGCGGGCAAGGTCCGTGGCGCCTGCATACTCGTCGAGCAGGCGGCGATGGGTATCGGTCTTGAGCAACGACTGGTGTTCGTGCTGACTGTGGATATCGATCAACAGTTCGCCCAGTGCCTTGAGGTCGCCCAGCGGGCAGGGCGTACCGTTGATGTAGCCGCGTGAGCGCCCTTCGGCGGTGATGACCCGGCGCAGGATGCACGGGCCATCGTTCTCGAGGTCGCGTTCGGCCAGCCAGGCACTGGCTTCCGGAATGTCGGCCAGGTCGAAGGTTGCCAGGATATCGGCCTTGTCGGCACCGGGGCGCACCACGCCGCTGTCGGCCCGGTCGCCGAGGGTCAGGCCCAAGGCGTCGAGCATGATCGACTTGCCGGCGCCGGTTTCCCCTGTGATCACGCTCATGCCTCGATCGAGTTCAAGATCGAGGTGTTCAACGATGGCGTAGTTATGTACGGACAGGTGCACCAGCATAAAGGCCGCTCCCAGGCTTTAGGTCTGGTTATTTATACAGTGTTTTATTTGCGGCTGACAATGCCCCTCGTTAGCTCGATTTGCTTGATCCGACGAAATCCTTAGTACAGAGGGGCATGACAAAGCAGCTGTTTTTTGTAGGGTTAATGTTTGGTTGCCCCTTGAAGCCGGATTTTGCGGCCCCATATAGCTGGACAGAAGCGCGAGTCAGGCTCGCGGACGATATTGAAAGGAGAATTCTATGGCTGACGAACAGACAGTGGATACGCAAAATCTAGACGCCGACCAGGCTCCCCAGGCTTCGGGTGATGACCTGGTGGCTCGTGTACAAGTGCTCGAAGAGCAACTGGCAGGTGCGCAGGATCAGGCTTTGCGTGTAGCCGCCGATCTGCAGAACGTCCGCCGTCGTGCCGAACAGGATGTAGAAAAGGCTCACAAGTTCGCCCTGGAAAAATTCGCCGGCGACCTGCTGCCGATCATCGACAGCCTGGAGCGCGGCCTGGAGCTGTCCAGCGCGGAAGACGAAAACATCCGTCCAATGCGCGAAGGTATCGAGCTGACCCTGAAAATGTTCCAGGACACCCTGAAGCGTTATCAGCTGGAAACGATCGATCCGCACGGCGAACCGTTCAATGCGGTCAAGCATCAGGCGATGGCCATGCAGGAAAGCGCCGACGTCGAGCCCAACAGCGTGCTCAAGGTGTTCCAGAAGGGCTACGAGCTCAATGGCCGCCTGCTGCGTCCGGCAATGGTCGTGGTCAGCAAGGCGCCGGCAGCTGTGTCGCCTTCGATTGACGAGCAGGCTTGAAATTAGCCGCAAGGCCCCCATTTAGAAGTCAAGCGTTTAAGTTCTGCCGCAGTTAGCCACCACTGCTGCGGCAACCAAATCCAAAGTTTCGGGAGAGTGAACATGGGCAAAATTATCGGTATCGACCTGGGGACTACCAACTCCTGCGTCTCCGTGCTGGAAAACGGCACCGCCAAAGTTATTGAAAACGCCGAAGGCGCGCGCACCACGCCGTCTATCATCGCTTACGCCAACGACGGTGAAATCCTGGTTGGCCAGTCGGCCAAGCGTCAGGCGGTGACCAATCCGCACAACACCCTGTACGCGGTCAAGCGTCTGATCGGTCGTCGCTTCGATGAAGAAGTGGTACAGAAAGATATCCAGATGGTCCCTTACAAGATCGTCAAGGCTGACAACAATGACGCCTGGGTTGAAGTGAACGGCCAGAAAATGGCACCGCCACAAATCTCGGCTGAAATCCTGAAGAAAATGAAGAAGACCGCCGAAGACTACCTCGGCGAGCCTGTGACTGAAGCGGTGATCACCGTTCCGGCCTACTTCAACGACAGCCAGCGTCAAGCGACCAAGGACGCCGGCCGCATCGCGGGCCTGGACGTAAAACGTATCATCAACGAACCAACCGCGGCCGCTCTGGCATACGGCATGGACAAGGCCAAGGGCGACCACACCGTGATCGTTTATGACCTGGGTGGTGGTACTTTCGACGTTTCCGTGATCGAAATCGCCGAAGTAGATGGCGAGCACCAGTTCGAAGTGTTGGCCACCAACGGCGACACCTTCCTGGGTGGTGAGGACTTCGACATTCGTCTGATCGACTACCTCGTCGACGAATTCAAGAAAGAAAGCGGCATGAACCTCAAGGGTGATCCGCTGGCGATGCAGCGCCTGAAAGAAGCCGCTGAAAAAGCCAAGATCGAGCTGTCGTCCGCTCAGTCGACCGACGTGAACCTGCCGTACATCACTGCAGACGCCACCGGTCCTAAGCACTTGAACGTGAAAATCTCCCGCGCCAAGCTGGAAGCGCTGGTGGAAGACCTGGTTCAACGCACCATCGAGCCTTGCCGCATCGCCATGAAAGATGCCGGTATCGATGTCGCCAAGATCAATGACGTGATCCTGGTTGGCGGTCAGACCCGTATGCCGCTGGTTCAGAAGCTGGTGACCGAGTTCTTCGGTAAAGAGCCTCGCAAGGACGTGAACCCGGACGAAGCTGTTGCCGTAGGTGCTGCGATCCAGGGTGCCGTTCTGGCCGGTGACGTGAAAGACGTTCTGCTGCTGGACGTCAGCCCGCTGACCCTGGGTATCGAAACCATGGGTGGCGTGATGACCGCGCTGATCGAGAAAAACACCACGATTCCTACCAAGAAATCGCAAGTGTTCTCGACTGCCGATGACAACCAGGGCGCCGTGACCATTCACGTGCTGCAAGGTGAGCGTAAGCAGGCTGCACAGAACAAGTCCCTGGGCAAGTTCGACCTGGCCGAGATTCCACCAGCACCACGTGGCGTGCCACAAATCGAAGTGACCTTCGACATCGACGCCAACGGCATCCTGCACGTAGGCGCCAAGGACAAGGCCACCGGCAAGACTCAGTCGATCGTGATCAAGGCCAACTCCGGTCTGTCCGACGAAGAGATCGAGCGCATGGTGCGTGATGCCGAGGCCAACGCCGAGGAAGACCGCAAGTTCGAAGAGCTGGCCGCTGCCCGCAACCAAGGCGACGCACTGGTTCACTCGACGCGCAAAATGGTCGCTGACGCTGGCGACAAGGTAAGCGCTGAAGAGAAGACTGCGATCGAAGCTGCCGTGGTTGCCCTGGAAGCCGCTGTAAAAGGCGACGACAAGGCTGCTATCGAAGCCAAGGTTGAAGAGCTGTCGAAAGTCTCCGCTCCAGTGGCGCAGAAGATGTACGCCGAACAGGCTCAGCCTGCTGAAGGCGCTGCACCGCACGACGACAAGGCAGAAAAGGCTGACGACGTTGTCGACGCTGAGTTCGAAGAAGTAAAAGACCACAAGTAAGTTGTTGGTCGGCCGGTTGACTGCCTTGCGGCGGTGACTGGTAGGATGTCGCCGCGCGGGAGCTTGCTCCCGCGTTGGCGTGTCTGGAGTTAGCGATTTTTTACAGCATGCGACAGCGTTCGCGTGTTGGCGGCATGGTCGGGAATGCTCCTGCTTTCCGAGCCGAAAGTGCCACATTGAAACAAAGACCAGGATCGTTGAATTGACGTGAGTTGGGTCCGGGCCTGTATTGGGGCTCAACGAGTTTGACGAGGCTCAGGAGAGGTTTGTCGAACGTCCTCAAGAGTGCAGAGACTTATGGCAAAGCGTGACTATTACGAAGTATTGGGTGTTGAGCGAGGCTCAAGCGAGGCGGACCTGAAAAAGGCCTACCGTCGCCTGGCGATGAAACACCACCCGGACCGTAATCCTGATGACAAGGCATCGGAAGAGATGTTCAAGGAGGCCAACGAGGCCTACGAAGTGCTCTCCGATTCCAGCAAGCGTGCGGCGTACGACCAGTACGGCCACGCCGGTGTCGACCCGAGCATGGGTGGCGGCGGTGCCGGTTTCGGCGGTCAGAACTTCTCCGACATCTTTGGTGATGTCTTCAGCGACTTCTTCGGTGGCGGTCGCGGTGGTTCTCGTGGCGGTGCCCAGCGTGGCAGCGACTTGCGCTACACCCTGGAGCTGAACCTGGAAGAAGCGGTGCGCGGCACCAGCGTGAATATCCGCGTTCCGACATTGGTCAACTGCAAGCCGTGCGACGGCTCGGGTGCCAAGAAGGGCTCTTCGCCGGTTGCCTGCCCGACCTGTGGCGGTATTGGCCAGGTGCGCATGCAGCAAGGCTTCTTCTCGGTGCAGCAAACCTGCCCGCGCTGCCATGGCCAGGGCAAGATCATTTCCGACCCTTGCGATTCCTGTCATGGCGAAGGTCGTGTCGAAGAGTACAAGACCCTGTCGGTCAAAGTGCCGGCCGGTGTCGATACCGGTGACCGCATTCGCCTGTCGGGCGAGGGCGAGGCGGGTGCCCAGGGCGGTCCGACTGGCGATCTGTACGTGGTGATCAACGTGCGCGAGCACTCGATCTTCCAGCGTGACGGCAAGCATCTGTTCTGTGAAGTGCCAATCAGCTTCGTCGATGCGGCGCTGGGTGGCGAGCTGGAGATTCCGACTCTCGATGGTCGGGTCAAGCTGAAAATCCCTGAAGGGACTCAGACCGGCAAGCAGTTCCGCGTGCGTGGCAAGGGTGTTGCACCTGTGCGTGGCGGCGGTGCGGGTGACTTGATGTGCCGTGTGGCAGTCGAGACGCCGGTCAACCTGAGTCGTCGTCAGCGTGAAATGCTCGAAGAGTTCCGCAACTCCCTGGCGGACGACAACAGTCATTCCCCGAAAACCACGGGCTGGTTCGAAGGCGTGAAGCGCTTCTTCGGCGATTTGTAAGGAGACAGGCATGCGACGTATAGCTGTGATGGGCGCCGCCGGGCGCATGGGCAAAACCCTGATCGAAGCCGTGCAGCAAGCACCGGGTGCCGGCCTGACGGCGGCAGTGGATCGTCCTGACAGTACGCTGGTCGGCGCGGACGCCGGTGAGCTGGCGGCTATCGGTCGCATCGGCGTGCCGCTGTCGGGTGATCTGGACCGTGTGGTCGATGAGTTCGACGTGCTAATCGATTTCACCCATCCGACGGTGACCCTGAAAAACCTCGCCTTCTGCCGCAAGCACAACAAGGCGATGATTATCGGCACTACCGGCTTCAGCGTTGAAGAGAAGCAGTTGCTGGCAGAGGCGGGTAAGGATATTCCGATCGTCTTCGCGGCCAACTTCAGCGTCGGTGTAAACCTGTGCCTGAAGCTGCTCGACACCGCTGCTCGCGTGTTGGGTGACGATGTTGATATCGAGATCACCGAAGCTCACCATCGGCATAAAGTCGATGCGCCGTCCGGTACGGCCGTGCGCATGGGTGAGGTGATTGCCGATGCCCTGGGTCGCGACCTGAAGAAAGTCGCGGTTTACGGTCGTGAGGGTCAGACCGGTGCTCGCGAGCGCGAGACCATCGGTTTTGCCACGGTGCGCGCTGGCGACATCGTGGGCGATCACACCGTGCTGTTCGCCGCTGACGGTGAGCGTGTCGAGATCACTCACAAGGCCTCCAGCCGCATGACCTTCGCCAAGGGCGCTGTGCGTGCTGCTTTGTGGCTCGATGGGCGTGAAGCCGGTCTTTACGACATGCAAGACGTGCTCGACCTGCGTTAAGATGCACCTGAAATCGGGCTCGCGCACGGCGTTTGAGCCCGGTTTTACCCCGCCAAGCGACGTCCTGTCGCATTCTCCAGCCTTTAAGGCTCATTGGCGGTAGACCAAAAATGCCTTTTTCTGTAAGCTACAGCTTTAGTGTGTCCACTAAAAGCGCGCAGAATAATTCAGTGAAGAAGCGGGGTGACGTGTCCATACGTCACTCCGCTTTTTTACAACCTGCGATCGCCCTTTCAGGCTTTATTTACGGGAGGTCTTCTTGACTAAGCCAGCCATACTCGCCCTTGCTGATGGCAGCATTTTTCGCGGCGAAGCCATTGGAGCCGACGGTCAAACCGTTGGTGAGGTGGTGTTCAACACCGCAATGACCGGCTATCAGGAAATCCTTACCGATCCTTCCTACGCCCAACAAATCGTTACCCTGACTTACCCACACATCGGCAACACCGGCACCACGCCGGAAGATGCCGAGTCCAATCGCGTCTGGTCCGCTGGCCTGGTCATCCGTGACCTGCCACTGGTGGCGAGTAACTGGCGTAACACGATGTCCCTGTCCGACTACCTGAAGGCCAACAACGTTGTGGCCATCGCTGGTATCGACACCCGCCGCCTGACGCGCATCCTGCGTGAAAAAGGCGCGCAGAACGGCTGCATCATGGCCGGTGACAACATTTCCGAAGAAGCCGCCATCGCCGCTGCCCGGGGCTTCCCTGGCTTGAAGGGCATGGACCTGGCAAAAGTCGTCAGCACCACTGAGAAATACGAGTGGCGTTCGACTGTCTGGGATCTGAAAACCGACAGCCACGCGACCATCGAAGCCTCCGAGCTGCCATACCACGTGGTCGCCTACGACTACGGCGTCAAGGTGAACATCCTGCGCATGCTGGTCGAGCGCGGTTGCCGCGTGACCGTGGTGCCTGCACAGACGCCTGCCGCCGAAGCGCTGGCCCTGAAGCCGGACGGTGTGTTCCTGTCCAACGGCCCTGGCGATCCGGAGCCTTGCGACTACGCGATCCAGGCGATCAAGGACGTGCTGGAAACCGAGATCCCGGTATTCGGTATCTGCCTCGGTCACCAACTGCTGGCCCTGGCCTCCGGCGCCAAGACCCTGAAAATGGGTCACGGCCACCACGGTGCCAACCACCCTGTCCAGGACCTGGACTCTGGCGTTGTGATGATCACCAGCCAGAACCACGGTTTCGCGGTAGACGAAGCGACCCTGCCCGCCAACGTTCGCGCGATTCACAAATCGCTGTTCGACGGCACCCTGCAAGGTATCGAGCGTACCGACAAGAGCGCCTTCAGCTTCCAGGGTCACCCTGAAGCCAGCCCTGGCCCGAACGACGTAGCACCTCTGTTCGATCGCTTCATCAACGAGATGGCCAAGCGACGCTGATCGCTCGCCCTGATGTTGCAAAGCTTGAGGGCGGTCCCGAGATCGGCGACCCCCTCAAGTCTTCACAGATTGAACAAGACGGCTTGCCGACTGACCTGCGGATTTGAGTGACAAACCCATGCCAAAACGTACAGACATTAAAAGCATCCTGATTCTCGGCGCTGGCCCGATCGTGATCGGCCAGGCCTGCGAATTCGACTACTCCGGCGCCCAGGCCTGCAAAGCCCTGCGCGAGGAGGGCTACCGCGTCATCCTGGTGAACTCCAACCCGGCCACCATCATGACCGATCCGGCCATGGCCGACGCCACCTACATCGAGCCGATCAAGTGGCAGACCGTTGCCAAGATCATCGAGAAAGAGCGTCCGGACGCACTGCTGCCAACCATGGGTGGCCAGACCGCGCTGAACTGCGCCCTGGACCTGGAGCGCGAAGGCGTCCTGGAGAAGTTCGGCGTAGAAATGATCGGTGCCAACGCCGACACCATCGACAAGGCTGAAGACCGTTCGCGCTTCGACAAGGCGATGAAATCCATCGGCCTGGCGTGCCCGCGCTCCGGCATCGCCCACAGCATGGAAGAGGCCAATGCGGTCCTCGAGAAGCTGGGCTTCCCGTGCATCATCCGTCCGTCCTTCACCATGGGCGGCACCGGTGGCGGCATCGCGTACAACCGTGAAGAGTTCGAAGAAATCTGCGCCCGTGGCCTGGACCTGTCGCCGACCAAAGAGCTGCTGATCGACGAATCGCTGATCGGCTGGAAAGAATACGAAATGGAAGTTGTCCGTGACAAAAAGGACAACTGCATCATCGTCTGCTCCATCGAAAACTTCGACCCGATGGGCGTGCACACCGGTGACTCGATCACCGTGGCGCCGGCACAGACCCTGACCGACAAGGAATACCAGATCCTGCGTAACGCCTCCCTGGCGGTATTGCGCGAGATCGGTGTGGAAACCGGTGGTTCGAACGTTCAGTTCGGCATCTGCCCGAACACCGGCCGCATGGTCGTGATCGAGATGAACCCGCGCGTATCCCGTTCCTCGGCACTGGCTTCGAAAGCCACCGGTTTCCCGATCGCCAAGGTCGCGGCCAAACTGGCTGTGGGCTACACCCTCGACGAGTTGTCGAACGACATCACCGGCGGCAAGACCCCGGCGTCCTTCGAACCGTCCATCGACTACGTCGTGACCAAGCTGCCACGTTTCGCTTTCGAGAAATTCTCCAAGGCTGACGCGCGCCTGACCACGCAAATGAAGTCGGTCGGTGAAGTGATGGCCATCGGCCGTACCTTCCAGGAATCCCTGCAGAAAGCCCTGCGCGGCCTGGAAGTGGGCGTTTGCGGTCTGGACGAGAAGGTTGACCTGAGCAATCCGGAAAGCATGAGCATCCTCAAGCGCGAGCTGACCGTGCCGGGCGCCGAGCGCATCTGGTACGTGGCGGACGCAATGCGCGCCGGCATGAGCGTTGAAGACATCTTCGGCATGACCATGATCGATCCTTGGTTCCTGGTGCAGATGGAAGATCTGATCAAGGACGAAGAGAAGGTCAAGACCCTGGGCCTGACCAGCATCGACCGCGACCTGATGTTCCGCCTCAAGCGCAAGGGCTTCTCCGACATGCGCCTGGCCAAGCTGCTGGGTGTGACCGAGAAGAGCCTGCGCGCTCACCGTCACAAGCTGGACATCTTCCCGGTCTACAAGCGCGTCGACACCTGCGCCGCCGAGTTCGCCACCGATACTGCGTACCTGTACTCGACGTACGAAGAAGAGTGCGAAGCCGCGCCGTCGGGCCGCGACAAGATCATGATCCTGGGTGGCGGTCCTAACCGTATCGGCCAGGGCATCGAGTTCGACTACTGCTGCGTACACGCGGCACTGGCCCTGCGCGATGACGGTTACGAGACCATCATGGTCAACTGCAACCCGGAAACCGTTTCCACCGACTACGACACCTCCGATCGCCTGTACTTCGAGCCAGTGACCCTGGAAGACGTGCTGGAAATCGTTCGCGTCGAGAAGCCGAAAGGCGTGATCGTCCAGTACGGTGGCCAGACCCCGCTGAAGCTGGCTCGCGCCCTGGAAGCTGCCGGCGTGCCGATCATCGGCACCAGCCCTGACGCCATCGACCGTGCCGAAGACCGCGAGCGCTTCCAGCAAATGGTCCAGCGCCTGAACCTGCGTCAGCCGCCAAACGCCACCGTGCGCAGCGAAGACGAAGCGATTCGTGCCGCCGCGAAAATCGGTTACCCGCTGGTGGTGCGTCCGTCCTATGTACTGGGCGGTCGTGCGATGGAAATCGTCTACGAAGAAGAAGAACTCAAGCGCTACCTGCGTGAAGCGGTTCAAGTGTCCAATGACAGCCCGGTGCTGCTGGACCACTTCCTCAACTGCGCCATCGAAATGGACGTGGATGCGGTCTGCGACGGCAAGGACGTTGTGATCGGCGCGATCATGCAGCACATCGAGCAGGCCGGCGTTCACTCCGGTGACTCCGCGTGCTCGCTGCCGCCGTACTCGCTGCCAGCGCACATCCAGGACGAGATGCGCGAACAGGTCAAGAAAATGGCCCTGGAGCTGGGCGTAGTCGGCCTGATGAACGTGCAGTTGGCGCTGCAAGGCGAAGACATCTACGTCATCGAAGTCAACCCGCGCGCTTCGCGTACCGTGCCGTTCGTATCCAAGTGCATCGGTGTCTCCCTGGCGATGATCGCGGCGCGCGTGATGGCCGGTAAAACCCTGAAAGAACTGGGTTTCACCAAGGAAATCATCCCGAACTTCTACAGCGTGAAAGAGGCGGTGTTCCCGTTCGCCAAATTCCCTGGCGTTGACCCGATCCTCGGCCCTGAGATGAAGTCCACCGGTGAAGTGATGGGTGTGGGCGACACCTTCGGTGAAGCATTCGCCAAGGCCCAGATGGGCGCCAGCGAAGTGCTGCCGACCGGTGGTACTGCGTTCATCAGCGTGCGTGATGACGACAAGCCACTGGTTGCGGGCGTGGCCCGTGATCTGATCAACTTGGGCTTTGAAGTGGTTGCTACCGCCGGTACTGCCAAGCTCATCGAAGCCGCAGGCCTGAAAGTGCGCCGCGTGAACAAGGTGACCGAAGGGCGTCCGCACGTAGTCGACATGATCAAGAATGACGAAGTCACCCTGATCATCAACACCACCGAAGGCCGTCAGTCGATCGCTGACTCCTATTCCATTCGTCGCAACGCCCTGCAGCACAAGATCTACTGCACCACCACCATTGCTGCTGGCGAAGCGATCTGCGAAGCGCTGAAGTTCGGTCCCGAGAAGACTGTACGCCGCTTGCAGGATCTACACGCAGGATTGAAGGCATGAGCATAACGAAGTACCCGATGACCGTTCAGGGCGCTCGCGCCCTGGAAGAAGAGCATGCTCACCTGACCAAGGTCGTTCGTCCGAAGCTCAGCCAGGACATCGGAACGGCCCGCGAGTTGGGTGACTTGAAGGAAAACGCCGAATACCACGCTGCCCGCGAGCAGCAAGGTATGGTCGAGGCGCGGATTCGTGACATCGAAGGCCGGATTCAGAATCAGGTCATCATCGACGTCACGACCATTCCTCACACTGGCAAGGTTATCTTCGGCACCACCGTCGAAATCGCCAACGTCGAGACGGATGAAAGCGTGACTTACCACATCGTGGGTGAGGATGAGGCTGACTTCAAACTCGGCAAGATTTCGGTCGGTTCACCTTTGGCTCGAGCCTTGATCGGCAAGGAAGAGGGTGATGTGGTCGTCGTCAAAACGCCTGGTGGCGTTATCGAGTACGAGATTGTCGAAGTCCGTCACATCTGAAGCAAGGCGCCCGCTGAATGCGGGCGCCATGCTCTGGCAGCTGGCCCAGATGTTGTGGGTCGGCGGTCTGTGGCTGGTGCATCTCGGTTTGCAGCCGGTGTTGGGTCGAATTGGCCTGGCGCCGTTGCTGATCGATGAGATCGCCGGCATGTTCGAGACAGTGGTGGTGGGGTTTGCCGCCGTGTGCGTGATTTTTCAGGCTTTGGTGCTGGTTCAGGTCAATGGTCTTGCCAGCCTATGGCGGGATTTTCGTGGGCAGGTGCTGCTGATTGCGTTGTTCGCGTGTGCGATGTTTGTCGCCGTGCGAGTTGGCTGGCCTGATGCGCAGCGCTGGCAGGTGTTCAGCTATATGGTTCTGGGGTTCTCAGGGCTGGTACTGATCATGCAGCCGGTACCCGGATGGAGTGGCAGGGTGCGCGAAGCACACCCTTGACCCTTGTCATCACTTGAAGCGATGGACGTTCGACAGCTGCTTGTTGACGCTGAAGTTCTTGCGGTAAATCAGTGCCATCTTGCCGATGACCTGAACCAGATCCGCTTTGCCGACCTTGCACAGTTCGGCAATGGACGCCAGGCGCGACTCGCGATCGAGGATATTGAGCTTGATCTTGATCAGCTCGTGATCCGCCAATGCGCGTTCAAGTTCGGCTAACACACCTTCAGTCAAACCGTTGTCAGCCACAATCAAAACTGGTTTCAGATGGTGGCCAATGGATTTGTACTGTTTCTTCTGCTCTTGAGTGAGCGGCATAATCTGACCCTTTCGTCTGGATTCTGTAAAATGGCGGCCATTTTACCCGAGGGTTCGTGGATCCGCCCAACTAATCACGACCCTTATCATCGAGGTGCCCAATGGCGCGTTCCAAGACAAGCCTTGGTTGGCTGAAAAGACATGTCAACGATCCCTATGTGAAGCAGGCGCAGAAGGATGGCTACCGCTCGCGTGCGAGTTACAAGCTTCTGGAGGTCCAGGAGAAATACAAGCTGATCCGTCCGGGTATGACCGTTGTCGACCTGGGGGCGGCGCCTGGTGGCTGGTCGCAGGTCACTAGCCGGCTGATCGGTGGCCAGGGACGTCTGATCGCCTCGGACATCCTGGAAATGGACAGCATTCCGGACGTGACTTTCATCCAGGGTGACTTCACCCAGGATGAAGTGCTCGCTCGGATCCTTGAAGCCGTGGGTAATTCGCAGGTGGACCTTGTGATTTCCGATATGGCCCCCAATATGAGTGGTACGCCTGCCGTAGATATGCCCAAAGCCATGTTTCTTTGCGAGCTGGCGCTTGATCTGGCGGCCCGGATACTCAAGCCGGGTGGTAATTTCGTGATCAAGGTTTTTCAGGGTGAAGGATTTGATGCTTACGTGAAGGACGCTCGTCAGAAATTCGACAAGGTCCAGATGATCAAGCCGGACTCATCCCGTGGCAGTTCCCGCGAGCAGTACATGCTGGCTTGGGGGTACCGCGGCCGTAGTGAGTAAATCGAGGTTTTTTTGCGGGTCGATAGGATTTTCGTATTTCGTCCTGTGGGAAATAGCGAATATTGTGTAGGAAGTGTTTCACAAAGGGTTACAGACGGCGCCTGCCAGAGTTGTAGGTAATGTAGTAAGTTAGGCCGGTGAATATCATGCGAAGCGCGCGCCAACAGCGGCGCTTGCTTCAGAGGGTAGTTAATTGAACGATATGGCAAAGAATCTGATCCTGTGGTTGATCATCGCGGCTGTCCTGGTGACGGTGATGAACAACTTCTCCAGCCCTAACGAGCCGCAGACCCTCAACTATTCCGACTTCATCCAGCAGGTCAAGGATGGCAAGGTCGAGCGCGTGGCGGTTGATGGCTACGTGATTACCGGCAAGCGCAACGATGGCGACAGCTTCAAGACCATTCGTCCGGCAATTCAGGACAATGGCCTGATCGGCGACCTGGTGGACAACCATGTCGTGGTCGAAGGCAAGCAGCCTGAACAGCAAAGCATCTGGACCCAGCTCCTGGTCGCGAGCTTCCCGATCCTGGTGATCATCGCCGTGTTCATGTTCTTCATGCGGCAGATGCAGGGCGGTGCCGGTGGCAAGGGCGGGCCGATGAGCTTCGGCAAGAGCAAGGCGCGCCTGCTCTCCGAGGATCAGGTGAAAACCACCCTGGCGGACGTTGCCGGTTGCGACGAAGCCAAGGAAGAAGTTGGCGAACTGGTCGAGTTCCTGCGTGACCCGGGCAAGTTCCAGCGCCTGGGCGGCCGCATTCCTCGCGGTGTGCTGATGGTGGGTCCTCCGGGTACCGGTAAAACCTTGCTGGCCAAGGCGATTGCCGGCGAAGCCAAGGTGCCTTTCTTCACCATTTCCGGTTCCGATTTCGTCGAAATGTTCGTAGGTGTCGGTGCCAGCCGTGTTCGCGACATGTTCGAGCAGGCCAAAAAACACGCGCCGTGCATCATCTTCATCGATGAAATCGACGCCGTCGGTCGCCACCGTGGTGCCGGCATGGGCGGTGGTCACGATGAGCGCGAGCAGACTCTCAACCAGTTGCTGGTAGAGATGGACGGTTTCGAAATGAACGACGGCATCATCGTGATTGCCGCGACCAACCGTCCGGACGTACTGGACCCTGCGCTGCTGCGTCCGGGCCGTTTCGACCGTCAGGTCGTGGTCGGCCTGCCGGATATCCGTGGTCGCGAACAGATTCTCAAGGTCCACATGCGCAAAGTGCCAATGGGTGACGACGTCGCTCCGGCGGTGATCGCTCGTGGTACCCCTGGTTTCTCCGGTGCCGACCTGGCCAACCTGGTCAACGAGGCGTCGTTGTTCGCTGCCCGTGCCGGCAAGCGCATCGTCGAAATGAAAGAGTTCGAACTGGCCAAGGACAAGATCATGATGGGCGCCGAGCGCAAATCCATGGTCATGTCCGAGAAAGAAAAACAGAACACCGCTTATCACGAAGCTGGCCACGCCATTGTCGGCCGCGTCGTGCCTGAGCATGATCCGGTGTACAAGGTCTCGATCATCCCGCGCGGTCGCGCGCTGGGCGTGACCATGTTCCTGCCGGAAGAGGATCGCTACAGCCTGTCCAAGCGCGCGCTGATCAGCCAGATCTGCTCGCTCTACGGTGGCCGTATTGCTGAAGAGATGACCCTGGGCTTCGATGGCGTCACCACCGGTGCGTCCAACGACATCATGCGTGCCAGCCAGATCGCACGGAACATGGTGACCAAGTGGGGCCTTTCCGAAAAACTCGGTCCACTGATGTACGCGGAAGAAGAGGGTGAAGTGTTCCTCGGTCGCGGCGGCGGTGGCCAGAGTGCAAGTTTCTCCGGTGAGACAGCCAAGCTGATCGACTCCGAAGTGCGCAGCATCATCGACCAGTGCTACGGCACCGCCAAGCAGATCCTCACGGACAACCGGGACAAGCTCGACGCCATGGCCGATGCTCTGATGAAGTATGAAACCATCGATGCCGAGCAGATCGACGACATCATGGCTGGGCGCACACCTCGCGAGCCTCGCGACTGGTCGGGTGGTACGGGTACGTCCGGTACGCCTCCAGCGGTGCAGGGTGAACGTCCTGAAACACCTATCGGCGGTCCCGCTGCTGACGTTTAAGGTTTGAAATGACTTTTGTTCAGTCCTCGACCCGGTTGCCTTGCGGCAACCGGGTTCTTGATTTGGCCCAGACGCATGTCATGGGCATTCTCAATGTCACGCCCGACTCTTTCTCCGATGGTGGCAAATTCAGCCAGCTCGATGCGGCGTTGCGCCATGCGCAAGCGATGGTCGCGGCTGGCGCCACATTGATCGATGTCGGCGGCGAGTCCACGCGCCCGGGCGCCAGGGCGGTTTCGCCGCTCGAAGAGCTCGAGCGCGTGGCGCCGATCGTCGAGCGGATCCACCGTGAGCTGGATGTAATCATCTCGGTTGATACCTCCACCCCCGCCGTCATGCGCGAAGCGGCGCGACTGGGGGCGGGCCTGATCAACGACGTGCGCTCGTTGCGTCGCGAAGGTGCGCTGGATGCGGCGGCGGCTACCGGCTTGCCCGTTTGCCTCATGCATATGCTCGGTGAACCGGGTGACATGCAGGACAATCCGCACTACCAGGACGTCACCCAAGAGGTGGTCGGGTTTCTTGCCGAGCGCATGGCTCAATGCGCAACGGTGGGGATTACAGCTGAGCGGATCATTCTTGATCCGGGGTTTGGCTTCGCAAAAAACCTGCAGCACAATCTAAGCTTGTTCAAGCACATGGAAGCCTTGCATGCCTTGGGGCGCCCGTTGTTGGTTGGGGTGTCGCGAAAGAGCATGATCGGCCAGGCGTTGAGTCGCCCTGTGGGTGAGCGCCTGTATGGCGGTCTTGCCCTCGCGGCGCTGGCAGCGCACAAGGGCGCACGTATATTGCGTGTCCATGACGTAGCTGAAACAGTTGATGTGGTGAAAATGATCACCGCAGTGGAATCAGCCGAATAAGAATGATGGAGTACTTATGACAAAAAAATATTTTGGCACCGACGGCATTCGTGGTCGGGTCGGCGTTTATCCGATCACTCCTGACTTCATGCTCAAGCTGGGCTGGGCTGCCGGCATGGCGTTCCGCAAGATGGGCGCGTGCAAGGTACTGGTCGGCAAGGACACGCGGATTTCCGGGTACATGTTCGAATCGGCACTCGAGGCCGGGCTGACGTCGGCGGGTGCCGACGTGATGCTCCTGGGCCCGATGCCGACGCCGGCCATCGCCTACCTGACGCGTACCTTTCATGCTGAAGCCGGCATCGTGATCAGTGCTTCGCACAATCCCCATGACGACAATGGCATCAAGTTTTTCTCCGGGAAGGGCACCAAGCTTCCCGATGAAATCGAGCACATGATCGAAGAACTGCTCGATACTCCGATGACCGTGGTTGAGTCGAGCAAGATCGGCAAGGTCTCGCGAATCAACGACGCCTCTGGTCGCTATATCGAATTCTGCAAGAGCAGCGTGCCGACCGGCACCAGCTTTTCCGGTCTGAAAATCGTCATCGACTGCGCCCACGGTGCCACGTACAAGGTGGCGCCGAGCGTATTCCGTGAGCTGGGTGCAGAGGTCGTGGTTCTGTCCGCGCATCCCAACGGCCTGAACATCAACGAAAACTGCGGCTCGACCCATATGGGCCAGTTGCAGGCTGCCGTGTTGGCCGAGCATGCCGACCTGGGTATTGCGTTCGACGGTGATGGCGATCGGGTACTGATGGTTGATCACACGGGTGCCGTCGTCGATGGCGACGAGCTGCTGTACATCATTGCTCGTGACCTGCATGAGCAGGGCAAGCTGCAAGGCGGTGTGGTCGGTACGTTGATGAGTAACCTGGGGCTGGAGCTCGCTCTCGCGGACCTGGCAATTCCCTTTGTGCGCGCCAATGTCGGTGACCGTTATGTGATCGCCGATCTGCTGGAGCGCAACTGGCTGATAGGTGGCGAGAACTCGGGGCATGTCGTGTGCTTCCATCACACCACGACCGGTGATGCGATCATCGCCGCGTTGCAGGTATTGCTGGCGCTCAAGACTCGTTCGCAGGGGCTGGCAGAGGCGCGTCAGGCCTTGCGCAAGTGTCCTCAGGTATTGATCAATGTGCGTTTCGGTGGCGGTGCAAACCCGCTAGAGCATGCATCGGTCAAGGAAGCCAGCGAGCGTGTCACCCAGGCTATGGCGGGTCGCGGGCGCGTGCTGTTGCGCAAGTCCGGGACAGAGCCGCTGGTGCGTGTAATGGTCGAAGGCGAGGACGAAACCCAGGTTCGCGGCTACGCCGAAGAGCTGGCAAAACTGGTTACTGAAGTTTCTGCCTGAATTCGGCTTGCCAGCCTCGATTGTGTTGGGTAACATCTGCGCCCACTTTGACCGACGAGGTACAGCATGCGTCGCCCTATGGTAGCTGGTAACTGGAAGATGCACGGTACCCGCGCCAGCGTCGCTGAGCTGATCAACGGCCTACGTGACTTGGCCTTGCCGAGCGGTGTTGAAGTAGCGGTATTCCCGCCTTTGTTGCATATCAGCCAAGTGGTTGAAGGCTTGAAAGGAAAGCCGGTTTCGATCGGTGCGCAGAATTCTGCGGTGGAAGCCGGACAAGGCGCGCTGACCGGTGAGGTCTCGCCAAGTCAGTTGGTGGATGCAGGTTGTTCCCTGGTGCTTGTCGGGCACTCCGAGCGCCGCCAGTTAATGGGCGAGCAGGATGAAGTGCTGGTTCGCAAGTTTGCAGCGGCTCAGGCAAGTGGCCTGGTTCCGGTGTTGTGCATAGGGGAGACCCTTGAGCAGCGTGAAGCCGGGAAGACCCTTGAGGTTGTCTCGCAGCAGCTTGGCAGCATCATCGAAGAGTTGGGCGTCGATGTGTTTGCAAAGGCGGTAATCGCTTACGAGCCGGTCTGGGCCATTGGTACCGGGCTGACTGCTTCACCGCAACAGGCGCAGGATGTGCACGCAGCCATTCGCGCACAGTTGGCGGCAGAGAATTCTGAGGTCGCACAAGGTGTGCGGCTTCTATACGGCGGCAGCGTGAAGGCGGCCAATGCGGTCGAACTGTTCGGCATGCCGGATATCGATGGGGGCCTCATTGGTGGGGCTTCCCTGAATGCAGATGAGTTCGGTGCGATTTGTCGCGCCGCGGGAAACTGAAAAAATGCTGGAAACAGTCGTAGTCGTTTTTCATCTGCTGGGTGCATTGGGCGTAGTAGCTCTGGTTTTGCTGCAGCAGGGTAAAGGTGCGGACGCTGGCG
>NZ_JBIUYA010000056.1:0-20438 GCF_044744285.1 Pseudomonas sp. NPDC087336 | reverse complement strand
GGCTTGATCCAGTCGAGGCGCTTGGCTTGCTCGCGCCAGAAGCCGTCCGGGTTGACGACTGACTGCTGGTACATGGCCTTGTAGGTCGCCTCGTCAGTCAGGGTGTTGGCCAGAACCTCGGGACGAACGGGATACAGGGAAGCCGCACTCATCTTTCTTACCTCGGTGGAATAGTTGTTTTTGTATGACCCTGTTTTAGCCGGGCGGCGCCTATAGAACCATTCGACGATGGTAGTAACAAGCCCACACAAAACGTCCTGATAACCGCAAACCAAGCCTGGAACAAATGTCCCAAATATCCCCCTTACTGATCGTTCCCACGCTCTGCGTGGGAATGCAGCCCGTGACGCTCCGCGTCACTGGACGCAGAGCGTCCCTTGAGGCATTCCCACGCAGAGCATGGGAACGATCATTCAACCAGGGATTGTTACAAAATCCGTCAAAGGTGTTTATCAAAACCACGCCTATATGAATGCCACCCCCACGACTAAAATTCGCTCCGCCAACCCGGCAAACTGAGTTAACCAAGTTACAGCCCCCACGAAGGCAGTTAACCCAAACCCAAGTAGTCAGATACACACGCAACCCCAAAAAGGTTGCGTGACCCCACTCGACTTCAAAAAGGTAAACACTAGATGAAAGCTTTATTGGTTCTGGCCCTCAGCAGCCTGTGCGCAACCGCCATGGCAGGCGAGGCCCAGACTGATGTCGCGCAGCAACAACCGGCCATTGAGGATTACACTTACTCGATGCACCTGGACATCGCCAAAGTTATTTCAATGAGCGAAGTCCCCAATGTATGTGAAGTTGTTCCGATGAAAATGGAATATGACGACTCCAAAGGCCAGCGCCATATTCTGCGTTACAGCGTCATGGGTAACGGCTGCTCCAGCGGCTGATCTGACTGCGCCGAATCCGCCCTCTTCAGCGCTTTGCTGAGGGTCGATTCCAGCCCGGCTCTCGCCGGGCTCAGTTGTGTCTCAACTGGTCAAAAATCGCCCACAAACACAAGATGTAGTAAAAAAGACGCTTTTCTGCTTACTTTTTGAGCAAAACCGATTCCCCGCCATTTCCGCGAAAAAAAATCTTCACCCGCCAAAGCCCTGTAAACCCTCGCTCCGACCGAAAAACCTGCCCAATCGAGCGCTCCATGCGCGGATTCGCCCCACCACGACCGTAAAAATTTCCCTATAATGCGGCCTTAAACGGGCCTGCAATATCCCCTTACAGGGATGAATAGCCAGTCTGAAGCCCCGCAACGGCATTCGATGCCGATTGCGCCCATCAGTGGCTCTCGGAACCCCGTACAAAATTTATGTTTATTGCCTGCGTGTACCGCTGCAAAAAACGCTATCCAACGCGGCCAGCACCGCCGTGTGAAAAACCAACCCATCATTTTCACACGGGCACCACTGGCCCTCACGCAGGAGACGACACGTCATGCTGAGCTGGGACGAATTCGACAAAGAAGACACGGAAGTAGCAGTCAAGAGCGCCAACGCTGGCCACGCCACCGAAGCCAACATGGACCGTCTCGACAGCGCCGGCGGTGCCGCCGCCCTGGAAGCCCGCGCCGTGACCGCCGCTGACTCTGCCGCCGTTGCCCGCGCCAAAGCCGCCCTTGACTCGCTCGACGTCGCCGAAGGCCTCGCCGAACTCGAAGGCGCCTCCGCCCGTGTCGCTGTCGATGAAAAGCGCATGATCAACTGCCGTGCCGACCTCAACCAGCTCGTACCCTTCAAGTACGACTGGGCGTGGCAGAAGTACCTGGACGGCTGCGCAAACCACTGGATGCCGCAAGAAGTCAACATGACCGCCGACATCGCCCTCTGGAAAAACCCGGAAGGCCTGACCGACGACGAGCGCCGCATCGTAATGCGCAACCTCGGCTTCTTCTCCACCGCCGACTCCCTGGTGGCCAACAACCTGGTCCTGGCCGTGTACCGCCTGATCACCAACCCGGAATGCCGCCAGTACATCCTGCGCCAGGCATTCGAAGAGGCGATCCACACCCACGCCTACCAGTACTGCATCGAATCGCTGGCCATGGATGAAGGCGAGATCTTCAACATGTACCACGAGATCCCGTCGGTCGCGAAAAAAGCCACCTGGGGCCTGAAATACACCCGCTCGATCTCCGATCCGAAGTTCGAAACCGGCACCGTCGAAACCGACAAAGAATTGCTGCGCAACCTGATCGCCTACTACTGCGTCCTGGAAGGCATCTTCTTCTACTGCGGCTTCACCCAGATCCTCTCCATGGGCCGGCGCAACAAAATGACCGGCGTCGCCGAGCAGTTCCAGTACATCCTGCGCGACGAATCCATGCACCTGAACTTCGGCATCGACGTGATCAACCAGATCAAAATCGAAAACCCGCATTTGTGGGATGCTGAAATGAAGGAAGAAGCCAGCCAGATGATCCTGCAGGGCACCCAACTGGAAATCGAATACGCACGCGACACCATGCCGCGCGGCGTATTGGGCATGAACGCGGCGATGATGGAAGACTATCTGAAGTTCATCGCTAACCGTCGCCTGTCGCAGATTGGTTTGAAGGAAGAGTATCCAGGGACTACGAACCCGTTCCCTTGGATGAGCGAGATCATGGACTTGAAGAAAGAGAAGAATTTCTTTGAGACTCGGGTTATTGAGTATCAGACTGGTGGTGCGCTTAGCTGGGATTGATTCCTTGGCAAGCCACGATTTGGCGACTTGAATCGACAAATCGAACATCTAAAAGCCCCGATCTGATCGGGGCTTTTTATTGACAGTAGGAAAGCCCTTGCCCGCATCCTCAGCCGTCGTAAAAACTCCTACAACATTTCCAGTCGCATCCGTATTGATGACCATTCAAAGCGACTCTAATCTCTGCTGCAGGTGCCTAAGAAACGCCCAACGTAGAAGCTAACCTCACCACACAGAACGCATGCTGCTACCAGCATGTAAGCGCATTCCTGTGTATAAGAGAGAACAGCTTTGTTGGGATTCCCAGGTCCTCTACGTTGGGTTCCGGCCCTCTTCAACTTCAAACGTAGAGGTAATGGAAATGCCTGCACAAACTCCACACCGATCGGTAATGACCGATCCTCTCAGTTCGACAGTCTTCCACCGCCATAACCTCCCACTACACGCCCTCCTCCTTGAAAACCAACCATGGTTCTGTGCCCGCGATGTCGGTCGTTTGATGGGGTTCCACTTGAGTGAGCGCATGCTCAACAAACTGGACAAGGACCAGCACTGCACGTTATGGATTGAGTATTACCGACAAACGCAAAAACAACTGATGCTCAGTGAGTCCGGTGTGTATGCGCTGTTGGTGTATCACTACGCACCCGGAAATCGGCTGTTGCGCGAATGGCTAACCCATCAGGTCGTACCGGCCTTACGAGATGCGGATAAGCCAAAGAACTCAGATCGACCGATGTTGAGTTTGTTGGACTGGCCGGAAATGTCGTTGAGTCTGTTGCATTGGCAGGATGAAGGATGGATTCGGCTGCGGGACATGCCTTATTTGCTGCACGACCACACACATCGGCGAATGCCCGTCGCCAAGCCTTGGTGGCGGAGAGTCGCGCAGATATTTCAGTCGTCGAAGCATTCGATGGGTTAGATGACGTGCTTGTAGGATCTTTTGCAAGATCTGTCGCTATTTCTTGTAGGAAATTTCGTAGACAGCCGTAGTGGCCACTCAGTATCGTCCGAGGGTTTTCCACCCTCGGCGATTGTATGGACACTTCAAAGGAAAAAAGTGGCTGGAGCGATCAGGAGCTTGAAGCTTCGGTCGATGCTTATCTGAAAATGCTGGGTCTGGAGCAAAGCGGGCAGACGTTCAAGAAGTCAGTTGAGAACCAGCTTTTGCGTGAAGGCCCGTTAAGCAAACGTAGTGCCTCTTCGGTTGAGTACCGCATGCAAAATATCTCTGCGGTGCTGGAGCAATTGGATCTGCCGCGGATTGTTGGCTACAGGCCCGCCAAGAACATTGGCGCAGGGATCGGTGAGCGGATTCGCAAGGTATTGGCCAACAAAGTGGTGCCAGGTGTGGGCGAATTCGCTCCAACCGCCAACCATGAGACATTGCTACGCCGAACATCCAAGCTGCAAAAACAGGGTCTGAAGGTTGAGCCCACTGGTAACCCGAGCCCTCAACAAACTAGCACCGTCACCACATCCTACGTCCGCGACCCAAAAGTTAGAGCCTGGGTGGCTGACTTAGCCAAGGGGATTTGTGAAGGCTGCGGCCAGAAAGCACCATTTGAAGCCGATGGCTTGCCGTTTCTAGAGGTTCATCACGTTAAACATTTGGCGCAAAAAGGTTCGGATTGCATTTCTAACGCTGTCGCGCTGTGCCCAAACTGTCATCGGCGTTGTCATCTTTCGAGCGACAAGGTTGAGTTCACCTTGTCACTTTATACGAAGGTGAATCGGCTCAAGCGGGAGTAATTGGCGTCTGTTGCCCGACCTCATTGCTTATGATGAGGTCGATGCCGCCCCCTCACAACCGTGCCGCAACCACCCGCACCCCATACTGCGGAATAATCCCGTCCGCTGTAACCAACTCCAACCCTTCCGCCTGAGCCTGGGCAATCAACATCCGATCAAAGGGATCGCGGTGAATCTCTGGTAACTTGCCCGCCTGCTGTCCATGAAACAGCGAAATCGGCAGTTTGGTAAAACCCTCGTCCTCAACCAACGCCTCAAGATCCTCTGGAGCTTCCAGCATCCCTTTTGCCTGCTTGATCGATATCTCCCAGATCGAAGCGGCGCTCACCAATACCTGATTGCGCGGCTCCCCAATCATTTGTCGAACTGCTGCGCCTAAGGCAGGATCATCGGACAACCACCAAAGAAACACATGGGTATCCAACAACAAACGCCTCATAAACTGCCCTCAAATCCAGCAATGATGTCTTCAGGCGTCTTGTCGAAATCCGCGGATATCCGAATTTTCCCTTTCAAACGCCCAGGCTTGCGCGCGCGTGGTGTTTCGACATGAGGCAGCAGATCCAGATAAGGTTTGCCCGCCTTGGCGATTACCACTTTGTCGCCCTGCCATGCTCGCTCGGCAAGTTGGGAGAGCTGGGATTTGGCTTCGTGCATGTTTACTTGAACGAGATCAGTCATAAGGCACCTGGACAGAGTTAGCTAAGCTAGCCTAAGCCGGTGTTTTTCTGAAGGCAAGGTCGCGCGCTCTCCGTCTGTCAGGCAGACCCATTACACCGAAGACTAACTACGCACCCTCATGCGCCTTCTGCATTAATGCAATGGTCCAGCGCTTGCCGAAGCTGGTCTTCCAGCGCCCATATCTCCCGCTTCACTTCCATGCGCCGTTCACGGGCGGCTTGAATGTGAGATTCATCAAGGCCACCGTAACGACGTAACCAGTGAACGATCATTTCCTCATCCGGGTAGTAATAGTCCTTGTGGCCTTTACTACTTCTCGGGGTGTCGTTCATATCACTGTCGAAGCGGCCAGCCGCGAATTCATCCGGGGGCAACGTACCCCATTCGGCGGCGCAATCCTCGAAGACCCAGGCAATTTCATTGAGGTGTTTTTGCGCACCGCGATGCCCGCGTTTGTAAAATACGTACTCGCGGCAACTCTCCTGGAAGCGCTCCATCATCGGCTGGTCATCGATCCAGCGAAGGATGTCGTGGTGGCCCGCATGGTGGATCAGGCCGTTTATCCAACGCTCGGCAAAACGATCAACGAAACCTTCGATATCCGCTTTTTTCGCGTCCGCGAAAATCATGCAATACCGGGTTTGCACATGGATGACGAACAGCACGTGCTTGCGTTGAACGGTAATGGCGTGGACCAGCCACTGTTCGGCTGACTCATCAGGCGCATCGTCCTCAATAATGGGCGATGGTGGTTTGTCCACCGGGGTGATTTTCTTGCCCTTGTGGACACGACTGAAAAAGTTGCTGGCAGCTTCGGTGCAATTGAAGATCAACATCCTGGTTCTCTGGTAGAAGGCTGGCGATAGCGGTTGTCAGTCCTGCCGAACGATCTCATCAGCCCATTCAATTTTATAGGGCTGGCGAACAACGTCAGCAATCTCTTCCCGCGCCGCTTCGCTGAGGACCGACAGCTCTGCATCGGTCAGCAAGTCGTGCCTGACCATCATTCTCAAAGCCATAAGTGCGCCGGAGCGACTGTAAGGATCGAAAGTCCGAACTATGTCTTTATCCCCGTCGCGCATCAGCCGGTAAAGCATCCCATATCTGGCTTGGGCTGAAAGCGCAGCATGTTGAGTGATGGTATCGGCGTCGGCCAACACACCCTGGCAGAAACGATCGAGTCCATGCTTGTGCAATTCCTTGAACTTTTTCCAGTCGCTTTCGATGATGGACATGAGCATTACCCCGGCGAAGGATCATTGACGGATTAAAACTCATTCTTGCCGAAAAATCCTGTCGCATTCAGGTCATTGAGTCGGAGGGGCTTGTGTTCTTCCGGGGGTTTGCGCCGAGGCGTGGGATGAGTGTGAAAGGGTCGACGCCGCATCCAGAGAGATGGGCGGATTTTGAGATGATTGAGTGAGCCGATGCCTTTATTGACGAGAGATCGATTGTAGAAGCGAGCTTGCTCGCGATGGTCGTGAACGATAATGCGTATTTACTAGACACCGCCCTTAACTGACCATACAACCGCCTGTTACCACTTCATAACGAGCCACCTATAACCTATATTTATCGGCAAAGAAAATAGATACCCAATATAAAAAAAGCCCTAAACACAAACTGCGCCTTATTATTCTCTCATATGCCTTTTCATTAGAATAGCGATCGAAATTAGCCGCAACGACAGCCAACAAACCAATTGCGAACATAATCAATGCCAGCGCAGGGACTGCAACCCCAAAACCGTTAAACTCCAACACCCTGGATCTCACACGCCCTCCCCCATAAGGCAATACGATATGGCTATAATAAATTGCATAACCAGCCAACAGCAAACAACACAAGGAAATAACACTGAGCAAGACCTTCACCCTGACAGGGGCCTGCTTAAGCATATTCACTCTTATCGCATCATGCAGTGATTCTCTACATGCATAGCAGAGTCCATTTTTAATTCGCGCCATTTCCACTTCGTTTGTCACGCTGCAATGCTTGCATTTTTTTGCTATCAGCTTTATTTTTCCACGCACCATCACCCCCCTGCCCTACTTAACTTGCTTTTTTATAAACCCCACATGTCGATCATTGAAAAAACCAAAACAGGACAGAACAAAGTGGACCGAAGAACAAGTCAACCCAGCTTTTCAATTGATATATTCGGCCAATAACAAAAAACAAAATTATTACAGCCAGCAATGCTATAGAGGTCAACTTCATACACTTCAGCTTTCTCTTCAGCAAGATCGGAAAACCGTTCAAGTCTTCCACACTTACTCCGCCTCGCCTTAGATAATAACCAGGAAACGTAACAATTCCGGATATCCAATACACCAAAAGAAGCTTCCCCCCACGACCCGCCATTCCTTAGAGGGGCTTGAATCATGACAGCAGAACAGTTTTTCAGATGTTCAAGCATCAAATCCATTTTTGAATACGCCAGATGCAACGCGACTCCAACACAAATAAATACACCGCCAAAACCGATCAGCCCACGACGAGAAATACTTGATCCGCAGCATTCAAACTCATTGAATTGCCTCATAGAAAACTTCATCTATACCTTCGTCAACGGCCGTACCTAGCTTACTAAAAGCGAAACTACTCCCCTAGTCACTTTTCTGCAGTGAGCTTAAATCCATCCTACCCTACAGCCAAGCGTTCTCTTGCCACTACAAATCAACACACCTAAATTTTTGAGCCAGCCACCGACCACACACAGCATAAGTTCACAGTCACATCACTTGAGCACTCCTGACTCCCACAATGAAACTAGGAACACCAAAGTGGAGAGCAACCCTATTACACTCCATTGCAAAATAATTAATTTGCGCCTAATTGGACGTGGAAAGCCCTCTATATCTTCAGCACTGGCGATACCGCGCTTTATAAAAAAGCGAGGAAAGGTAACAACACCGGCTATGCCACCTACCAACTGAAGCTTTCCAAGTGGGCCCTTATGCTTGTTCGTATGAAGCGTCATTAGCGAGGAGCTTTTTTTGAAATACGCCGACATCTCTTCGCCTTTGGTGTAGCCAAGATATAGGGTAATCCCAATCCAAATGTACAATCCGACGAGCACTACCCCGCATAGACTACCAACAACCAATTCAGCGGCGGTCATTTCGTAGACTCATAGATAACCTCCCCAATAATCTCACCACCCTTCGCACCATAAACGCTGCCAGCATAAGAACCGCCCCCAACTACGACGACACCGCACACCAACCCCCCTACCACGCCCAGTCCAACACAAAGCCCACCGACGATAGGGGCGGATAACAGCCCACCAATAGCGGCACCCCCGCCGACCCCGCCAGCAAAACTCCCCGCCTCAGTGAATTTGACTCGTTCACAAGCTTCGGCATTTCCCGCGGAACACACATCCTGCACCTTCATGGCCGACGCCCCTCCACCGACCGCAGTACCAACCCAGCCACCGTACTTGAGGTATTTTGAAGCCCTGGCCACACCCGCAAGGTGAGTGGCGTATCCCGGTATTCGCCCTACGCCGCCAGCCTCAGTCCAGCGATGAACCAATGTGGGAGGCGAGAGGAACATTGCACGATTCAAATTGGGATGGTCGGGGAAACCGATACCTTTGCGCGTCAGGCTTGTCAGGTGGATATCGAGTTGAGCGAGCAGCTTTTGGCGCTCTGCCAGAAACGTCGGTGAACTCAGGTGGCCATCGCGCAGGAATGAATGCTGATGCAGCGCTTCGATTTTTTTCAGGGTGTCGCTGACGTTATCCAGATTGTTTTTGAGAATGCTCGCGCCGACACCGATTGCGGTCGAGCCATGGCCCAGGAAGGTCTGAATGGCATCACGGTGTTGCACCATGAAATCCGCTTCTTCCGGGCTGAGCGTTTCAAGTATTTGGTTAGTCCTGGCCGCCACGTCCATGAGCAGGGCTTCTTCACGGGTGCACTGGTAATTGTTCGGGTCGCTCAACACAATCATCGAGCCGGCCTTGATGTCGCGCAGGTTCGGGTTCAGTAGCTTGAATTTGCCCATCACCGCCGGATCACGCAGGGTGAACAAGGAGGCTTCGAGTTGTTCGCGGGTGGTGCTTTTGGGCACGATGTAGAAGCCCGGTTCCTGGGCTGTTGCACTGCCCAGGGGCACTGGCTTGGAAGTGCTCGATGCAGACGCGAAACCGGCCGATCGTGGCGCTGCCGGATTGCGGGCGAGAGGAGTGCCTTGTTGGGGCGCGGCCCTTGTGGTCTGGGGCGCAGCGCTGCTGCGCGACTCATAAGTGGCGGTAAACACCGACGGAATCAACCTGGCTCTGCACGGGCAGGTGGTGTAACTGTCCAGCGAGCCCGCCACGATCCTGCCATGACTGTTGATGTAGGAGACGCCTCCCACAATCGTGTAGGTTTCGTCGTTTTTCCCGCAGGAAACGCGGTCGCCTTCACGGGCATGGGCGATGCCAAACATCATGACGCGTGTGTCGGCTTCCAAAACCTTTCCGCCGCAAGTGGTCTCGTCACCCAGGCGAATGAAATGTCCTTTGGCCATTGCGGATTTCCCTCTCTACGGGCACCCCAGTCATGGAAAGCGCACCACTGTTAACGATCGATAAGCCGACTCGGGATGAGTGACTTAACGCAAAGTACGTGGACAGAGAGGAAACTCAAGATGGTCTAGAAAATCAGGAAAGATCCCACAAGCCGTGCAGAAAAGGCCGACAAAAATGGAGATAGGCGAAAATGATCTGCTCAACCAACTCACTCAGTCCGCACGACTCAACGAAGTCCACAACAACTGCGCCGCATACCCCCGATACGGCCGCCACCCCTCAGCCCGCGCCAACAACTCCCGAGCCGTCACCGCCCCACCCTCCAATGCCGCCAACGCATTGATCAGCCCCACATCCCCATTCGGCAACCCATCCATTTCCCGCAACTGCCGCAGGGCAATGTACTGCGCCGTCCAGTCACCAACCCCATACAACCCCAGCAACCGCTTCACCCCACCCTCCCGACCAGGCTCAAACAATAGAGGATCATCAAGCAACGCCTGAGCCACGCCCGACAGCGTACGGCCTCGGCTCTTAGGCATCCCCAACGTCGAAAGGTCCGCCGCCGCCAACACCGCCGCATCAGGAAACACATGGGTCAAACCACCGCGTGGCGAGGTCAATGGCGCGCCATATTGCGTCACCAGTTTGCCGGCCAGTTTGATAGCTGCGCCCACGGTGATCTGCTGCCCTAACACCGCACGGATCGCCAGTTCCAAACCGTCCCACGTCCCCGGTACGCGCAGCCCCGGACGCTCTGCGATCAGGCGTGCCAGCAGTGGATCGACCGACAGGTGCCGTTGCATGGTGATCAGGTCGGCATCCAGATCAAACATCCGCCGCAGCCTGGCGATGATCTCAGGCACTGCGCTGGTATCGGGAAAGTCCAGGGTCAGTTCCAGTGAGTCCGCCGTCGCAGGCTGGATCGACAGGGTGCCGTGAACGCCATTCAAGCCGATGCTGCGCGAGTAAACGCCGTCGACCACCTGTTCCATTCCGGTAATCGCCCGTGCCGACAGAAACCCCAGTATCGCCGGCCAGTCATAGGGTGGCTGGAACGCCAGCAGCAGCCTCACAGGCTGAGCACCCCGCTGTACAGCGCATACGCCGCCAACCCGGCAC
This sequence comes from Pseudomonas sp. NPDC087336, assembly GCF_044744285.1. Lineage (NCBI taxonomy): Bacteria > Pseudomonadati > Pseudomonadota > Gammaproteobacteria > Pseudomonadales > Pseudomonadaceae > Pseudomonas > Pseudomonas sp. NPDC087336. The sequence goes on along the minus strand of NZ_JBIUYA010000056.1, from coordinate 9,670 downwards.
CGCTGATGACGCAGGTAAAGATGCCCTTTTCGATGGCGGTGAACACCGGCTTGCCCTGTTCATGCCTGGCCTTGGCGAACAGGATCACGCCCGGGGCATAGAGCAATGCCGAGAGCAGCAGGTACTTCAAGCCGCCGGCATACAGCAGCCACACCGCGTAGCTCAGGGCGACGCCGCCGATCAGCAGGTCCTTGGTGCGTTCGGCGGACGCGTGCTCATAGGTTTCACCGCGCCCGCTCAACAGCACCGCATAGGCCGCCGACCACAGGTAGGGCACCAGGATCATCGATGACGCAAGGTAGATCAGGCTGGTGTAGGTGCCGGCGGAAAACAGCGTGATCAGCAAGAACAGCTGGATCATCACGTTGGTCATCCACAGCGCATTGACCGGCACATGGTTGGCGTTTTCCTTGGTCAGGAACGCCGGCATGGTCTTGTCCCTGGCCGTGGCAAAGAGGATTTCGGCGCACAGCAGCGCCCAGGACAGCAAAGCACCCAGTAGTGAAATCCCCAGGCCGACGCTGATCAGCAACGCGCCCCAGGGGCCGACGATGTGCTCGAGCACCGATGCCAGCGACGGGTTCTGCAAGGTGGCCAGTTCCGGCTGGCTCAGGATGCCCAGCGACAGCACGTTGACCAGCACCAGCAGCGCCAGCACCCCGAGAAATCCGATGACCGTGGCCCGGCCCACGTCCGCACGTTTCTCGGCCCGTGCCGAGTAGACGCTGGCGCCCTCGATGCCGATGAACACGAACACCGTGACCAGCATCATGTTGCGCACCTGGTCCATCACGCTGCCGAAATTCGGGTTGCTGCGCCCCCAGATGTCCCGGGTGAAGACGTCCGCTTTAAAAGCCACGGCGGCGATCACGATGAACATGATCAGCGGCACAATCTTGGCTATCGTCGTCAGCAGGTTGATGAACGCGGCCTCCTTGATCCCGCGCAGCACCACGAAGTGCACTGTCCACAGCAACACCGACGCACAGGCGATGGCGATCGGTGTGTTGCCTTCGCCGAACACCGGAAAGAAAAATCCCAGGGTGCTGAACAGCAACACGAAGTAACCGACGTTGCCCAGCCAGGCGCTGATCCAGTAGCCCCAGGCCGAAGAGAACCCCATGTAATCGCCGAAACCGGCCTTGGCGTAGGCGTACACCCCCGAGTCCAGTTCCGGTTTGCGATTGGCCAGGGTCTGGAACACGAAGGCCAGAGCCAGCATGCCGACGGCGGTGATCGCCCATCCAATCAGGATCGCCCCCGCATCGGCCTTGGCCGCCATGTTCTGCGGCAGGGAAAAGATACCGCCACCAATCATCGAACCGACGACCAGCGCGATCAGTGCGCTCAGGCGAAGCTTCTGCGTCGATTGCGCCATGGCTGCGTCTCCGGGGCGGCAGTCGCCGCGAGATCGTCACAAAAACTGCGTTAACTAAATGGATGAAGCGTAATGACGTTTATTGGATAACGCCAACAAACATCCCTTTAACTGCGGAATATGACCGAATAGGCGTCGATATAATTTTTCGCTTTATACATGCTTTCTGATAAGCAAATTCAGTTCTGAAAATCCATGACCAAAATTTGCGGATTGAAAAAAAACAACTAGCTTCATAAGTCGCAAGGAATGCGAAAAAGTTTCAATAAAAATTCAACGAGGCTTCTGGGACGAGCATTACAGGCAGTAGCTTTGTGCGTGTCAATCTTTCAGCGATCAACAACGGAATGTACACCTGCACTGATCTAAGTCAGCTGACTGAACGGCTGGCCGACTTAGTCTGTTGTCTCACTTCTCCTGCAATGGAGTCATGCAATGTCTGAAACTCCCGGAAAACTGAAACTCGGCGCGCTGATTGCCCTGGTCGTCGGTTCGATGATTGGTGGCGGTATCTTTTCCCTGCCGCAGAACATGGCCGCCAGCGCGGACGTCGGCGCCATTCTGATTGGCTGGGCAATCACTGCCGTGGGCATGCTCACCCTGGCCTTTGTCTTCCAGACCCTGGCCAACCGCAAGCCCGACCTGGACGGCGGGGTCTACGCCTACGCCAAGGCCGGTTTCGGCGACTACATGGGTTTCTCTTCAGCCTGGGGTTACTGGATCAGTGCCTGGCTGGGCAACGTCGGTTACTTCGTGCTGCTGTTCAGCACCCTGGGCTACTTCTTCCCGGTGTTTGGCGAGGGCAATACCGTTGCCGCCGTGATCGGCGCGTCCGTGTTGCTGTGGGCCGTGCATTTGCTGGTGTTGCGGGGGATCAAGGAGGCGGCGTTCATCAACCTGGTGACCACGGTCGCCAAGATCGTACCGCTGATCCTGTTTGTGCTGATCGCGATTTTCGCCTTCAAGCTGGACATCTTCACCGCCGACATCTGGGGCCTGAAGAATCCGGACCTGGGCAGCGTGATGAACCAGGTGCGCAACATGATGCTGGTCACCGTGTGGGTGTTCATCGGCATCGAAGGCGCGAGCATTTTCTCGGCGCGTGCGGAAAAACGCAGCGATGTGGGTAAGGCCACGGTGATCGGCTTCATCAGCGTGCTGCTGATCCTGGTGCTGGTGAACGTGCTGTCGCTGGGCATCCTGACCCAGCCGGAACTGGCCAAGCTGCAGAACCCTTCGATGGCGGCGGTGCTGGAACACGTGGTGGGCAAATGGGGGGCGGTGCTGATCAGCGTCGGCCTGATCATCTCGTTGCTCGGTGCGCTGTTGTCCTGGGTGCTGCTGTGCGCGGAGATCATGTTCGCCGCCGCCAGGGACCACACCATGCCGGCGTTCCTGCGCAAGGAAAACGCCAACCAGGTACCGGTCAACGCCCTGTGGCTGACCAATGCCATGGTCCAGATATTCCTGGTCATCACGCTGTTTTCGGCCAGCACTTACCTGTCGCTGATTTACCTCGCCACTTCGATGATCCTGGTGCCCTACCTGTGGTCGGCGGCGTACGCCTTGTTGTTGGCCGTGCGTGGCGAAACCTATGAAGGCGCGGCGGGCGAACGGCAGAAGGATCTGATCATCGGCGCCGTTGCCCTGATCTACGCGGTCTGGCTGCTGTACGCCGGTGGCATGAAATACCTGCTGCTCTCGGCCCTGCTCTATGCCCCCGGCGTGATCCTGTTCGCCAAGGCCAAGCTGGAACTCAAGAAACCGGTTTTCACCAACGTCGAGAAGCTGATTTTCGCCTTGGTGGTCGTCGGCGCCCTGGTGGCGGCCTACGGCCTCTACGACGGCTTCCTGACCCTGTAACACGACTGTTTTGTCATCTGGAGGTTCACTGAAATGACCACGGAAAAAGTTAAGTACGGCGTCCATTCCGAAGCCGGTAAACTGCGCAAAGTCATGGTTTGCTCCCCCGGCCTTGCCCATCAGCGGCTGACCCCGAACAACTGCGACGAACTGCTGTTCGATGATGTGCTGTGGGTAGCCCAGGCCAAGCGTGACCATTTCGATTTCGTCACCAAAATGCGCGAACGCGGTGTTGACGTGCTGGAAATGCACAACTTGCTGACCGACATTGTCGCCATCCCCGAAGCCCTGGACTGGATTCTGGAACGCAAGGTCACCGCCGATTCGGTGGGCCTGGGCTTGATCAATGAAACGAGTTCGTGGCTGCGCAGCCTGGAGCCGCGACATATCGCCGAGTTCTTGATTGGCGGTGTCTCTGCCGATGACCTGCCGGACAGTTTCGGCGGCAAGACCATCCAGATGTTCCGTGAATTCCTCGGCCACTCCAGCTTCATCCTGCCGCCACTGCCCAACACTCAATTCACCCGCGACACCACCTGCTGGATCTACGGTGGCGTCACGCTCAACCCGATGTACTGGCCGGCGCGTCGCCAGGAAACCCTGCTGACCACCGCCATCTACAAGTTCCATCCGCAATTCACCAACGCCGAATTCGAAATCTGGTACGGCGACCCGGACAAGGACCACGGCAGCTCCACCCTGGAAGGCGGCGACGTGATGCCGATCGGCAACGGCGTGGTGTTGATCGGCATGGGCGAACGTTCTTCGCGCCAGGCCATCGGCCAACTGGCGGTCAACCTGTTCAAGAACAAAGCCGTGGAGAAAGTCATCGTCGCCGGCCTGCCGAAATCCCGCGCCGCCATGCACCTGGACACCGTGTTCAGTTTCTGCGACCGCGATGTGGTGACCATCTTCCCGGAAGTGGTGAAGCAGATCGTCGCCTTCACCTTGCGCCCCGATGAAAGCAAACCGGGTGGTATCGATATCCGCCGCGAAGAAACCAACTTCCTCGACACCGTGGCCCAGGCCCTCAACCTCAAGGCCCTGCGCATCGTCGAAACCGGTGGCAATAGCTTCGCTGCTGAGCGCGAGCAATGGGACGACGGCAACAACGTGGTCGCCGTGGAGCCCGGCGTGGTCATCGGCTACGACCGCAACACCTACACCAACACCCTGCTGCGCAAGGCCGGTGTGGAAGTCATCACCATCAGCGCCGGCGAACTCGGACGCGGTCGCGGCGGCGGCCACTGCATGACCTGCCCGATCATCCGCGACCCGATCGACTACTAACTATCAGCCTTGGCCCGCACTGACCCAGCGCGGGCCAACGGGATAACCGACACCTTAGGAGATCCAAAATGGCGTTCAATATCCATAACCGCAATCTGCTGAGCCTGGAACACCACACCCCTCGCGAATTGCGCTACCTGCTCGACCTGTCCCGCGATCTCAAACGCGCCAAGTACACCGGCACCGAACAGCAACACCTCAAGGGCAACAACATCGCGCTGATCTTCGAAAAAACCTCGACCCGCACCCGTTGTGCGTTCGAAGTCGCCGCCTATGACCAGGGTGCCAACGTCACCTACATCGACCCGAATTCCTCGCAGATCGGCCACAAGGAAAGCATGAAGGACACCGCCCGCGTGCTCGGGCGCATGTACGACGCCATCGAGTACCGTGGCTTCAAACAGGAAATCGTCGAGGAGCTGGCCAAGTTTGCCGGCGTGCCGGTGTTCAACGGCCTGACCGATGAATATCACCCGACGCAAATGATCGCCGACGTGTTGACCATGCGTGAACACGCCGACAAACCGATCCACGAGATCAGCTACGCCTATCTTGGGGATGCGCGTAACAACATGGGTAATTCGCTGCTGCTGATCGGCGCCAAACTGGGCATGGACGTGCGCATCTGCGCGCCGAAAGCCCTGTGGCCGGCGGACGACCTGGTGGCCCGCTGCAAGAAATACGGTGAAGAAAGCGGTGCGCGCATCACCCTCACCGAAGACCCGAAAGCCGCGGTCAAGGGCGTGGACTTCATCCACACAGACGTCTGGGTGTCCATGGGCGAGCCGGTCGAAGCCTGGGCCGAGCGCATCCAGCAATTGCTGCCGTATCAGGTCAATGCCGAACTGATGAAAGCCACCGGCAACCCGCGCACCAAGTTCATGCACTGCCTGCCGGCCTTCCACAACAGCGATACCAAGGTCGGCAAGCAGATTGCCGAGCAGTACCCGCACTTGAAGAACGGCATCGAAGTGACCGATGACGTGTTCGAATCGCCGGCCTGCATCGCCTTCGAGCAGGCGGAAAATCGCATGCACACGATCAAGGCGATTCTGGTGTCGACCTTGGCGGATCTCTAAAGAACGACCCGGCTCCTTGTGGGAGCTGGCTTGCCAGCTTCCACAGGACCGCTTACTTCTCTTCTAGAAGGACATGCACCATGCGTATCGTCGTTGCTCTGGGCGGTAACGCCCTGCTCCGCCGGGGTGAACCCATGACCGCGGACAACCAGCGCGCCAATATCCGGATCGCCACCGAGCAGATCGCCAAGATTCATCCCGGCAACCAACTGGTCATCGCCCACGGCAATGGTCCGCAAGTCGGCCTGCTGTCGTTGCAGGCGGCCGCCTACACCTCGGTGTCGCCATACCCGCTGGACGTACTAGGCGCCGAAACCGAAGGCATGATCGGCTACATCATCGAACAGGAACTGGGCAACTTGCTGGATTTCGAGGTGCCCTTTGCCACCCTGCTGACCCAGGTCGAAGTCGACGCCAACGACCCGGCCTTCAAGCACCCCAGCAAACCCATCGGTCCGGTATACGCCAAGGCCGAGGCAGAAAAACTCGCTGCCGAAAAAGGCTGGGCCATTGCGCCCGACGGCGACAAATACCGCCGCGTGGTCGCCAGCCCCAAACCCAAGCGCATCTTCGAAATCCGCCCGATCAAATGGCTGCTGGAAAAAGGCAGCATCGTGATCTGCGCCGGCGGTGGCGGCATCCCGACCATGTACACCGCCCCTGGCAAACTGGAAGGCGTGGAAGCCGTGATCGACAAAGACCTGTGCTCGGCGTTGCTGGCCGAACAGCTGGAAGCCGATCTGCTGGTGATCGCCACCGACGTCAACGCCGCCTTCATCGACTTCGGCAAACCCACGCAGAAAGCCATTGTCCAGGCGCACCCCGACGAAATGGAAAAACTCGGCTTCGCTGCCGGCTCCATGGGACCGAAGGTGCAGGCAGCCTGCGAATTCGCACGCCATACTGGAAAGGTCGCGGTGATCGGCTCACTGGCGGACATCGAAGCGATCGTCCAGGGCAAGGCCGGCACGCGCATCAGCACGGCGACACCTGGCATTACTTACCTGTAAGGAGAGACGCCCATGGCACAGTTCGATCCAGGCCACTTGCACATTGAGCGTCATGCGCTGACACCGGACGATGTCAGCTACAACGTGCACCTCGACTATGAAGTCAGCACCAATGACAAAGGTGAAAAAGGCATCCTGTTCACCATGCATGGCAGCATTCAGGGCAAGGACATGTCAGAGCCCTTCTTCCTGCCCAAGGAAGAGGCCTACAACTTCGCCAGGGATGTGACGAGAATTGCCGAGAAGTACGGAATTCCGAAGACACACAGTCAGATCGGCTCGATCCACAAGCATTACGACTTGATGTTTGAAGATATCCGGGAGAAGTTGAATATGAAATCCGGCGACCCGGTAAATCTCGAGCACTTCGAGTAACTCAGGTACCTTTGCTGATCGTTCCCACGCTCCGGCGTGGGAATGCATCCCCTGACGCTCCGCGTCAGTGTGGACGCGGAGCGTCCATGGCAGCGTTACCACGCAGAGCGTGGGAACGATCATCATCCCGCTCTGGATTTCACCTTACCCCCTGCTCCAAGGCATACTTGCCACCCTTCGCACGCCAGAACCCAAAACCGCACCATGCGTATCCACGTCAGCTTCATCGATCGCGTCGGCATCACCCAGGAAGTCCTGGCCCTGCTCGGTGGGCGCAACCTCAATCTGGATGCGGTGGAAATGGTTCCACCCAACGTTTATATCGACGCCCCGACCCTGAGCCCGCAAGTGCTCGAAGAACTGCGCGATGCGCTGCTGAGCGTGCGTGGCGTGCAGGCGATGACCGTGGTCGACATCCTGCCCGGCCAGCGTCGGCACTTGCAACTCGATGCGCTGCTCGCGGCGATGACCGACCCGGTGCTGGCGCTGGACAGCGCCGGCAAGGTGTTGCTGGCCAACCCGGCGTTGATTGCCTTGTACGGTCGCGAGCCGGCCGGTGAAAGTGTCGCCGACCTGTTTGCCGACCCGGCACTGCTCGATGCGTTGCTCGAACACGGCTTTCGCCTGCCGCTGCGGGAAATCACCGTCAACGGCCAGACGCTGTTGCTGGACGCCACCCCGATCACCGACGCCGGCGCCCTGCTCACCCTCTATCAACCCAATCGCATCGGCGAGCGTCTGTCGGCATTGCACCATGATCACGCTGAAGGCTTCGATGCATTGCTGGGCGAGTCGCCGGTCATTCGCACGCTCAAGGTTCGTGCGCAACGGGTGGCGGCCCTGGATGCACCGTTGTTGATCCAGGGCGAAACCGGCACCGGCAAGGAACTGGTGGCGCGAGCCTGCCACGCCATCAGTGCCCGCCACAACTCACCGTTTCTGGCCCTCAATTGCGCGGCTTTGCCGGAGAACCTCGCCGAAAGCGAACTGTTCGGCTACGCCCCCGGTGCCTTCACCGGCGCGCAACGGGGCGGCAAGCCAGGGCTGATGGAACTGGCCAACCAGGGCACGGTGTTTCTCGACGAAATCGGCGAGATGTCACCGTACTTGCAGGCCAAGTTGCTGCGATTCCTCAACGATGGCAGCTTCCGTCGGGTCGGCGGCGATCGCGAGGTCAAGGTCAACGTGCGGATCCTCAGCGCCACCCACCGCGACCTGGAAAAGATGGTCAGCGAAGGTCTGTTCCGCGAAGACCTGTTCTACCGCCTCAACGTCCTCAATGTCGAAGTCCCGCCCCTGCGCGAACGCGGCCAGGACATCCTGCTGTTGGCCCGCTATTTCATGCAGCAGGCCTGCGCACAGATCCAGCGCCCGGTCTGCCGCCTGGCGCCGGGCACTTACCCGGCCTTGCTGGGCAACCGCTGGCCGGGCAACGTGCGGCAACTGCAAAACGTGATCTTCCGTGCAGCGGCCATTTGCGAAAGCAGCCTGGTGGACATTGGCGACCTCGATATCGCTGGCACCTCGGTGGCGCGCCAGAGCGATCAGGATGTCGACAGCCTGGAGCAAGCCATGGATGAATTCGAGAAAACCCTGCTGGAAAAGCTCTACGTCAGCTACCCCTCGACCCGCCAACTGGCAAGTCGCCTGCAAACTTCTCATACCGCCATCGCTCATCGACTTCGCAAGTACGGCATCCCCAATAAGCCGTAGCGCTGGTTCTTGATCGTTCCCACGCTCCGCATGGGAACGATCACTGGATGACTCCAAAAACGACCTCCACCTGTACTGAAAGCGCTACAGCGGAACGATATCGCTACACCCCTCTTCAAACAGCCCTGCGCAAGGCTTTGATCCACTTCAGCTTTTTTCTTCTGTTGCCTCTGTAGCGATATCGCTACAGCCTGCGAATTCAGTTGCGCCATGTATTATCGCAACCTATTGATTTATAACAATAAAATAACATTGGCCGCGTTCTTGCTTAGTAACCCTGCATAAACCAGGGCATTGCCCAAGCTTTCAATCGCGTCCACCAGACGAGTCTGGCCCCCTTAGGAGTTTCCATGAGCGAGTTGCGTTTTACTGAAGATCACGAATGGCTGCGCACCGAAGCTGACGGCAGCGTCACAGTCGGCATCACCGCTTTCGCGCAGAACGCACTGGGCGACGTGGTTTTCGTACAACTGCCAGAGCTGCAGTCCTACGACAAAGGCGCAGAAGCCGCCACCGTGGAATCGGTAAAAGCCGCCAGCGGCGTGTACATGCCACTGGACGGAGAAGTGCTGGAAGTTAACCCAGCGCTGGACGCCAGCCCTGAGCTGGTCAACGAAGACCCGCTGGGTGAAGGCTGGTTCTTCCGTTTCCAGCCCGCTGACGCTGCCGCTGTTGGCCAACTGCTGGATCAGGACGCCTACGACCGTCTGATCAAAGCCCAAGCCGAAGCCTGAGGAGCCCGCCATGACTATCAATCTCAGCACCGCCAACGAATTCATCGCCCGCCACATCGGCCCCCGCGCCGGTGACGAGCAGGCCATGCTCAACACCCTCGGCTTCGACTCCCTCGAAGCCCTGGGCGCCAGCGTCATTCCCGACAGCATCAAGGGCACCAGCGTGCTCGGCCTCGAAGACGGCCTGAGCGAAGCGGACGCCCTGGCGATGATCAAAGGCATCGCCGG
>NZ_JBIUYA010000055.1:0-20648 GCF_044744285.1 Pseudomonas sp. NPDC087336 | reverse complement strand
GGTCAAGGTCATTTGCGGGCTGACCAGCGCCACGTCCGGCAACAGGTAGTCGCTGCTGCAACCGGTAGCCAGAACTGCGGCCAGGGCCAGAGCAGAGAATTTCAGAACGTTGTTCATCGTGTTCCCCTTCAAGGACTTTCTATTAAGTGGCTGTCTCCTCCGAGTGAGGAAATAGCCGGCGTACATACTACCCATTACTTGTCGTAAGTAAACTGACGTGAAGCAAGAAGCAAAAAAAATTGTAGGCGTTGATTCTTTTTCGAGCAACTTTTAACTGCGTTGTATAAAAAATATCCAGCTACAAGGCCCGTTTTGAGCGAGCCATCAAGGAAAAGTTCCCCAGGCTCAAAGCTCATTTTGCGGTCTTGGCTTAAGTCCGTCTAGATGGATTCGTCTACACTTTTGTTCGGAATTTGCGCGGTGTCTCTCATATCTTTCTCCATGTTCAGGTGACTTTAACGAGGGGCGTTCGTCTTATGTCTCAACATCCGGCAATGTTCAGGCTGTCGACCGCTGCAAGACCTTCGGTCCAGCTGTTTCCTGCGTTATCCACAGCAGCACCTGCCAACCCGCATGATGACGAGCGAGCCTTGAGCATTTCTGCCAATGGCGCCTACTATTTGTACGTGCTCGGTTGCGCGAGATCGGTGTAGCTCTTCTCGGTGTCGATTCAGGCACGGGGTGGCGTAGTTGTTCCTTCGCCGGAAAAACATCGGTAAGGTAGGGGTCAGAATCCCAGACCCGCGAGGAGTAGTGATGAGCGAGGCGTTGTCCATCCACCATGACCAGGCTGGTCATCAATTCGAGACCAATGTGGACGGTCATCGTGCCTACCTGACCTATATGGATCTGGGGAAACAGACCCTGGATATCTATCGCACATTTGTGCCCAATGCATTGCGCGGTCGCGGCATTGCCGCGGCCCTGACCGAACAGGCGCTGCAGTACGCCGAGGAAATGGGTTATACCGTCATTCCCTCGTGCTCCTACGTCGAGCGCTACATGGAGCGTCACCAGCGCCATGCTGCCAAGCTGAGCCAGTGACCCTCGACAAAACCGATGCATAAAAAAACGCCGGGCTCAGCCCGGCGTTTTTTTGTCTGCGGCAAACACCGATCAGGTGCGCTGGCGTTTAGGCAGTACTTCCTTGAGCTTGGCATGCATGCTGCGCAAGGTGTTTTCGGTGGCAGTCCAGTCGATGCAGGCATCGGTGATCGATACGCCGTATTGCAGGTCGGCGAGGTCTTTCGGGATGGCCTGGCAGCCCCAGTTCAGGTGGCTTTCGACCATCAGGCCGATGATCGACTGATTGCCTTCGAGGATCTGGTTGGCGACGTTCTCCATCACCAGCGGTTGCAGGGCCGGGTCCTTGTTGGAGTTGGCGTGGCTGCAATCGACCATGATGTTTGGCTTGATCTTCGCCTTGTTCAGCGCTTGTTCGCACAGGGCGACGCTGACCGAATCGTAGTTCGGCTTGCCGTTGCCGCCGCGCAACACGACGTGACCGTAGGCATTGCCCTTGGTGGTGACGATCGACACGCCACCTTCCTGGTTGATGCCCAGGAAACGGTGCGGGCTGGAAACCGATTGCAGGGCGTTGATCGCTACGGTCAGGCCGCCATCGGTACCGTTCTTGAAGCCGACGGCCGAGGACAGGCCGGAGGCCATTTCACGGTGAGTCTGGGATTCGGTGGTGCGCGCACCGATGGCCGACCAGCTGATCAGGTCCTGCAGGTATTGCGGGGAGATCGGGTCGAGCGCCTCGGTAGCGGTCGGCAGGCCCATTTCGGCCAGGTCCAGCAACAACTGGCGGCCGATATGCAGGCCGTCCTGAATCTTGAACGAGTCGTCCAGGTAGGGGTCGTTGATCAAGCCTTTCCAGCCAACGGTGGTGCGTGGCTTCTCGAAATACACGCGCATGACCAGATACAGGGTATCGGACACTTCCGCCGCGAGAACCTTCAGGCGCTCGGCGTACTCGTGGGCCGCCTTGATGTCGTGGATCGAGCAAGGCCCGATGACCACGAACAGGCGATGGTCGGTGCCATCGAGAATGTTGCGAATGACTTCGCGGCCCTTGGTCACGGTGCGCAGGGCGGCATCGCTCAGGGGGATATCACGCTTGAGCTGGTCAGGAGTGATCAGCGTCTCGTTGGAAGCGACGTTTAGGTCGTTGATCGGTAAATCAGCCATCGTTTACTCGTCAGGTCACGGGTGCCGGCCGCCAGCGAACCCGCGCGGCGGAGCACAGCAAATTAAGCGCGTCGGGGAGCAGAACCTTAGCGCGTTACACCGTGGCTCGACAATGGGCTGGCCCGGTTTAATCCAGCACGGCCTGTGCAAATGCCTGGTGGACCCGGTCGTGGGAGTACTCGTCGGCATGTTGCTGGACCCATTCAAGGGCCAGGGCCTGGATATCCTGCAGGTCGTTGTGGGCATCATGCTGGCGGCAGTAGCGCTCGATCTGGCACACCTGTTCTCCCATCCGTGCACTGAAAAGCGTCTGTTCGTCGACGAAGGCGATGCCCACCAGGTAGCCTCGCTTTCGTCGCAGGCACCAGGCCACGTAGCCCAGGAAGCGCATGTCCGGGTTCAGGGTCGGCATGCGCACCTCCAGCGCCGTACCGTGGCGCCAGGCGCGGTGATAATTGCAAGCCATGCCCCCGAGGCTGATAGTGTGCAGCTGTTGCCTTGAAATGCATTCAGGTTTGAGTAATGTCAATTCGACAGGTATATCGTCAGGATGAGGAATAAAACGTCCCATGAGCACGGACTCCATGTGTCGGCCATCTGACATTGTTCTCCCCAGTATAGTGGTCGAATTGGAACTGACCGATTTCGACGCCGACCAACGGCTGCTGGGGATGACTGGCGTATCGCTGGTGGTTTTCACCAGTGTCGGCTGTTCCTCCTGTCGTTTTGCCCGCGAGCAGTTGCCTGCGCTCGACTTGAATGTCGATCGCCTGTGCTGGATCGATGCCGGCAACAATGGCGGGGTGGTCGAGCGCTATCAGGTCTTTCACTTGCCGGCGCTGTTTGTCGTACGCGACGGCGAATTCTACGGGGCACTAAAATCGCGCCTGACCGGCGCCGAGCTCAACGCCGCCTTGGGGCGGGCGCTGGCTCGAACAGCAGAGGAGTTGCCATGACGGGTGCAGTTGCCAAGCCGACAATCGGAATTATCGGGACCGGCGCAATCGGCGGGTTCTACGGAACGATGCTGGCGCGGGCCGGCTTCGATGTGCATTTTCTGTTGCGCAGCGAGTTTTGCGCAGTGGCCGAGCGCGGACTGCAACTGAACAGCGCAGTACATGGGGCGCTGACGTTGAATCCGGTGCAAGCCTACTCGGCGGCCGAAGACATGCCACCCTGCGATTGGTTGCTGGTCGGCGCAAAAACCACCAGTAACCGTGATCTCGCGCCCGCCATCGTGCAAGCCGCCGCGCCGAATGCCAGGGTGCTGCTGTTGCAAAATGGCCTGGACGTCGAAGACAGCCTGCGTGAACTGCTCCCCGACGCGCTGCATGTGCTGGGCGGTCTCTGCTATATCTGCGTCCATCGCGAGGGCCCCGGTGTCATAACCCATCAGGCGCTGGGGGCGGTGCATGTCGGCTATCACAGTGGGCCAGCGTCCGAAGGGCCTGCGCGTGCCGCGATTGTCGAGGAGGGGGCCGGGTTGTTTCGTGCCGCTGGTATCGATGCCCAGGCCATGGCGAACCTGCACCAGGCGCGCTGGCAGAAACTGGTCTGGAATATCCCGTACAACGGCCTGTCCGTGCTGCTCGGGGCGAGTACCACACCGCTGATGGCCGATGCCGACAGCCGTGAGCTGATCAGGTCGCTAATGGCCGAAGTGGTCCAGGGTGCAATCGCCTGTGGTCACGACGTGCCCGCGGGCTACGCCGAGCATCTTTTGCAGGTGACGCAGAGAATGCCCGACTACTGGCCGAGCATGTACCACGATTATCTGCACAAGCGGCCGCTGGAACTGGAAGCCATCTACGCCCGGCCACTGGCCGCGGCGAAGGCCGTCGGCTGTGAATTGCCACGGATCGAGGCGATGTATCGCAGTTTGAGTTTTATCGATCGACGTAATACCTGAGTCGATCAACCTGAGGGGGAAGGGGATGCCAAAGTCCATAGACGACAAGCTGGTGCTGGCGATTTCTTCGCGAGCATTGTTCGACCTCAGTGAGAGCCACAAGGTCTATTTGTCGAGTGGCGTTGAGGCCTACCGGCAGTATCAGATTGAGCACGAAGACGAAATCCTGGAGCCCGGCGACGCCTTCCCGCTGGTGCAAAAACTCCTGAACCTCAATGCCCACCTCGGCCGCGCCCGCGTCGAGGTGATCCTGGTCTCGCGCAACAGCGCCGACACCGGCCTGCGCGTGTTCAACTCGATCCACCACTATGGGCTGGCGATTTACCGTGCGGCGTTTGTCGGCGGACGCAGTCCCTATCCGTACCTCAAGGCCTTTGGCTGCGATCTGTTTCTTTCGACCCACGCCGAAGACGTGCGCAGTGCGCTGGACGCCGGGTTCGCCGCGGCGATCATCCTGTCCGGTGGTGCCAGCCGTGCAGCCAGCGATGAACTGCACATTGCCTTCGACGGCGATGCCGTGCTGTTTTCCGACGAGTCCGAGCGTGTCTACCAGGCCGGGGGGCTGGAAGCGTTTCAGGCCAGCGAGCGCGAAGCGGCCCGGGAGCCTTTGCGCGGAGGGCCATTCAAGGGCTTCCTCGCCGCCCTCAATCTGTTGCAGCGCGAGTTCCCGGATGACGCTTGCCCGATTCGCACGGCACTGGTCACGGCGCGCTCGGCGCCGGCCCACGAGCGGGTGATCCGCACGTTGCGCGAGTGGGATATTCGCCTGGATGAATCGCTGTTCCTCGGTGGCCTGACCAAGTCAGCCTTTCTTGAAGCCTTTGCCGCCGATGTGTTTTTCGACGATCAGGCCGGCCATTGCGAGCTGGCCCGCGAAGTGGTCGCCACCGGCCATGTGCCACATGGCATAAGCAACGAGCAAAAGTTTTAAGCCCGCCGTTCAACGTGTTACGCCAGACGTCGCACTCGCCAAGGCACTGCTAAGCTGAATCAATCTCCGCCATGTCGGCACGCGAGGAGGTCATATGTTTCGTTCAATGCTGTATGCCACTGACCTCGGGCTGTACGCACCTGTGGTGATGCAGCATGCCCTGGAATTGGCCCGAACATTCAATGCCGACCTGTATGTGGTGCACGCCGTAGAGCCCATGGGGCTGTTTGCCGAATCGGTGCTGCAGAGCTATCTCGACGAGCAGGCGTTGAACGAATTTCATAGCCAGGGTCTTAACACGGTGATTGCCAGTATCGAGCAGCGGGTGCTCGACAATTTTCGCGAAGAGCTGGGTGACGAGGGGGAACACGACCTTGAGCGGATCAAGGCAGTACGGGTGGTGCAGGGGGATCCATCGCAGGTGATTCTCGACCAGGCGCAGAAACTCTCGGTGGATTTGCTGATCGTAGGGAGTCACAGCCATGGTGCAGGTGCGGAAACGCCATTGGGCCGGACCGCAGCGCGTGTGTTGCAACTGGCCAAGGTACCGGTCTACCTGGTGCCGCTGGTGCAACGTCGTCGCCAGGGAGATCGCTAGAACACGAATAATGGCATTTTGATAAAAAGTTCTAGATTTATTCTTCAAACCATTAATATAGTTATATACCGTCGCTGATGCCCGTGGCGTCTACCTGCTTTGAGGGATTCATATGAAGCTCCAACAATTGCGCTACATCTGGGAAGTGGCGCACCACGACCTCAACGTTTCCGCTACCGCCCAGAGTCTCTACACCTCACAGCCGGGCATCAGCAAGCAGATCCGTTTGCTGGAAGACGAACTGGGCGTCGAGGTGTTCGCCCGCAGCGGCAAGCACCTGACCCGCGTTACTCCGGCCGGCGAGCGCATCATCACCACCGCTGGCGAGATCCTGCGCAAAGTCGAAAGCATCAAGCAGATCGCCCAGGAATTCTCCAACGAGAAGAAAGGCACCCTGTCGATCGCCACCACCCACACCCAGGCGCGCTACGCGTTGCCGCCGGTGATCAGCAATTTCATCAAGCAGTATCCCGACGTTGCCCTGCACATGCATCAGGGCTCGCCGATGCAGATCGCCGAGATGGCCGCTGACGGCACCGTGGATTTCGCCATTGCCACCGAAGCCCTCGAGCTGTTCGGCGACCTGGTGATGATGCCGTGCTATCGCTGGAATCGCTGTGTGGTCGTGCCCCAGGGACACCCGCTGACCAAGCTCTCGAAGCTGACCCTCGAAGCCCTGGCCGAATACCCGATCGTGACCTATGTGTTCGGTTTCACCGGCCGTTCCAAGCTCGACGAAGCCTTCAGCCACCGCGGCCTGACGCCCAAGGTGGTGTTCACCGCCGCCGATGCCGACGTGATCAAGACCTACGTGCGCCTAGGCCTGGGTGTGGGCATCGTGGCGAAAATGGCGGTCGATACCAAACTTGACAACGACTTGGTGGTGCTTGATGCCAGCGAGTTGTTCGAATCCAGCGTGACCAAGATCGGCTTCCGTCGTGGTACCTTCCTGCGGGGTTTCATGTGCGACTTCATCGAGAAGTTCGCCCCGCACCTGACCCGCGAAGTCATGGCCAAGGCCATCCAGTGCCACAACAAGCAGGAACTGGAAGAGCTGTTCGACGGCGTCGAGTTGCCGGTTCACTGATAGAGCGTCGTGTCGCGCAGGCAGGCCAGCCGGTCAAACCACCTCGGTGACAGCGAACTGTTGCCGAGCACCCGCCACCAGAATCTCCACCTCGTCACCTGCGAACTTGCCCAGCAGACTCTTGCCCAGCGGTGAGCGCGGGGTGATGACGGTAATCAGTTGCCCCACCAGATCAACCTTCAGGCCCGCCGCATCCGGCGCCAGGAACAGCCATTGCTCTCGGCCCTTTTCGTCTTCCAGGCCGAGCAGGGCACCTATCTCGATACCGCGTTGCTGGTCATACGGACGCAGCGCCAGGTTCTGGCAAAGCGCCAATGACTGGCGAATTTCTTCGACCCGCCTGGCTTGCCCGGCGGCCAGGTAAGACGCCTCCAGGCCCAGTGTGTCGTACTTGTTTTCGGCGATGTTTTCTTCGTGGGTCGCGGTTTCGTAAGCGGTTTGCGCGGCGCGTTCGGCAATGTCGAGATCGACCCGCAGCTTGCCGAGAATCAGTTGGTGGACGGTGTGCTTATTCATGATCAATCACAGAATTGCAGGACATTGGCGCGGCTTTTTTCGCTGGGTGCCGTCTGGTCCTGTTGCAACCAGAACTGGCATCGTGGGTTCGACAGGTTGCGGTTGCTTGCGCGCGCCTGATCGAGTCGTTGCGCCTGCTCGCTCTTGCGCAGGTTTTCTTCATACTGCTCGAACAGAGGGCTTTGTGGGGGAATGTCCGGTACCGGACGTGTCACCACCGGCGGCTTGGCCAGTTGCTCCACCGCGGCTGCGACCGGTGCCAGTTGTTCGCTGAAAAACAGCCGCGACACCAGCCAGCCGGTCAACGCGATGGCGATGAAACCCAGCCACAGGCCAAGGGCGATGCTGCCGGTCAGTTGCAGGGCGCTGAGGTGAATCGCAATGGGTCGGCGCGGAGTAGGGCGGTAGGGCATGGTTGCCTCCTGGCGAGGGGTCGCGGGCGAGTGCCGATTGTCGCACGAAGATTAATCGGCGTCGGCTCTTCTGCGCGGGCTGATTTATGCGGACAATTGGTACCTTTGCCAACGGGAGCCTGGAATGCCTGATAAGAAAACCCGCTGGGATATTTTTTGCACCGTGGTCGACAACTTTGGCGACATCGGCGTGACCTGGCGGCTGTCTCGGCAACTGGTGGCCGAGCACGGGGTGGAGGTGCGTTTGTGGGTCGACGATCTGCGTGCCTTCGAGCGCCTGTGTCCGCAGATCGACATTCATGCTGGCCGGCAATGGCAGCAGGGCGTCGAGGTGTGTCATTGGTCGGCCGACTGGCAACCGGTCGAGGCGGCCGATGTGGTGATCGCCGCCTTCGCCTGCCAGTTGCCAGGCGCCTACATGGACGCCATGGCCCAGCGGGAAAAAACCCCGCTGTGGATGAACCTCGACTACTTGAGCGCCGAGGACTGGGTGATCGGCTGCCACGGCTTGCCGTCGGTAAAATACAAGCACGTACAGAAGCACTTTTTCTTCCCCGGGTTCCACAAGGGGACGGGCGGCCTGCTGCGTGAAAGCGGCTTGCTCGAACGGCGTCGACAGTTCCAGCAGAGTCCCGAGGCTCAGCAAACCTTCCTGCAAGGCCTGGGGGTTGACCGCGCGCCCGGTGCGCTGCTGATTTCGCTGTTTGCCTATGAAAATACCGGGTTGGCCAGCTGGCTGGACACATTGGCAAGCGACTCGACGCCCACTCATCTGCTGGTGCCGCAAGGGCGGATCCTGGGCGACTTAGAGCGGTGGCTGGGGGTGCAGGATCTGCACGCCAGGGCATTGCACGTGCGCGACTCCTTGACCGTGCAGGTGCTGCCGTTCGTCCGACAGGACCAGTATGACCAGTTGCTGTGGTGCTGTGATTTCAACGCCGTACGCGGCGAAGATTCCTTTGTGCGCGCGCAATGGGCGGGACGGCCCATGCTGTGGCACATCTATCAGCAGGAGGAAGATGTCCATCTGGACAAGCTCGAAGCCTTCCTGGCGCTCTACACCAAGGACCTGACGCCAGCAGCTGGCGAAGCGATCAGCGGTCTCTGGCGGGCCTGGAATGCCGGTGAGACAATGACCGACCACTGGCAATCAACCCGCAAACACTGGCCACAGCTACAAAATCACGCCGAGACGTGGTGTCTGGAACAGGCCTTGCACACCGATCTTGCCGCGGCGCTGGTACAGTTTTATGTAAATTGGATATGATACGCGGCCTAGATTTTTGTAAATCCCATCCAAATTCGGATATTCGCAATGAAAACTGGTAAAGAACTCAAACCCGGTACCGTGATCCGTATCGACAACGATCCTTGGCTGGTTCAGAAAGCTGAATTCACCAAGTCGGGCCGTAACAGCGCGATCATGAAGACCAAGCTGAAAAACCTGCTGACCGGCTACAAGACCGAAACCGTCTACAGTGCCGACGACAAGCTGGACGACGTGATCCTGGACCGCAAAGAAGCGACCCTGTCCTTCATCAGCGGTGACAGCTACACGTTCATGGACACCACTGACTACACCATGTACGAACTGAACGCCGAAGACATCGAAAGCGTTCTGCCGTTCATCGAAGAAGGCATGACCGACGTTTGCGAAGCCGTGTTCTTCGAAGGCCGCCTGGTTTCCGTAGAGCTGCCGACCACCATCGTGCGTCAGGTTGACTACACCGAAGGTTCCGCTCGCGGCGACACTTCCGGCAAGGTGATGAAGCCTGCCAAACTGAAGAACGGTACCGAACTGTCGGTTGCTGACTTCATCGAAATCGGCGACATGATCGAGATCGATACCCGCGAAGGCGGTTCCTACAAAGGCCGTGCTAAATAAGCACTGCTTGAGGAATGAAAAAGCCCGACCATTGAGTCGGGCTTTTTTGTGTCTGTTGCAAAGGTGGGGCGATGCGCGGCGGGTACACCCGATCCCTGTGGGACCTTGTTATTTCAGGTGTTCTTTCAGTTCTTGCGAAGCCTGCAACATCGCCGACCGCACCGCCGGCACCTGGCTCACCACGTTGAGCAAGCCATAGTCGTGGATCATGCCGTTGTAGCGTACCGAGGTCACCGCCACACCGGCCTCGTCGAGTTTGCGGGCGTAGGCTTCACCTTCATCGCGCAGCACGTCGGCACTCGCCGTCTGCACCAGCGCCGGTGGCAGCCCCTTGAGTTGCGCAGGGGTTGCCCGCAGCGGCGAGGCGTAAATCTCGTTACGCTGTTTGGCGTCAGTGGTGTAGTTGTCCCAGAACCACTTCATCATGTTGCGAGTCAGGAAGTGCCCTTCGGCATACTGGTTATAGGACCCGGTGTCGAAGTTGGCATCGGTCACCGGCCACAACAGGACCTGGAACTTGATTGCCGGTGTGCCCTTGTCTTTTGCCATCAGCGCGACCACTGCCGCCATGTTGCCGCCGACGCTGTTGCCGGCCACCGCCAGGCGCTTGCCGTCGACGTTGATCTCTTTGCCGTGCTCGGCCACCCATTGGGTCGCGGCATAAGCCTGGTTGATCGCCACCGGGTAGTGCGCTTCCGGTGAGGGGGTGTAGTTGACGAAAACCGCTGCCGCACCCGAACCCGCCACCAGATCCCGAACCAGTCGCTCGTGGGTCGGGAAGTCGCCCAGGACCCAACCGCCGCCGTGGAAGAACATGAACACCGGCAGCTCGCCCTTGACCCCGGCCGGCCGGACGATGGTCAGGCTCAACGGTTGGCCATCGACCTGGATGGTCTTCTCGCTGACATCGGCTTTTGGCAGCGTCAGCTTCACCCCGGATTGCGCGCCCACCAGCACGGCGCGGGCCTCTTTGGGCGTCATCTGTTCCATCGGTTTGCCGGTTCCGGCATTCAGTGCATCGAGAAACGCCTGGGTGCTGTGTTCAACGTCGCCAGCGAATGCACTGTGGACAGACAGGGCGAGAAGGGTACCGGCCAAGACTTTGCTGAAAGTGTTCATGTTCATTTCCTGTTCGGGCCTGAGTGGAAAAGCGGCGTTAGACCGATACGTGCAGACGTACTTCGACGTTGCCACGGGTGGCGTTGGAGTACGGGCAGACCTGGTGGGCAGCCTCGACCAGTGTTTGTGCGTCGGCTTGTTCCAGGCCCGGCAGGCTGATGTGCAAGTCGATGTCCAGGCCGAAGCCGCCAGGGATCTGACCGATGCCGACATGGGCGGTGATCGACGCGTCATCCGGGATTTTGCGTTTGGTCTGGCTGGCGACGAATTTCAGCGCGCCGATGAAGCAGGCAGAGTAGCCGGCGGCGAACAGTTGCTCAGGGTTGGTCGCCGCGCCACCGGCACCGCCGAGTTCTTTCGGGGTGGCGAGCTTGACGTCGAGAATGTTGTCGCTGGAGATCGCACGACCGTCGCGGCCACCGGTGGAAGTTGCAATGGCGGTGTAGAGAGTTTGCATGGTGAAAGCCTCGTTCGGGTTTGGTGTTTTGCGCTAAATGTTTGCGCGCTAAGTAAGTGCGAGATGAATGTATCGCGCTAATAGTTAGTGCGCAAGATAAATTTTTGAAAAAATTGCGCACAGACGCAAAACGACTGTAGGAGTGAGCCTGCTCGCGATAGCTGTGTCACATTCAACATCCAGGTTGACTGACACAACGCCATCGCGAGCAGGCTCACTCCTACAGGGGATTTTCGAGGATTTGAAAGTTAGAGGCTGTCTTGCAGATGGCGACGCAGTTCCTGCAGTTCCGCTTGAAGCTTTTGCAGTCGCTCCAGGGTCATCCCGCTGGCGCCGAGGATGCATTGCGGAATGTCACGGGCCTTGTCGCGCAAGGCACGGCCCTGTTCGGTGAGCTCGACGACTACCACGCGCTCGTCCTCACGGCTGCGGGTGCGGCTGAGCACGCCTTCGGCCTCCAGGCGCTTGAGCAGCGGCGTGAGCGAACCGGGATCGGTCAACAGGCGCGCGCTGATTTCACCTACGGTCAAACCGTCCTTCTCCCACAGCACCATCATCACCAGGTATTGTGGGTAGGTCAGGCCCAGCGCCTGCAGCAGGGGTTTGTAGACCTTGGTCATCATCAGCGAAGTGGAGTGCAGGGCGAAGCAGGCCTGGTTGTCCAGCAGCAGGTGGTCGCAGTTGTCCGGGGTGTCGCGCTTGGTGGTCATTGGGAAGCCTTGATCAGTGATCTTCATGAATCTAGCGGGCAAATCTTTAACGCGCCAGACAATTCTGGGCTAGTGCCGGCCCAGATGGGTTTGCAGCACCAGGTCCCATGGCGGAATGGGGCTGAAACGGGTTTTCAGGTATTCCAGCAGCAGGCGACTGCGGGAATTGGGTTGCTGCTGCAGACGCAAGGCGTAGATTCCGGAGCTTTCCGGTTTTGGCAGGCCGTTTTCGCAGAACAACGGCAGCAGTTCGCCGCGCAACAGGTATTCGCTGACGAGCCAGGTCGGCAAGTGGGCGATGCCCAGGCCGGCCAGTGCGCTGTAGATCAACGCTTCGGCATTGTTGGTGCTCATGCGCACGCGCGACGGCCGATGCAGTTGCATCTGGCCGTCCCTTTCGAAGCGCCAGGCGAAGGGAGGGGCCAGGCCGGCCCAGTCCAGGCCGTCATGTTCGACCAACTGCGCCGGATCACTCGGTACGCCGCGGCGTTGCAAGTAGGCCGGGCTGGCGCAGGCGATCCGTACCATGCTCGCCAGCGGCGTAGCGACCAACCGCGTATCGGCCAATTGCCCGGCGCGCAATACCAGATCGACCTTGCCCAAGTTTAAGCCTTGCATGTCGACAAAGCTGTCGATCAACAGCAATTGCACGTCGAGGCCGGGATAGAGCAACAGGAAGTCGGCAATCGCCGGTGCCAGGTGGCGCCGCCCGAACGCGGCCGGTGCATCGATACGAATCAGGCCTTCCGGTGCGCTGCTAAGGGACACTGCTTCGGCCCGGGCCAGGCGCAATTCGGCGACGATCCTGCGTGCGCGTTCGGCAAACGCCAGCCCTGCCGGCGTTGCGCGCACCGCATGGGTACTGCGAATGAACAATTGGCTGCCGACGGCGCCTTCCAGGCTGTCAATGCGTCGCGCCACGGCCGAAGGGGTCAGTGGATGACGGCGTGACGCAGCGGAAAAACTGCCGCTTTCCAGCACGTCGAGAAACAGGCCCAGTTGCTCAGTCAGTAGGTTGGGATTCATGTGTGGCTCGATGCCTGTGCGAGTTTGGCATAGCCATTGTGCGTTGCTGTGCGTTTTCGCGCCAGAAGCAGTTGCGTAGGATGAATCGCCTGACGTTTGGGAGAGAGACACCGTGATTGAGTTTGTGTTGTACCTGGTTTTCGGCGCCGCCTTGGGAACCCTCGGCGGTCTGTTTGGCATCGGCGGGGGATTGATCGCCATTCCGTTGCTGGGCGTGTTGTGCGGTCTTGATCAGCAGATTGCCCAAGGTACGGCATTGGTGATGGTGGTGCCGAACGTGATGCTGGCGCTGTGGCGCTACCACCAGCGCAACAAGATCGAGTTACGTCACGCGCTGCCGCTGGCCGCAATGGGTTTTTGCTTCGCCTGGCTCGGATCGATCTGGGCGGTGGGGATCGATGCGCAAAGCATGCGTATCGGTTTTGTCGCGTTCCTGATCGCGCTTTGCGCCTACAACCTGGTGCGGATGTTCCTCGCCAGCGCAGCACCTTCGGCGCAGATGAACCATTCATGGCCATGGCTGGGCGTGCTCGGTGCCGCATCCGGCACCATGGGAGGTCTGTTTGGCGTGGGTGGGGCAGTGGTGGCGACACCAGTGTTGACCAGCGTGTTCGGCACCACCCAGGTGGTTGCCCAGGGCCTGTCCCTGGCACTGGCACTGCCAAGTACCGGTGTCACGCTGGTCACCTATGGGGTGCATCACCAGGTGAACTGGATGATCGGTGTGCCACTGGCAATCGGCGGGCTGATGAGTATCAGTTGGGGTGTGAAGATCGCCCATAGCCTGCCGGAGCGCCTGCTGCGCGCTCTGTTTTGCGGTTTCCTGCTGTGCTGTGCGGTGATGCTTGCGTTTAAAGCTTGAAGCCTTCGACGATATGCTCGGCCAGGCACTCGGTGATCGGTGACGGATTATGCAGGTTGCGCACCAGCATGATGCTGGCCTCGGGCAGCACCGGCAGATCCTCGGCTTCACCGAGGATGCGCATGTCCGCGGTGATCAGGCTTTCAAGTTGCGCGGTGACAGCCAGGCCGGCGCTGACCACCGCCATGATTGCCGACAGGCTGTCGCTGTTATACGCCACGCGATAATCACGTCCTTGGGCATCAAGGGCGTTGCAGGCCCAGATCCGACAGAAACAATCACTGTTGAACATCGCCAGTGGCAGCGGCGTCTGCTCGTGGGCGCTGTAGCATTGCGCCTCGGCCCAGACAAAACGTTCCTTGCGTAACAACTGGCCGATTTCACTGCCCGGCTCACGGGTGACGATGGACAAGTCCAGGTCCTGGCGCATCAGCAGTTGTTTTGATGATTCACAATGCACTTCGATCTGGATCAGCGGATAAGACTGGGCAAACTGGCGCAGGATCCCCGGCAGAAAACGCATCACGTAGTCGTCCGGGGTGCCGATGCGTACCGTGCCGACCATGTGCGGCTCGCGCAGCGTGTTGAACACCTCGCTGTGCAGCTTGAGGATTCGCCGCGCATAACCCAGCAGCACCTGGCCTTCGGCCGTGAGCCGCACCTGGCGTCCGTCACGCTGGAACAATTGGCGCTGCAGAATATCTTCTTCCAGTCGCTTCATCTGCATGCTGACGGCCGACTGGGTGCGATGGACCAATTCACCGGCGCGGGTGAAACCTCCCTGGTCGGCGATGGCGACGAAGGTGCGCAGCACTTCGGTATCGATACTCGGGTAGGCCGACATGCATCAATCTCCGAGATGGTTACCATCAGAAACATTCGTTGGATTGATCTTAGCCCCGGGCAGAGACTTGGGCCATCCAAACGGAGGGCAACAAGATGAAAGGTCAACATGAAATTCACGGCACTGAAAAACATTCGGTTCACTTGATATCCGATCTGTTGCACAAGTTCAGTCGCTGGTACGAACTGCACCGTGAGCGCGAAATGCTGGCGAGCATGAGTGATGAGGCGTTGAAGGACATTGGCTTGAGCCGTGCCGACGTCGCGCACGAAGCTGAACTGCACTTCTGGCAAGACCCGATGGGCAATGGAAAGTAGGCTCGATGACCCATGGAAATGTCCTGTCACTACCCCATCATCCCGTCCAAAGCCCGGGTTGATGGGGTAGGCGCGAGCTCGAAACAGATGGTCATAGAGCTTTGCTGGAGCCTGTTTGAGAACGGGCTGAAGATCCGCTCCCCAACATTGAGGAGTGGTGTCATGGAACGACAAGGCATTGAAGGGAGAGGCGTAGGGCATGGCGTGCGCGATGCACTGCACCAGCTCCGGCAGCCAGTCCGGGCAGCGATTACACAATTGCAGCGCTGGCGGCAGTTGAGCAGGGACCGAACCGAACTGTCGCGATTGAGCGACGAGCGCTTGCGCGATATTGGCTTGAGTCGAGCCGATGTCCTCCGGGAGTCAGCGCGCCCCTTCTGGGATGATCCATTCAAGCGATGAGGCGTTGGCATTGGTGTTTTTTCCGCCTGCCGCTAAGGTGGGAAGAACCTTGCCGATGAGCCGTCAGATGCCAGCATCCCAGTCTTTTTCCTTGAAGCAAGCCAGGCGTCTGGCGTTGGCCGCCCAAGGCTTTGTCGGGCGCCAGCCGTCAGTGCCGGTCAAGCCTGCCGCGATCAACCGATTGATCGAGCGCCTGGGCATTTTGCAGATCGACTCGGTCAACGCACTGGTGCGTTCGCACTACCTGCCGCTATTTTCCCGTCTTGGCCAGTATTCTGCCGACTTGCTCGACCAGGCTGCCTGGAGCCAGGGGCGCCAGCGTACCTTGTTCGAATACTGGGGGCATGAAGCGTCCTTGCTGCCCCTGTCGATGTACCCGTTGATGCGCTGGCGCATGCAGCGGGCAAGCCGTGGCGAAGACATTTATCAACAACTGGCGCGTTTTGGTCGTGAACAGCAGGACACCGTTCGCCGGGTGCTGGCCTGCGTTCAAGAGCAGGGCGCGTTGGGCGCCGGCAGCCTGTCGACTCGCCAGGAGCGGGCAGGGCCGTGGTGGGACTGGAGCGCGGAAAAGCATGCGCTGGAATGGCTGTTCGCCGCCGGTGAAGTGACAGTGGCCGGCCGGCGTGGGTTCGAGCGACTTTATGACCTGCCGGAGCGGGTCATTCCTACGACGATTCTGGCGCAACCGCGGCTCACTGAGGCTGAGGCCCAGCGCGGGTTGATACGGCATGCCGCATCGGCCTTGGGCGTCGGCACCGAGAAAGATCTGCGTGACTATTTCCGTTTAAGCCCAGCGGACAGTCGTCTGCGCCTGGCGGAACTGGTCGAGGCCGGCGAGTTGCTCTGTTGCGAAGTCGAGGGTTGGCGACAACCTGCCTATTGCCTGCCTGAGCCGAAGATGCGGCGCAAGGTCGAGGCCAGCGCCTTGCTTTCACCGTTCGACTCGCTGATCTGGGAACGCAGCCGTACCGAGCGCCTGTTCGACTTTCGCTACCGGCTGGAGATCTACACGCCACCGGGTAAACGGGTCTATGGCTATTACGTCTTGCCGTTTTTGCACAATGAGCGCATTGCCGCGCGGGTCGATCTGCGCGCTGAGCGGGCTGCAGGGCGGCTGGCGGTGCATGCGGTGCATGAGGAGGAGACGGGGCTGGGCGACGAGGGGATGCTGGCGCTGGCGATGAATCTGCGACGGATGGCGGATTGGTTGGGACTGGCGCAGGTTCAGTTGAATTGTCCGCGGGCGAGTGCGGCAAGGTTGCGGGTGGCATTGGCTAAGGTCGGTGGTGCCTGATCTAACGCCTTCGCGGGCAAGCCCGCTCCCACAATGACCGCGTCGGTCAATATTAATGTGTACGACGAGTACCCTGCGGGAGCGGGCTTGCCCGCGAAGGCGGACTATCAGGCAGCTAAAGAGTTACTGACTCAACGCCGAACCTGCTTCAGTGTTTCAGCTATCAAAAACGCCAGTTCCAGCGACTGATCGGCATTCATTCGCGGGTCGCAATGGGTGTGGTAACGATCCGACAAGCCGTCCTCGGTAATTGGACGCGCACCGCCGATGCACTCGGTGACGTTCTGCCCGGTCATCTCGATGTGGATGCCGCCGGCATAACTGCCTTCGGCTTCGTGGACCTGGAAGAACTGCTTCACTTCGCCAAGGATCTGCGCGAAGTCGCGGGTCTTGTAGCCGCTACTGGCCTTGATGGTGTTGCCGTGCATAGGATCGGAACTCCAGAGCACTTGCCGGCCTTCTCGCTGCACCGCGCGGATCAGTTGCGGCAAATGATCGCCGACCTTGTTCGCACCCATGCGTGCGATCAGGTTCAGGCGCCCCGGATCGTTGTCAGGGTTGAGCACGTCGATCAGGCGGATCAAGTCTTCGGGGTTCATGCTCGGGCCGACCTTGACCCCGATCGGATTGTTCACCCCGCGCAGGAATTCGACATGCGCGCCATCGAGCTGACGGGTGCGGTCGCCGATCCACAGCATGTGGGCCGAACAGTCGTAATAGTCGTTGGTCAGGCTGTCGCGACGGACAAAGGCTTCCTCGTAATTGAGCAGCAGCGCTTCGTGGGCGGTGAAAAAGCTGGTTTCGCGCAGTTGCGGCGAGCTGTCCATGCCGCAGGCGCGCATGAAGGCCAGGGTTTCATCGATGCGGTCGGCCAGGTGGCTGTATTTTTCCGCCAGGGCCGAGTTGGCGATGAAGTCCAGGTTCCACTTGTGTACCTGGTGCAGGTCGGCAAACCCGCCCTGGGCGAAGGCGCGCAGCAGGTTGAGGGTGGCGGTGGACTGGTGGTACGACTGCAGCAGGCGTTCCGGGTCTGGCACGCGGCTTTTTTCATCGAAACCGATGCCGTTGACGATATCGCCACGGTAGGCCGGCAGTGTCACGCCGTCGATAGTCTCGTCGTTGGCCGAACGAGGTTTGGCGAACTGGCCAGCCATGCGCCCGACCTTGACCACCGGGCAGCCGGCCGCGAAAGTCATGACAATGGCCATTTGCAGTAGCACCTTGAAGGTGTCGCGGATTTTCGCGGCGGAAAACTCGGCGAAACTTTCGGCGCAGTCGCCGCCTTGCAGCAAAAAGGCTCGTCCCTGGGTCACTTCGGCAAACTGACGGCGCAATTCCCGGGCTTCCCCGGCAAACACCAACGGCGGATAGCTGGCCAGGGTCTGCTCGACGTGCTGCAGATGCGCTGCGTCGGGATATTGGGGTTGTTGCTGGATCGGCAGGGCGCGCCAGCTGTCAGGGCTCCAGGGTTGGCTCATCATGATCTCTAGTGTTTTACGCTCGGATGTCCATGTTATCAGCAATTAGTGCGTGACCTGTTCCCGTCGCTTCGCGGACAATCGCGCCTTTGCCGCTTCCGCTGCGGTTTATCGCGTTGCTGTTTGCCCAAGAAGGCCAGGTGACGATCAGGAGACGAAATGACTGAGGAGCGCGTCGAGCATCTGCTCGCCGAGGTGCAGGACGAATTTGGCGTGATTCGCGTGCTGGAAGTGGCCGATTACCGATTTCTCGAATTCGGTGATGCCATCGAGCAAAGTTGCGTGTTCACGGCCGATCCGAGCTGGCTCGAGTACGACTATACCCGGGCGATGCTGATTGGCGCGCTGTGTCATGAGCAGCCGGAAAGCGCGCTGTTCCTTGGGCTTGGCGCCGGCACGCTGACCCAGGCCTGCCTCAAGTTCCTGCCACTGGAAGATGTCGAAGCCATCGAACTGCGCCCGGATGTGCCGCGCCTGGCCATCGAGTACCTGGGGCTGGACGACGACCCGCGCCTGTATATCCGCGTGGGTGATGCGCTGGAACTGCTCGACACCGCCGAGCCTGCGGACCTGATTTTTGTCGATCTCTACACCGACGTCGGCCCGGGGGTCGGACATCTGGCCTGGACCTTCCTGGAGAACTGTCAGAAGCGCCTGAATCCGGGAGGCTGGCTGGTGATCAACCAATGGGCCACCGACGACGGCAAGCCACTGGGTGCCGCGTTGCTGCGCGGGCTTTATCATCGGCATTACTGGGAGTTGCCGGTGAAGGAGGGCAACGTGATCCTGATCGTGCCATCGGAACTGGATCAGGTGCTGGACATGGAAAGCCTGACCGCCCGAGCCGAAGCGTTGGCGCCGCGGTTGGGGTATTCGTTGCAGTCGCTGATCAAGGCGATTCGCCCCGCGACATAAAGTGGCTGTTCTTCAGGGCCCCTTCGCGGGCAAGCCCGCTCCTACAGTTATTGCGGTGCTCACAAACCCTGTGGGAGCGGGCTTGCCCGCGAAGAGTCCATCAAGGACAACACAAAATTAAAGCCCCTTGAAAACCCCGGGCCGCCGCTCAACCAGCGATCTCACCCCTTCCTGCGCATCCTCGCTGCGCAGCAACTTCTTCACCAGCGCCGGCAACCCTTGTGCAGCGGCGGTTTCGCCCTCGTAGCGGGCCTGCCGGGCAGACATCAGTGTTGCCCGAACCCCCAGCGGCGCCTGTCGGGCTATCCGTTCAGCCAGTTCAATCGCACGCGGCATTAAATCCTCGCTGGCCATGACTTCCTGCACCAATCCCAGGTGCAAGGCATCATGGGCATCGAATTCGTCGCCGGTCAGCATCCAGCGCATGGCATTGCCCCAGCCAGCCACTTGATGCAGGCGCAAGGTGGCGCCGCCGAAGGGGAAGATGCCGCGCTGCACCTCCATTTGCGCGAAGCGGGTGTTGCTGGCGCACAGGTTGATGTCGGCGGCCAGCATCAACTCGATACCGATGGTCAGGCAGTAGCCCTGGGCGGCGACGATCACCGGCTTGCTGACCCTGGGCCCGGCGAAGACACCCCAGGGGTCGCAGCCGCCGGGCGGGGCTTGCCAGCCTTCGGTCAATGCCGCGCTGGCGCTGACCAGATCCAGGCCGGCGGTAAAATGCTCGCCATGCCCGAAGACAACGGCCACACGTGCTTCGCTGTCGGCTTCGAATTCACCGTAGGCCAGGCTCAATTCGTTGAGCAGGTCGAGATCAAAGGCGTTGCGCTTGGCGACCCGGTCCAGTCCGATCAACAGGACATGGCCACGCTTTTCACGACTCACGCGGCGGGTATCGAGCTCTTTCATGCTGCATTTCCTCGAGCGGCTGAGGGGGCGCAGACCCAAGGTCTGTGGCGGATGGGTGAACCGTTTTAGCGTCATCGCCCGCAGGGCAGGGCTTTTGAAAAGTAGACGCTGGCGCGATTATCCGCAAAGTCTGTGATAGAACGCCGTGGGCGGGAGTTTTGCGATAAAAAAAGGCTCCCTTTTTCGGCAAATTCCGGTATAGTGCGCGCCGGCCTTTAGCCGGGCCGCGTTTAGGTGGCGCAATTCCCCGAAGTCAGATTCGGTTGCACGTTCGCCCAGCGAACTCTTCCTAAACGATTCTTTCATTCATTCGTTTTCGCAAATCCCCGCCGACAAAGCTGCCAGGGCGACTCTTGAGTCTCAACACGGCATGCGCAGCTTTGGAGCATGGGTCTTTGCGGATGCACTTAGAGGCAGACCCATGACCCAGGAAATCGGCGGCTTCGCCGCTCTTGAACTTCATCCTAATATTGTCGCTGCAGTAGTCGCTACCGGCTATGAAGAGCCTTCGGCCATTCAGCAGCAGTCGATCCCGATCATTCTCGCCGGTCACGATATGATTGGTCAGGCGCAAACCGGTACCGGTAAAACCGCTGCCTTTGCCCTGCCTATCCTGCACCGCATTGATCC
This sequence comes from Pseudomonas sp. NPDC087336, assembly GCF_044744285.1. NCBI lineage: Bacteria > Pseudomonadati > Pseudomonadota > Gammaproteobacteria > Pseudomonadales > Pseudomonadaceae > Pseudomonas > Pseudomonas sp. NPDC087336. Next base: position 150 of record NZ_JBIUYA010000055.1, on the reverse strand, counting down.
GTCCAAGCGCGAGCCGCAAGCTCTGAGCCTGGCCCCTACGCGTGCGTTGGCGCTACCAGGTGCAACCGCTTTCGAAACCTTGGCCACGCAAATGCCGGGCGTGACTGTGGTGGCTGGCTTCGGCGGCGCGCCGGGGGGCCCGGGGTGGGA
>NZ_JBIUYA010000054.1:0-20724 GCF_044744285.1 Pseudomonas sp. NPDC087336 | reverse complement strand
AGGTCGGTCTCGGCGCCGTCGTGGGTGACGAACACTTCACCGTGCTGGAACGGGCTCATGGTGCCCGGGTCGACGTTGATGTACGGGTCCAGCTTCAGCATGGTGACCTTAAGTCCCCGCGCCTCCAGGATGGCCGCCAATGATGCCGATGCAATGCCTTTCCCCAATGAAGAAACAACACCGCCCGTGACGAATATGTAGCGCGTCATGAAAAACCCTAGAAGTCTGCGTTAAAGCGGTCCGAGCCGCCGGGGAAAGCGAAGGAAGGCCGAAGCCCCCGATCACCTGCATTAATCACAGTGCACCTTTCAAAAAAACCGCCGCGTTGGGACAGACCGGAAAATGAAACACCGGTTCGTTGCTCGCTACACATTTTTTGGAATCGCCCAGCAAAGACTGCTTGGTAATCGGCAACTCCTGCAATTCAGGCGAATCCACAGAAGTTGTATCAAGAAGGGAGCGTAGTCTACCGGAAAGCCCCTTTCAGCTCAAACCTTGATCTTCGCCTGGTGGTTGCCAATGTAAATGCCAGTCTCCTTGCGCACTGCCGTCCAACCCCGGCAGGTTCGCCACCGCCAGCAATTGCTCGCCCTTGTACAGCAGCGGCAATCTGCCGCGCACGAACAGCGGCACCGCGCTTTCATTGAGCAAACGCTTGAGGTCACGATGCCCACGGCCCGGCAGTTCCATCACCTCGCCTCCCTCACGATAGCGGATCTGCAGCGTACCGGCGGGGATTTGCCCACTGAGCGTGAGTACGCCGTTGTCGGGCAACGCCAGTGGTTGCGCGGGTTCAAGCCATGTCTGAGGTGCTGGGGTCGCACGCAACCAGGCACCGGATAACCACCAGATACGCCCACCCGCCCGATGCAGTTCGCCATCGGCCAGGCGCCAGATCGGCCGGGCGTCGCCGGTGGCGTCGCGTAAATTGACCCAACCCGACCAATGGTCACTATCCGGCAGTCGGGTCAGGGGTTCGAGCCAATGGCTGAGCGCATTGCGCTGGCGAGCGGCGGAGAGTTTTTCCAGGGTGGCCAGCTCCAGCGACGACAGGCCCAACCAATCGAAATCACTTGGCGTGTTCGCCTGGCTCAAGTCGATTTGCGCAAGTTCATCAAGCAGTACCTGCGCCTCACTGAGATGCGTGGCGCTGCGAGCCATGGTCGCCATCGCCTGCGGCCAGCGCGCAGTCAATGCCGGGAACACCTGATGACGCAGGTAATTGCGTGAGAACTGCCGATCCTGATTGGAAGGATCCTCGATCCAGCTCAGCTTGTGTTCCGATGCATGGGCCTCAAGCTCGGCGCGCGTAACATCGAGCATGGGCCGTAGCAGATGCCCTTTACCCAGCGGGCGCTGGCGTGGCATCCCTGACAGCCCCCTTACGCCGGCCCCACGCAACAGGCGAAACAGCAAGGTTTCCGCCTGATCATCACGGTGCTGTGCCGTCAGCAGCACTTCATTGGCCTGGATGGCCTCACTGAACGCCGCATAACGCGCATCACGGGCGGCCCGCTCAAGGCTGGCGCCGGGCTGCACCTGGACGCGAATGACCTGTAACGGCACTCCCAGCGACTCACACATCGCCCGACAATGCTCCGGCCACGCGTCGGCCACAGCCTGAAGGCCGTGATGGACATGGATGGCGCTCAGCACTGGCAGGGATTGGGTTTTTGCGAGATGTGCGAGCAGGTGCAGCAGGACGGTGGAATCGAGGCCACCGGAGAAGGCGATGTGCCAGGTTGGGGCATTGCGCCAGGGCGCAAGATTCAGCAGAAGCCTGGCAGACAGATCAATCTTTGGCTGGCTCATATTGATCACTTTACACAAATCAATGTGGGAGCGGGCTTGCCCGCGAAGGCGGCGGAACAGTCAACAAATTCGTTGAATGTTACATCGCTTTCGCGGGCAAGCCCGCTCCCACAGTGGTTTCTATTGTCAGCCGGGAAACGGCGTCAGATCAGAGACCGTAGCTCATCAGACGCTCGTAACGACGGTCCAGCAGCGCCTTGTGGTCGAGCTTCTTGAGCATCGCCAGTTGCGTGCTCAGCTCGGCTCGGATCGAGGCAGCCGCAGCCGCCGGATCACGGTGCGCGCCACCCAGGGGCTCGCCGATCACTTTGTCCACGATGCCCAGGCCTTTGAGGCGCTCGGCGGTGATGCCCATGGCTTCAGCGGCGTCCGGGGCTTTCTCGGCGGTTTTCCACAGGATCGATGCGCAACCTTCCGGCGAGATCACCGCGTAGGTCGAGTACTGCAGCATGTTCAGCTGATCGCAAACGCCAATCGCCAGTGCACCACCGGAACCACCTTCACCGATCACGGTGGCGATGATTGGGGTTTTCAGGCGAGCCATCACGCGCAGGTTCCAGGCAATCGCTTCGCTCTGGTTGCGCTCTTCCGCGTCGATGCCCGGGTAAGCGCCCGGGGTGTCGATGAAGGTCAGGATCGGCATCTTGAAACGCTCGGCCATTTCCATCAGGCGGCAGGCCTTGCGGTAGCCTTCTGGACGCGGCATGCCGAAGTTGCGGCGAACTTTTTCGCGTACTTCGCGGCCTTTCTGGTGACCGATCACCATCACAGGCTGGTCCTCCAGACGGGCAATACCACCGACGATGGCGGCGTCGTCGGAGAAGTGACGGTCACCATGCAGCTCATCGAACTCGGTGAAGATGTGTTCGATGTAGTCCAGGGTATATGGACGCTTCGGGTGACGCGCCAGACGCGCGATCTGCCAGCTGGTCAGCTTGCCGAAGATGTCTTCGGTCAACGTGCTGCTCTTGTCCTGCAGGCGGGAGATCTCATCGCCGATATTCAGCGAATTGTCATTACCGACCAAGCGCAACTCTTCGATCTTGGCTTGCAGGTCGGCGATCGGCTGTTCGAAATCCAGAAAATTCGGGTTCATAGGCGTCCGTCTTGGGTCGGCGTCCAAGGGAGCTTGGGCCGGCCGGTTGTCTATTCGCGCCCTACCATAAGGGACAGGCGCGTTCAGGTCGAGATTAAAAATTCTGCTCAAGCCCAGGGTTGCGTAATGTCACCCTGACCTTAACGGTATTGGAGGAAGACGTTGTCTCGCCCGAACTGGTCACGCAGGGCTTGAATCAACGCATCCGCCGGGTCGATTCGCCAGCCTTCGCCGAACTGCAGCAAGGCTTTCGCATCGGGACTGGTGTAGTCCATGGTGATCGGGCACGCACCGCGGTGACGCTTCAACAGTTCACCCAGCCAGCGTAGCTGATCGCCCTTGAGATCCTTGGCATGCAGCTTCAGGCGCAGGCTTTCGGCCAGGTTGGTGCGCGCATCTTCCATGCTCATCACCCGCTTGACCCGCAACCGCAGGCCGCCGGAGAAGTCGTCGTTGCTGACTTCGCCTTCGACCACCACCATCGCGTCGGTCTGCAACAGCGATTGCGCGGAATGGAACGCATCGGCGAAGAGCGACGCTTCGATCCGCCCCGAACGGTCGTCGAGGGTGATGAAGCCCATCTTGTCGCCCTTTTTGTTCTTCATCACCCGCAGGGCGATGATCATGCCGGCAACGGTCTGGGTGTCCCGCGCCGGCTTCAGGTCGATGATGCGCTGACGGGCGAAACGGCGGATTTCGCCTTCGTATTCGTCGATCGGGTGACCGGTGAGGTACAGCCCCAGGGTGTCTTTCTCGCCCTTGAGCCGCTCCTTTAGGGTCAGCTCCTTGGCTTTGCGGTGATTGGCGTAGACGTCGGCGTCTTCTTCCACGAACAGCCCGCCAAACAGGTCGGCATGGCCGCTGTCATGGGTGCGAGCGGTTTGCTCGGCGGCTTTGATCGCCTCTTCCATCGCGGTCAGCAAGACTGCGCGGTTGCGGTCGATATTGGCCTGGTAGGCTTTGGCTTCGTCGTGGAAATACGGCCCCAGGCGATCCAGCGCACCGCTGCGGATCAAGCCGTCGAGGGTGCGTTTGTTGATGCGCTTGAGGTCGACCCGGGCGCAAAAATCGAACAGATCCTTGAACGGACCGTCCAGCCGCGCTTCGGTGATCGCCTCCACCGGCCCCTCGCCCACACCCTTGATCGCGCCCAGGCCGTAGATGATCCGGCCTTCGTCGTTCACCGTGAACTTGAACTCGGACGTGTTCACGTCCGGCGCGTCGAGACGCAGCTTCATCGTGCGCACTTCTTCGATCAAGGTCACGACCTTGTCGGTGTTGTGCATGTCCGCCGAGAGTACCGCGGCCATGAACGGCGCCGGATAGTGCGCCTTCAGCCACGCGGTCTGGTACGACACCAGGCCGTAAGCCGCGGAGTGGGATTTGTTGAAGCCATAACCGGCGAATTTTTCTACCAGGTCGAAGATGTTACCGGCGAGGTCGGCATCGATGTTATTGGTGGCGCAACCTTCGATGAAACCGCCGCGCTGCTTGGCCATTTCCTCGGGCTTTTTCTTACCCATCGCCCGACGCAGCATGTCCGCACCGCCGAGGGTGTAGCCAGCCATGACCTGGGCAATCTGCATCACCTGTTCCTGATACAGGATGATGCCGTAAGTCGGGGCCAACACCGGTTTGAGGCCTTCGTACTGGTAGTCCGAGTGCGGATACGCCAGCTCGGCGCGACCGTGCTTACGGTTGATGAAGTCGTCCACCATGCCCGATTGCAGCGGGCCCGGACGGAACAGTGCCACCAGTGCGATCAAGTCTTCCAGGCAGTCGGGCTTGAGCTTTTTGATCAGCTCCTTCATGCCGCGCGATTCAAGCTGGAACACCGCGGTGGTTTCGGCTTTCTGCAGCAAGGTATAAGTCGGTTTGTCATCCAGCGGGATGAACGCGATGTCCAGCGGCGGTTCGTTGACCTTGGCGCGGTCGCGGTTGATGGTTTTCAGCGCCCAGTCGATGATCGTCAGGGTCCGCAGGCCGAGGAAGTCGAACTTCACCAGGCCGGCCGCCTCGACGTCGTCCTTGTCGAACTGGGTTACCAGGCCATCGCCGGCTTCGTCGCAATAGATCGGCGAGAAGTCAGTCAGTTTGGTCGGCGCGATCACCACACCACCGGCGTGCTTGCCGACGTTACGCACAACGCCCTCAAGCTTGCGGGCCATCTCCCAGATTTCCGCCGCCTCTTCATCGACCTTGATGAAGTCACGCAGGATTTCTTCCTGTTCGTAGGCCTTTTCCAGGGTCATGCCGACTTCGAACGGGATCATCTTCGACAGACGATCCGCCAGGCCGTAGGACTTGCCCTGCACCCGCGCCACGTCGCGCACCACCGCTTTCGCCGCCATGGAACCGAAGGTGATGATCTGGCTTACCGCGTTGCGGCCGTATTTCTCGGCCACGTAGTCGATCACCCGATCCCGACCGTCCATGCAGAAGTCAACGTCGAAGTCGGGCATGGAGACCCGTTCCGGGTTAAGGAAACGTTCGAACAGCAGGTCGTATTCCAGCGGGTCAAGGTCGGTGATCTTCTGCACGTAGGCCACCAGCGATCCGGCACCCGACCCTCGGCCAGGACCAACCGGCACGCCGTTGTTCTTGGCCCACTGGATAAAGTCCATCACGATCAGGAAGTAACCGGGGAAGCCCATCTGGATGATGATATCCAGTTCGAAATTCAGTCGGTCGACATAGACCTGTCGCTTGGCTTCATAGTCTTCGGTGGTGTCCTTGGGCAGCAGGACGGAAAGTCGCTCTTCCAGGCCATCGAAGGACACCTTGCGGAAGTATTCGTCGATGGTCATGCCATCGGGGATCGGGAAGTTGGGCAGGAAGTGCGTGCCCAGCTTGACTTCAATGTTGCAGCGCTTGGCGATCTCGACGGTGTTTTCCAACGCCTCGGGAATATCGCTGAACAGCTCGGCCATTTCCTCGGCACTTTTGAGGTACTGCTGATCGCTGTAGTTCTTCGAACGTCGCGGGTCATCGAGGGCCCGGCCTTCGCCGATGCACACGCGGGTTTCGTGGGCGGCGAAATCTTCCTGCTTGATGAAGCGCACGTCGTTGGTGGCAACCAGCGGTGCGCCGATTTTCTCGGCCAGCGCCACGGCGCCGTGCAGTTGCTCTTCATCGTTGGGGCGGTTGGTGCGCTGGATTTCCAGGTAGAAACGATCCGGGAAAACCGCCATCCATTCACGCGCCAGGTTTTCCGCTTCATCCGGGTTGCCGCTGAGCATGGCCTGGCCGATTTCACCCTCTTTGGCCGCAGACAGCATGATCAGGCCGTCGCTGGCTTCGGCCACCCATTCGCGCTCGACGATGATCGAGCCGTTGCGCTGACCGTCGATGAAACCGCGAGAGATCAATTCGGTGAGATTGCGATATCCCGCGGCATTCATTACCAGCAGGCTGATCCGGCTCAGTGGGTTGTCCGGATCCTTGTTCGACAGCCACAGGTCGGCGCCGCAGATCGGCTTGATCCCGGCACCCATGGCGTTTTTATAGAATTTGACCAGGGAACACATGTTGTTCTGGTCAGTGACCGCTACGGCAGGCATGTTCATGCCGACCAGGGTCTTGACCAGCGGCTTGATCCGCACCAGACCGTCGACCAGGGAGTATTCAGTGTGCAGGCGCAGGTGAACGAATGAAGCCGGCATAGTGATCCTGTCTGTGAACGTAAAGACAACAAGGCCCGGATTGTACCGGGCCTTGGTAGAAAAAATCAGCCTTGCGACTAACTCTCGATGAGTGCTTCGCGCGCTTCATAAGCGAGGCGTACCGGGGCAAACGAGCGCCGGTGAATCGGCGTCGGGCCCAAGCGTGCCAGCGCTTCCAGATGAACGGGCGTCGGGTAGCCTTTGTGTCCGCCGATGCCGTAACCGGGGTAGATCAATTCGAAAGCAGCCATTTCACGGTCACGACTGACCTTGGCCAGGATCGATGCCGCGGCGATGGCTGGCACCTTGCTATCGCCCTTGACCACCGCTTCGGAGCGCATCGGCAATTTCGGGCAACGGTTGCCGTCAATCATCGCCAGTTTCGGCTGGACATGCAGCCCGGCGACCGCGCGCTGCATGGCCAGCATGGTGGCGTGAAGGATGTTCAGCTCGTCGATTTCTTCGACTTCCGCGCGGGCAATGCACCAGCTCAGGGCTTTTTCGCAGATTTCGTCGAAGAGCTTCTCGCGGCGGGCCTCGGTGAGTTTCTTCGAGTCGTTGAGCCCGAGGATCGGACGGTTCGGATCAAGAATCACCGCAGCCGTGACCACCGCGCCACAGAGCGGTCCGCGACCGACTTCATCGACTCCGGCTACCAATTCTTCAACCTGGGCGACCAAGGTGAAATCCAGCCCCATCTGCATACTTTTTTTACTCATTTTACCGGGTCGATCAGGTTCAGCACTGCATCCGCAGCCTGATTGGAGGCATCCAGACGAAGTGTCCGGTGAATTTCATCAAAACCACGGGTTTGCTCTTCGCCACCCTCGATCAGCGGCGACAGGGTTTGGGCCAGCGCTTCTACCGTGGCATCGTCCTGCAACAACTCGGGCACCAACAGGCGCTGGGCCAGCAGGTTCGGCAAGGACACGTAGGGGCTTTTCACCATACGCTTGAGAATCCAGAACGTCAGCGGTGCCAGGCGATAGGCGACCACCATCGGCCGCTTGTACAACAGGGCTTCAAGCGTTGCTGTACCGGAGGCAATCAGCACGGCATTGCATGCCGCCAACGCCAGATGGGACTTGCCGTCGAGCAAGGTCAGCGGCAAATCGCGACCGGCCAACAGCTCTTCCAGCTGCGCCCGGCGCTGTGGGTTGGCGCAAGGCACTACAAACCGCACACCGGGGCGCATTGCCCGTAGGCGCTGGGCCGTATCGAGAAACAAGGCACCGAGACGACCGACTTCGCCGCCACGACTGCCAGGCATCAGCGCAACCAACGGCCCGTCAGGCAATCCCAGCTCGGCCCGCGCAGCAGCACGGTCGGCTTCCAGCGGAATGGCATCGGCCAAGGTATGCCCGACAAACCGCACCGGCACGCCTTTCTCTTCGTAGAATTTCGCTTCGAACGGGAACAGCGTGAGCATCAGGTCGCAACCTTCGCGAATCTTCAGCACGCGCTTCTGCCGCCACGCCCAGACCGACGGGCTGACGTAATGCACGGTCTTGATCCCGGCCTGACGCAGCTTGAGTTCGATATTGAGGTTGAAGTCCGGGGCGTCGATACCGATGAATACGTCCGGCTTCGCGGCGATCAGGTCGGCCACCAGCTTTTTGCGGCGCGCCAGCAATTCACGCAAGCGGCCCAGCACTTCCACCAGGCCCATGACCGACAGGCGTTCCATGGGAAAATAGGACGTCAGGCCCTCGGCCTGCATCAATGGGCCGCCAACGCCGATGAACTCGACCGCCGGATGGCGCGCCTTGAGCGCACGCATCAGACCCGCGCCCAGAATGTCGCCGGAAGCCTCGCCCGCCACCAGCGCAATACGCATATTGGCCATGATTAGCGGGTGATGCCGCGGGTCGAGGACTGTATGGAATCGCGGAATACCGCCACTTCAGGGAACTGGGCAGAGGATTCGGCCAATTCGGCGAGCGCCTGCTCAACCGTCAGCCCCTGGCGATAGACCACCTTGTAGGCACGACGCAGGGCGTGGATCGCGTCTTCGCTGAAACCGCGACGGCGCATGCCTTCGAAGTTCATGCTGCGGGCTTCGGCCGGATTGCCGAACACCGTGACATAGGCCGGGACGTCCTTGCCAATGGCGGTACCCATGCCGGAAAAGCTGTGGGCGCCGATGTGGCAATACTGGTGAACCAGGGTGAAACCGGACAGGATCGCCCAGTCTTCGACATGCACATGGCCGGCCAGCGCCGTGTTGTTGACCAGGATGCAGTGGTTGCCGATGACACTGTCGTGACCGATGTGGGCGTAGGCCATGATCAAGTTGTGATCGCCCAGGGTCGTTTCCGAACGATCCTGAATGGTCCCACGATGAATCGTCACGCCTTCGCGGATGACGTTGTGGTCACCGATCACCAGGCGGGTTTCCTCGCCTTTGTATTTCAGATCGGGCGTGTCCTCACCTACCGAGGAAAACTGGTAGATACGGTTGTGCTTCCCGATTCGGGTCGGGCCTTTGAGAATAACGTGTGGCCCGATTACCGTGCCCTCGCCGATTTCCACACCTGCGCCGACGATCGACCACGGGCCGACCTCGACACCGTCAGCCAGGACGGCTGTCGGATCGATGATTGCGCGAGGGTCGATCAAACTCATAGTTTGCGTTCCGCGCAGATGATTTCAGCAGAGCAGACCGGCTTGCCATCGACCGAAGCCTGGCACTCGAATTTCCAGATCTGACGCTTGCAGCTGATGAACTTGGCTTCAAGGATCAACTGATCGCCCGGCAGTACAGGCTGGCGGAAGCGCAGCTTGTCGGAGCCGACGAAGTAATAAAGAGTGCCATCGGCCGGTTTCACGTCGAGCATTTTGAAACCAAGGATCCCGGCAGCCTGAGCCATCGCCTCGATGATCAGTACGCCCGGCATGATTGGATGCGCAGGAAAGTGACCATTGAAGAACGGTTCGTTGATGCTGACATTCTTGTAGGCGCGAATGCGCTTGCCTTCCACGTCCAGATCCACGACCCGGTCCACCAGCAGGAACGGGTAACGGTGAGGCAGGTATTCGCGAATCTCGTTGATGTCCATCATTTCGGGGGGAAGCCTATGTAAAGATTGGGAGCGCGCGACTGACGCACACTCCGCTAGCAAATCAAGGACGCAGTCTAGCGGCTGTGCACACTTGATATGGAAATGGTATCAGCCATCTGATGAAGCATTACCGCCAGGGGTCACTTCCCCTGCTTGCTTTTCCAGCTGTCGCAGACGCCGCGCGATGTCATCGAGCTGACGAATACGTGCCGCGCTTTTGCGCCATTCGGCGGCTGGCTGCATCGCCGTACCGGAGGAATAGGCACCAGGCTCGGTGATTGAGTGAGTCACCATGGTCATCCCGGTGATGAAAACGTTGTCGCAAATATCGATATGCCCCACCAGCCCTACGCCACCGGCGAGCATGCAATGCTTGCCGATCTTGGTGCTGCCGGAGATACCCACGCACGCCGCCATGGCGGTGTGATCACCTACCTGGACGTTGTGGGCGATCTGAATCTGGTTGTCGAGCTTCACGCCATTACCAATGATGGTATCGGCCAGCGCACCGCGGTCGATGGCGGTGTTCACGCCAATTTCCACATCGTCGCCCACCAGCACGCCACCGATCTGGGCGATTTTTTGCCAGATGCCTTTCTCGTTGGCAAAGCCAAAACCTTCACCACCAAGCACCGCACCGGACTGAATCACCACCCGCTTGCCGACGCGCACGTCGTGATACAGCGTGACGCGCGGGGCCAGCCAGCCACCCTCGCCAACGACGCTACGGGCACCGATGAAGCAATGCGCCCCCACGGTCGTACCGGCAGCAATATGCGCCCCGCTTTCGATGACCACAAATGCACCGATACTCGCCGCCGGGTCGACTACCGCATCCGCCGCAATCACAGCCGTCGGGTGCACACCGGCTACCGCCTTGGGCTTGGGATCGAACAGGTGGGAAATACGCGCGTACGCTGCGTAAGGATCAGGCACCACCAACGCATCGCCAGCAAAACCTTCGGCGTCAGCGGCCTTGAGCAACAGCCCTGCCGCCTGGCTGCCTGCCAGGTACTTGCGGTATTGGGGGTTTGCGAGAAAGCTCAACTGAGTTGGGCCAGCCTCCTGCAAGGTGGCTAGCCCAGTAATTGCTTTCTCCGGGTCGCCACGTAGCGTGGCGCCGAGGAACTCGGCCAACTGGCCGAGCTTAATGGTCACGGTCATGGATTACTTCAGCTGATTCATGCGCTCGATAACCTGGCGCGTGATGTCGTACTGAGGCTTGACATCAATCACTGCACCACGCTCGAAGACCAGGTCAAAAGCACCTTTCTTGATGACTTCTTCCACAGCGCTGTCCAGTTTCGGCTTGAGCTGCTTCAGCATTTCACGGTCGGCAACGGCTTTGGCTTCGTTCAGTTCCTTGGACTGGAACTGGAAGTCGCGAGCCTTTTGCTTGAACTCAAGCTCCAGACGCTCACGCTCGCCTTGCTGCATTTTGTCGCCACCGGCCATCAGGCGATCCTGGATGCCCTTGGCGCTGCTTTCCAGCGTCTTGAGCTTGCTCAGCTGTGGACCGAACTTCTTCTCGGCATCCACGGCGTATTTCTTGGCCGCATCCGACTCCAGCAGAGCCATCTGATAGTTCAGAACAGCGATTTTCATGTCGGCAAATGCCGGGCCTGCAACCAGTACGGAAGCCAGGAGAACCAATTGAGTCAACTTACGCACGATGCACTCCTACAAAATCCATTGTCGTTATCTTGGGGCAGACGCTTAGAACGTCTGGCCGAGGGAGAATTGGAACACTTGAGTTTCAGCGTCATCCGGTTTCTTGACTGGCATCGCCAGCGCAAAACTCAGAGGACCCAGTGCGGTAACCCAGGTCACACCCACACCGACGGAACTGGCCATATTGCTCAGACTGATGTCGTTGCACTTGGTGTTGGACTTCGTGCCATCAGCGTTGGTGGTATCAGAGCACGACGAATCGAATACGTTACCCACATCCCAGAATACCGAAGTGCGCAGGGAACGCTGATCCTTGACGAACGGCAGCGGGAACAGAACTTCCACACCACCCTGGATCAACACGTTACCACCGAACGGCAGCGGATCCTGGTCCGGGTCGAACGCAGTGCCAGGGTTCTTGCCGGTACTTGGCGTACTGCGAGGACCCAAGGTGCTGTCCTTGAAGCCACGAACCGAGTTGAAACCACCAGCATAGTAGTTTTCATAGAATGGCAAGCCATCGGTCGAACCGTAGCCATCGCCATAACCCAGTTCGGTATGCAGGCGCATGGTGTAGTTGTCGCTCAGAGGCTGGAACAACTGGCCGCGGTAGTCGAGCTTGAAGAACGACAGGTCGCTGCCCGGCGTCGTGGTTTCCAGCACGAGGCTCTGGGAATGGCCACGGGTCGCCAGTACGCCTTTGTTCAAGGTCGACTCGGACCAGCCGGCCGACGCCTTGAAGTTCAGGTACTTGTCGCCTTCCTTGTTAACGAAGTCGAAGATCTCGTCAACGGTATACACACCGGTCTTGATCTCGTCCTGCTGGGCCGTCAGGCCGAAGGTCAGGCGCGAAGTCTCGCTGATCGGGTAGCCGACGCTCACGCCTGCACCCAGGCTGTCCACGGCATAGCTGGCCACGTCGACGTCGAGGTCGTCATAGTCAGTTGTACGATAGAAGGCGTTGTAACCCAGGCTCACGCCATCGGCAGTCCAGTAGGGGTCGACATAACCGAAGTTGTAGCGACTCTGGTATTCACTGCGGGTCAAGCCGATGCTGACCTTGTTACCGGTACCCAGGAAGTTGTTCTGGGTGATCGAACCACCGAGGATCAGGCCCGCGCTCTGGGCGAAACCGACGCTGGCGGTAATCGAACCGGACGCCTGTTCTTCAACGCTGTAGTTGACGTCTACCTGGTCATCGACACCCGGTACGGCCGGGGTTTCAACGTTGACTTCCTTGAAAAAGCCCAGGCGCTCCAAGCGGGTCTTGGACTGGTCGATCAGGTAAGTCGACGCCCAGCCACCTTCCATCTGGCGCATTTCACGGCGCAGTACTTCGTCTTCCGACTTGGTGTTGCCACGGAAGTTGATGCGGTTCACGTAGGCGCGCTTGCCTGGATCGACAGCAAAAGTGATGTCTACGGTGTGGTCGTCATCGTGGGGCTGAGGTACGCCGTTGACGTTGGCGAAGGTGTAACCCTCGTTACCCAGGCGGCGGGTGATCAGCTCGGAGGTGGTGGTCATCAGCTTGCGCGAGAACACCTGGCCTTTCTGCACCAGCAGCAGGGACTTGACCTGGTCTTCAGGGACTTTCAGGTCGCCGCTGAGCTTCACGTCACGAACGGTGTACTTGTCACCCTCGTTGATGTTGACGGTGATGTAGACGTGCTTCTTGTCCGGGGTGATGGACACCTGGGTCGAAGCGATATCCATGTTGATGTAGCCGCGGTCCAGGTAGTAGGAACGCAGGCGCTCCAGGTCACCGGAGAGTTTTTCACGGGCGTACTTGTCATCGTTCTTGAAGAACGACAGCCAGTTGGTGGTCTTGAGTTCGAACAGGTCGATCAGGTCTTCATCAGGGAAGACCGTGTTGCCTACCACGTTGATGTGCTGGATAGCCGCAACGGTGCCTTCGTTGATATTGACCTTCAAGCCGACGCGGTTGCGCGGCTGCGGCACCACTTCGGTGTCGACGGTAGCCGAGTAGCGACCCTGGGCGACGTACTGGCGCTGCAGTTCGTTACGTACGCCTTCGAGGGTGGCGCGCTGGAAGATCTCGCCTTCAGCCAGACCGGATTGCTTGAGGCCCTTCATCAGGTCTTCTGTGGAGATCGCCTTGTTGCCTTCGATCTCGATACTGGCAACCGACGGCCGTTCGACTACCGTAATGACCAGGACGTTGCCATCGCGGCCCAGCTGGATATCTTGAAAGAACCCGGTTTTGAACAGCGCACGAGTGGATTCCACCAGGCGTCGATCATCCGCCTGTTCACCGACGTTCAACGGCAAAGCACCAAAGACGCTACCCGCGGAGACCCGCTGGAGGCCGTTGACGCGAATATCAGAGATAGTGAAGGACTCGGCGTGAACTTCGGCGATCATCAATACGGTGAGAACCGCAGTTAGCAGCAGACGTTTCATGAAGTCCTTTCTTATTCCAACTGGCAATAAACAAACTGCCGCAAAATGCGGCAGGTTCGCAATTCAGCGAAGCGTTACAGTCGACCCAGATCATTGACCAGAGCAAGCAACATCACCCCAATCACCAAACTGATGCCGATCTGTATCCCCCAACCTTGCACCCGATCCGACAAGGGACGACCACGCGCCCACTCGATCAGATAAAACAACAAATGCCCCCCATCCAGCACAGGAATGGGCAGCAAATTCAGAACCCCCAGGCTAATACTCAGATAAGCAAGGAAATTCAGGAAATCAGCGACGCCCGACTGGGCCGAAGCGCCCGCCACTTTAGCAATGGTTATCGGTCCACTCAAGTTTTTTACCGAGAGCTCACCGAACAACATTTTCTTCAGCGAATCGAGGGTCAGCAGGCTCATCGTCCAGGTGCGTCGAGCCCCCTCCCCCACGGCTGCCAACGGCCCGTAACTGACTTCGCGAATCATCTCCGGTGGCCAATCGACCGCTTTCACCCCCGCCCCAAGGTAACCTGTGGGAGCTTTGCTTTCGCCCCGGGCGGCCAACATGACCGGGACGTCGAGTTGAGCACCGTCACGCTCGACCCGCAGCATGATTTTGGTATCAGGACGCATACGGACCGTATCGACGACCTGTTGCCAGTCATCCACCGCCTTGCCATCGACCGCCAACAGCCGGTCACCGGTCTTCAGCCCAGCAGCCTTGGCCGGGCCTTTGGAATCCAGTTCAGCCAGTACCGGCGGCAATGCCGGGCGCCAGGGGCGGATACCCAGGGAACGAATCGGATCCGGCTCATCAGCGCCCTTGAGCCACTTGTCCAGCACCAGCTCACGAGGCGAATCCACCGTGGTTCCTTGCTCACGCACCAGCAATTGCAGGGAGCCGCTTTCGCCCAGGCGACGAACCAGTTGCAGATTGACCGCAGCCCAACCGGAAGTGGGTTCGCCGTCGATGGCAATGATTTCCTGGCCTGCGCCCAGGCCCGCCTTGGCAGCAAGGCTACCTGACTCGACAGCGCCGATAACCGGGCGGACTTGCTCGGTACCGAGCATCGCCAGCGCCCAGAAAAACACCATTGCCAACAAAAAGTTGGCAATCGGCCCTGCCGCCACGATCGCAATCCGCTGGCGCACCGATTTACGGTTGAAGGATTGATCGAGCTGATCAGCTGGCACTTCGCCTTCACGCTCGTCGAGCATTTTCACGTAGCCGCCCAACGGAATGGCAGCCACCACAAACTCAGTTCCCTGCTTGTCGTGCCAGCGCAGCAGCGGCATGCCAAAGCCTACGGAGAAACGCAGCACCTTGACCCCACAGCGACGCGCGACCCAGAAATGGCCGAACTCGTGGAAGGTAACCAGCACACCCAAAGCGACCAGGGTGCCGACAATCATATAGAGCGCGCTCATCTATTTTCTCCGCATTCCTAATCCAGTCCTGCATGGGCCGGCGCATTGCAACACTTACCGCCCGTGACGACTCAACCATTGCTCGGCCAGTACACGCGCCTTGGCGTCTGCCGTGAACACCGCTTCAAGATCACTCACTACAACCACAGGTTCGAGATTGAGTACTTCTTCGATGATACTCGCGATTTCCAGGTAACGAACCCGTCCGTCGAGAAAGGCCGCCACAGCAACTTCATTTGCCGCATTCAACATTGCCGGAGCGCTATTACCCGCCTCGGCTGCCTGACGGGCCAGGCGCAGGCACGGGAATCGATCTTCATCCGGCGCCTGGAAATCCAGGCGCGCGACGGCAAACAAGTCCAGCGGCGGCACGCCTGAGTCAATTCGCTCGGGCCACGCCAGCGCATTGGCAATCGGCGTTCGCATGTCCGGATTGCCCAACTGGGCCAATACCGAGCCATCGATGTAGTCGACCAGCGAATGAATCACACTTTGCGGGTGAATCACCACTTCAACCTGGGACGGCTTGGCATCGAACAGCCAACAGGCTTCGATCAATTCAAGCCCTTTATTCATCATGCTGGCCGAATCGACCGAGATCTTGCGCCCCATGGACCAATTAGGATGGGCACAGGCCTGCTCGGGCGAAACATGCGCCAGCTCGGCCATGGGTGTCTGCCGGAACGGACCACCAGAGGCGGTCAACAGGATCCGGCGCACGCCAACCGCTTCCAGGCCGCGGGAAAAATCCCGGGGCATGCACTGGAAAATCGCGTTGTGCTCACTGTCGATCGGCAGCAATACCGACCCGCTTTTGCGCACAGCCTGCATAAACAACGCGCCGGACATGACCAGCGCTTCCTTGTTGGCCAGGAGGATCTTCTTGCCGGCCTCGACGGCCGCCAGGGTCGGACGCAAGCCCGCCGCACCGACGATGGCCGCCATGACCGCATCGACCTCAGGGGCGGCAGCCACCTGGCACAACCCCTCCTCCCCCACCAGAACCCGAGTCGACAGACCGGCAGCGCGCAGGTCATCCTGCAAGCAGCGGGCAGCAGCGGGCTCAGGCACCACGGCAAACTGTGGGGCGTGACGCACGCACAGCGCCAGCAGCTCGCTCAGGCGGCTGAAACCGCTCAAGGCGAAGACTTGATAGCGCTCAGGGTGGCGGGCGATGACATCCAGGGTGCTCAAACCGATCGAGCCCGTGGCCCCCAGTACAGTTATCTGTTGAGGGCGGCTCACGGTGCAGCCATCCACAACAGCACCGCAAACACCGGGATCGCCGCGGTCAGGCTGTCGATGCGATCCAGCACTCCGCCATGACCCGGCAGCAGATTACTGCTGTCCTTGATCCCGGACTGGCGCTTGAACATGCTTTCGGTGAGATCACCCACCACCGAGACGAATACGATCAGCGCAGCGCCGATCAAGCCCTTGAACAATTGCGCCACCGTCCAGTCACGCACCAGGGCAACCAGGGTGGTGATCACCAGGCTCAAGGCCAGGCCGCCGTACACGCCTTCCCAACTTTTGCCCGGGCTGACCTGGGGCGCGAGCTTGCGCTTGCCGAAAGCACGCCCGGAAAAATAAGCACCGATATCGGCGCCCCAAACCAGCACCATCACCGCCATGATCAGCCAGTTACCCAGCGGGTACTGCTTGATCTGTACCAAGCCTTGCCAGGCCGGCAACAGGATCAACAGGCCGATCACCAGCTTGCAGGCGGCGCTCGCCCAATGCTCGCTGGAGCGTGGGTAGGTCAGCACCAGATAGGTCGCCACCGCCCACCACAACACCGAAGCACCCAATACCCATGGCGCAAGGCCCGGCAGGATGTACATGACGAACAACATCAATGCGACGACGGCGGCATAGCCGGCACGAAACGCTTGAGCAGTGAAACCGGCGAGGCGCGCCCACTCCCAGGCACCCAAGGTCACGACCAGGCCGATGAACAGCGCAAAAGCGGAACCCTCCAGCAGAAAAAACCCACACAGGGCAATCGGCAGCAGGATCAGCGCGGTGATGATTCGTTGTTTAAGCATTAAACCCGGGCTCCAGCCTCGACCTGCTCGCTCGTTTTACCGAAGCGGCGCTGGCGAGATGCGAAATCGGCCAGCGCATTGCGCATGGCATCGTGTTTGAAGTCCGGCCAGAACAGGTCGGAGAAGTACAACTCGGCGTAGGCCAGTTGCCACAGCAGGAAGTTACTGATGCGATGTTCGCCACCGGTACGGATGCACAAGTCCGGCAACGGCAGGTCGCCGGTGGCCAGACAGGTTTGCAGCAGCTCAGGGGTGATGTCTTCCGGCCGCAGATGCCCGGCCTGAACTTCACGCGCCAGGCGTTGTGCGGCTTGTGCGATATCCCACTGACCGCCGTAGTTGGCAGCGATCTGCAGGACGAAGCGATTGGCGCCGGCCGTCATGGCCTCGGCCTCACGCATGGCAGCCTGGAGTTCGGGGTGGAAGCGCGAGCGATCGCCAATGACGCGCAAGCTGATGTTGTTGTCGTTGAGGCGCTTGGCCTCTCGACGCAATGCCTTGAAGAACAGATCCATCAAGGCACTCACTTCATCGGCTGGACGTTGCCAGTTCTCACTGGAGAACGCGAACAGGGTCAACACCTCGACCCCCGCCTCGGCGCACACCTCGATGACCGCGCGCACCGCATCCACACCCGCTTTATGCCCGGCGACACCCGGCATAAAGCGTTTTTTCGCCCAGCGATTATTACCATCCATGATGATCGCGACATGGCGCGGCACCGTGGACGGTGCAACCTGCTTGGTCTTTTCCATGAAAACGCGACCCTTATACGGCCATCAGGTCTTTTTCTTTCTGCGCCAGGTTCGCATCGATTTGAGCCACGTACTTCTTGGTCAGATCATCGATTTCGCCAGTTGCGCGACGCTCTTCGTCTTCGCTGATTTCCTTTTCCTTGACCAGATCCTTGAGCTGGCTGTTGGCATCGCGACGGATGTTGCGCACGGCAACCCGGGCATCCTCAGCCACGTCACGCGCCTGCTTGGTGAAGCCCTTGCGGGTTTCCTCGGTCAGGGCCGGCATGGAGATCAGCAGCAACTCGCCCAGGTTGGTCGGGTTCAGGTTCAGGCCGGCACTGCCAATGGCCTTGTCCACAGCACCCAGCATGTTGCGCTCAAAGGCAACGACTTGCAGGGTACGGGCGTCCTTGACGGTGATGTTCGCCACTTGCTTGATCGGGGTATCGGCACCGTAGTACGGAACCATCACACCTTCCAGGATGCTTGGGTGCGCCTGGCCGGTACGGATACGACCGAAGTTGTGCGCCAGCGATTCCACGGACTTCTGCATGCGCTCTTGAGCGTCTTTCTTGATTTCGTTGATCATTGTTGGCCTTCCTCGATCAGGGTCCCTTCAGCGCCACCATGCACGATGTTCAGCAGGGCGCCGGGCTTGTTCATGTTAAAGACGCGCAACGGCATCTTGTGGTCGCGACACAGGCAAATGGCCGTCAGATCCATCACGCCCAGCTTGCGATCCAGTACTTCATCGTAGGTCAGATGATCGAACTTCTCGGCATGCGGGTCCTTGAATGGGTCAGCGGTGTAGACGCCATCGACCTTGGTTGCCTTGAGCACGACATCGGCGTCGATTTCAATTGCACGCAGGCAGGCAGCCGAGTCCGTAGTGAAGAACGGGTTACCGGTGCCGGCCGCGAAAATCACCACATCCTTGGAATTCAGGTGGCGCATGGCCTTGCGGCGATCGTAGTGATCGGTCACGCCGACCATGGAGATGGCCGACATCACGATGGCCGAGATATTGGCACGTTCCAGCGCATCGCGCATGGCCAAGGCGTTCATCACAGTGGCCAGCATGCCCATGTGGTCGCCCGTGACCCGGTCCATGCCGGCCTTGCTCAGCGCTTCGCCGCGGAACAGGTTGCCGCCACCGATCACCAGACCGACCTGGACACCGATGCCGACCAGTTGGCCGACTTCCAGCGCCATGCGATCCAGAACTTTCGGATCGATCCCGAACTCTTCCGAGCCCATCAGGGCCTCGCCGCTAAGCTTGAGTAGAATGCGTTTATAGCGAGCCTGATAACCACTGCCCTGCTGAGCCATTGCGAATCTCTCCTGCGGCGTATTTTAAAAATTCTTTGCGAGCTGTTTTCAGCTGGCGTTCACTCTAGCGTGACGCTGCTTCAGCGCCATCGGAACATGGCTTTGTAAGCCAGTTCCAAAAGGAAACCAATAAAAATTGGCAACCCATCTGAAAAGAGGCTGCGCGCGTGAGCGGGCAGCCTCTTCAGGGCGACAGTTAAAAAACCGTCTTATTGCTTGGCGGCAGCCAGCTGTGCAGCAACTTCTTCAGCGAAGTTGTCTACCGGCTTCTCGATGCCTTCGCCAACCTTGAAGTAGGTGAAGGAAACGATTTCAGCGCCGGCTTTCTTGGCCAGGGCGCCTACGGTGACTTCCGGGTTCATGACGAAAGCCTGCTCAACCAGGCTGGCTTCGGCCAGGAACTTGGTGATACGACCAGCAATCATCTTCTCGACGATTTCAGCTGGCTTGCCTTTCATCTTGTCTTCGTTCAAGGACAGGAAAACGCCCTTTTCACGCTCGATGGCTTCTGGCGAGACCTGCGATGGCAGCAGGAACTCAGGGTTGCTTGCAGCCACGTGCATGGCGATCTCTTTGGCCAGCTGAACATCGCCGCCCTTGAGAACAACAGCAACACCGATCTTGTTACCGTGCAGGTAAGTACCGACCACGTCACCTTCAACGCGAACCAGGCGACGGATGTTGACGTTTTCGCCAACTTTGGCCACCAGGGCTTCACGAGCCGATTCCTGAGCGGCGATCAGCGGAGCTGCGTCGGTCAGTTTTTCGGCGAAGGCTTTTTCTACGCTGGCAGCAACGAAGTTCTTGAAGTCGTCTTGCAGGGCCAGGAAGTCGGTCTGCGAGTTCACTTCCAGCAGTACGGCGGACTTGTCGTCAGCCTTGATGGCGATGGCGCCTTCAGCGGCAACGTTGCCCGCTTTCTTGGCAGCCTTGATGGCGCCCGAAGCACGCATGTCATCAATGGCTTTTTCGATGTCGCCGCCGGCCTTGGTCAAGGCCTTTTTGCAGTCCATCATGCCTTCGCCGGTACGCTCGCGAAGTTCTTTGACCAACGCTGCAGTAATCTCTGCCATTTCAAAATTCCTCTTGGATAGGTTATCAACCATTCCACCCGATCGAACGGGCGTTCAATTCTTCCCGAACCACCCTTGTTAGCTGCCGCACGTTACAGATAGAGCAGTGGGCGCCGACAAACGGTTTTCGAGGTGGCAAAAAGGGGGCCAAGCCCCCTTTTTGCTTACTGAGTCAACGCCAGGGCGTCAATTACTCAGCTGCAGCTGCCGGAGCTTCTTCAACGAAAACTTCGGTGCCGCCAGCAACGTTGTTGCGACCACGGATAACAGCGTCAGCCATCGAACCCATGTACAGCTGGATAGCGCGGATTGCGTCATCGTTGCCTGGGATGATGTAGTCAACGCCTTCCGGGCTGCTGTTGGTATCGACTACGCCGATCGCCGGG
>NZ_JBIUYA010000053.1:0-21639 GCF_044744285.1 Pseudomonas sp. NPDC087336 | reverse complement strand
CGATCCAGCACCTGGCCGGCATGAAAGACTCCAAGGTGATCGTTGCGATCAACAAGGACGAAGAAGCGCCGATCTTCCAGGTGGCCGATTACGGCTTGGTGGCGGATTTATTTGAAGCGATTCCAGAACTGGCCACCCTGGCCTGATCACTGACTAAACGGAGCAAAGAACATGAGCAGCAGTTCCGATTTTTCCGCCTGGATTGGACGCCGTCAGGAAATCCAGGACCGGATCAGTTCAACTCTGGTCAGGCGCATTGCCGCGACATTGGGCGAACCGACACCCCAACCCGGAGAGCCGCTGCCGCCCCTGTGGCACTGGGCATTTTTTCAGGAGCCCGTGGTCGCCAGCGAATTGGGGCCCGATGGTCATCCAGCGCTCGGGGGCTTTTTGCCGCCAGCCCATCAGCGCAATCGCATGTGGGCGGGTAGCCGAATCGAGTTTTACCAGCCACTAAAGGTCGAGGCAGAAGTGACCTGTGTATCGACCATTCTCAACGTCGAGGAAAAGCACGGTCGCACGGGTTCCTTGCTGTTCGTCACGGTACGCCATGAGTTTTTCCAGGACGGCAAGCGCGCCCTGCAGGATGAACAGGACATCGTTTACCGTGAACCTGTGCCGCCCAAACTCACCGGTACCGAAACGCTGCCCGAAGGCCAATGGCAGGAACGGGTCGAGCCCTCCCCAACCCTGCTGTTCCGCTACTCCGCCGTCACCTTCAATGGTCACCGGATTCACTATGACTGGCCGTATGTGACAGAGACCGAGGGTTATCCGGGGCTGGTGGTTCACGGTCCGTTGATCGCCACGTTGAACTTGCGCGCCTTTACCAAAGCGCATCCCACCGCGCGCCTGGAGCGTTTCACCTTCCGCGGCGTACGCCCGCTGATTTCCCCGCAACCATTCGAGGTGGGCGGACGTGTGATCGAGAGCGGCAAGGCACAGGTCTGGGCTGGCAATCAGGACGGCACCGCACAGATCGGCGAGATCGAGTTCAGCAACGGAGCCACGCCATGAACACATCAATCGTTCGCTCCGCCCTTTTCGTGCCTGCCACTCGACCCGAGCGCATCCCTAAAGCGGTCGCCAGCGGCGCGGACCGGGTCATCGTCGACCTGGAAGATGCCGTGCAGGAAAACCTCAAGGAACAGGCCAGGGACAATCTTGACACTTTTCTGCGCGAAACCCCGGATGCGCGGATTCTGGTTCGGGTCAATGCCCCGGAGCACCGAGCCCATATGGCGGACCTGGAGCTTTGCCGGCGCCACGTTGGCGTCATAGGCATTCTGTTACCCAAGGCAGAAAGTGCGGCACAGGTCGCCACGGCTGCCGGTACCGAAAAACCCATCTGGCCAATTATCGAAAGCGCCAGGGGCCTGGCCAAACTTGACGAGATTGCCAATGCCCGAGCCGTCGAGCGCTTGTCGTTCGGCAGCCTCGATCTGAGCCTGGACCTGAACCTGACGACAGGCAGTGCTGGCGCTGAAGAAATTCTTGGCCACGCTCGCTACGCCGTTTTGCTCGCTACGCGAGTTGCTGGACTCGCTCCAGCGCTGGACGGGGTTTTTCCGTCGATTCAGGACACCGACGGGCTGCTGGGTGCGATGCAATTTGCCCGGGACATGGGCTTTGGCGGCGCGTTGTGTATCCATCCAACCCAGGTCGCGATCATTCATCAGGCACTAAAACCCGGCCTGGAAGAATTGCACTGGGCGCAGCGCATTATCGAAGCCACCCGTTCAGGTGAGGGCGTTTTCGTTCTCGATGGGCAAATGGTCGATGCACCGGTCATTGCTCGCGCAAAATCCATTCTGGCTCGCGCGACCTGATACAGCGCCGACGTCTGGAAAGACATGCACGCCGGGAGGCACACCGCTCATGAATTGCGCGGTGTGCCGAATTGACATCCGCCAGTAATGGATCCTTTATTCGAAACATAAAATCATGATCGATAATCGAACACTTTGTTATAGCTCATAAGTATTTGATTTATATTACTTTAATAAGAAAATTAGAAACCAATCGGTAAAAACCCAATCAAAACCACTTTTCAATGGATCCATATATTGATTGACTGGCACTGCACGGTGTCAGGTACAGCGCCTGCCCGCTCATAAAAATAACAAGGGTGTCGGGATGAATGACTTCTCAATCGGGCTCAAGCTTCGGCTTGCACCCACCAACGCGTGCCTTTCTCGCTTTGCCTTTACCCAGCCTCTTCTCGAGGGGCAGCCATGAGTGTCGATCTGAAGAGCGTGGTAGATGAGCGCCCCATGGCGCACTTCCAGTGGCTAGCGGTGGGCATCTGTATTGTCCTGAACATGATCGATGGCTTCGACGTGCTGGTGATGGCCTTCACGGCCTCGTCGGTGTCCGCCGAATGGGGCTTGAACGGCGCGCAGATCGGCTTGCTGTTGAGTGCCGGGCTGTTTGGCATGGCGGCGGGCTCGCTGTTCATTGCTCCGTGGGCGGATCGATATGGCCGCAGGCCGCTGATTCTGCTGTGCCTGCTGCTCTCAGGGGCCGGCATGCTGCTGTCGGCTCTGAGCCAGACGCCGCTGCAACTGGCGCTGCTGCGCGGGCTGACCGGCCTGGGTATCGGCGGGATCCTGGCCAGCAGCAACGTGATTGCCAGTGAATACGCCAACAAACGCTGGCGCGGGCTGGCGGTGAGCCTGCAATCGACCGGTTATGCCTTGGGTGCGACCTTGGGCGGGCTGTTGTCGGTGTGGTTGCTGACGCACTTTGGCTGGCGTTCGGTGTTCCTGTTCGGTGGCGCCGTGACCCTGGCGGTGATTCCCCTGGTGCTGCTGTACTTGCCGGAATCCCTGGACTTCCTGATCGCCCGCCGCCCGGCGAATGCACTGGCACGCATCAATCGACTGGCCGCCCGCCTCGGCCAGCCGGCACTGCGCGAACTGCCTGTCGCCCTCTCTGCGCCGATTTCAGGCCGTGGGCGCCTGGCGCAGTTGCTCTCGCCCGATTCGCGGCGCACCACGCTGCTGATCTGGCTGTTGTTCTTCCTGGTGATGTTCGGCTTCTACTTCGTGATGAGCTGGACGCCGAAGCTGCTGGTCTCGGCAGGGCTGTCGGCACAGCAAGGCATCAGTGGCGGTGTGCTGCTGAGCGTCGGCGGTATCTTCGGCGCCGCGCTGATTGGCGGCCTGGCCTCGCGTTGGCGGCTGACCCGGGTGCTGTCGCTGTTCATGTTGATCACCGCGGGCCTGTTGGTACTGTTCGTCGGCTCCGCTTCATCGGTATCAATGGCTCTCGGCCTGGGGCTGTTGATCGGGCTGTTCTCCAACGGTTGCGTGGCCGGGTTGTACGCACTGTCGCCGATCGTCTACGACGCTTCGGTGCGCACGACGGGGGTCGGCTGGGGCATCGGTATCGGACGCATCGGCGCCATCCTTTCGCCGACCGTCGCGGGCCTGCTGCTCGACAGCGGTTGGCAGCCACTGCACCTGTATGGGGTGTTTGCCGTGGTGTTCGTGATTGCCGCCATCGTGTTGCTGCAACTGCGGCCCAAGGTCCAGGCGCAACCGGGTGCCGCACTCAGCCAGGCCTGAACCGATAGAAAAAAACAGGTAGCGAGGCCCCGCCCTCGCTGCCGACTACACCTCCAGGAAAACAACAATAATGACTTACCTTTCTCTCCCGCCCCGGGCTCTGCTCGGCGGTGCAATGGCGCTTGCCCTGGTACCTTCGGCACAAGCCGAGAGCGGCGGCTTTTTCGAAGATTCCAAGACCAGCCTGATGCTGCGAAATTACTACTTCAATCGTGACTTCAACGATCCCGGCGCCAGCAAGAGCAAGATCGAAGAATGGGCCCAGGGCGCGATCCTCAAATTCAGTTCCGGTTATACCCCTGGCTTGCTCGGTTTTGGCCTGGACGGCATAGCGATGCTCGGCGTCAAGCTCGACAGTGGCCCCCAACGTAGCGGTTCGGAGCTGCTACCGGTGCACGACGATGGTCACGCCGCCGACAACTACGGGCGCGCCGGGGTGGCGGCAAAAATGCGCTTGTCCGAGACGGAGCTGATGCTGGGTGAGCTCATGCCGGATATTCCGCTGTTGCGCTACGACGACGGACGCCTGCTGCCACAGACCTTCCAGGGCACCATGCTGGTGTCCCGCGAACTCCCTGGCCTGAACCTGCAGGCAGGTCGATACACCGACGTGAGCCTGCGCAACTCCTCGAACATGCAAGACCTATCGGCCTGGGCGGCGCCTACCGTCATGTCGGACGGTTTCAACTATGCAGGCGCCGAGTACCGTTTCAACGAACAACAGACCCTGATCGGCGCCTGGCATTCGCAGCTCCAAGACATCTATCAGCAAAGCTATCTGAACCTGCTGCACAAACAGAAACTCGGTGACTGGACCCTTGGCGCGAACCTGGGCTATTTCGTCGACAAGGATGACGGCAGCGCCCTTATCGGCAACGTGCAAAGTCATACCGCCTACGGGCTGTTCTCGGCCAACCTGGGTGGCCATACCCTGTACTTGGGGCTGCAAAAAGTCAGCGGCGACACCGGCTGGATGTCCGTGTATGGCAGCAGTGGCCGCACCCTGGGCAATGACATGTTCAATGGCAACTTCAGTAACGCCGATGAGCGTTCGTGGCAGGCTCGCTATGATTACAACTTTGTCGCCGTCGGCATCCCCGGCTTGTTGCTGATGACCCGCTACGGCCACGGCGACAACGCCACCACCAGGGCTGGCAGCAATGGCAAGGAATGGGAACGTGACACCGAGGTCAGCTACACCCTGCAAAGTGGCCCACTGAAAAACCTCAGCGTGCGGATCAACAACGCCACCAACCGTCGCAGTTTCAACAGTGACTTCGATCAGACCCGTGTGATCGTCAGCTACCCACTGTCACTCTGACCCTCCCCACCAGGGGCGCTTGTCGCCCCTGCATCTGCCCCCTCCTTGCGTTACTATGGCGAACCACCCTCTGGAAGTCGCCTGCATGAGCAAACCGGGTCAAATGGTGCTAGTCGCACTGCGCAAAATGATCGCCTCGGGCGAGCTGGCGGCCGGCGAACGCCTGATGGAAATTCCGACGGCGGAACGTTTCGGCGTCTCGCGCATGCCGGTGCGCATGGCTTTCGTTACCCTGGAACAGGAAGGCTTGCTGGTGCGCCATGGCGGACGGGGCTATCAGGTACGCTCGGTGAGTGCCGACGATATCGCCGGAGCCGTCGAGGTGCGCGGGGTGCTGGAGGGTTTGGCGGCACGGCAGAGCGCCGAACGCGGTTTGAGTGAACAGGCGCAGGCGGCGTTGCGCGAATGCCTGGTGCAAGGCGATGCGCTGTTCGACAAAGGCTACGTGACAGAAGAAGACCTTGAGGCGTTCCATGACCTCAACATGCGCTTTCATCAGGTGATCGTCGAAAGCAGCGCCAACCCGGCCATTGCCGAAGCCCTGGCGCGCAACGACCATCGCCCCTTCGCTTCAGTGTCGGCGCTGGCGATCGATCGTGAAGACATGGCGCGCGAATACCGGCGCTTCAACTTTGCCCACATGCAACACCACTCGGTGTTCGACGCGCTGGTCAGCCGCCAGGGCGCACGCGCTGAAGCCATCATGCGCGAACACGCCAATGCGACACTGCGTTACGCCGAGGTCTTCGGCGCAATCAGCAATAGCGAACGGATGAAAGTGATCGCGCGCGGCGAATGATCGACTGGCTTAAAGATCCAGCACCAACAGCGCTGAGCGGGACCTCGAACAGCAGGGCGTGAACTGATCATTGGCAGCCTGCTCTTCCTCGGTCAGGAACAGGTCACGGTGATCGGGCACTCCTTCGAGCACACGGGTCAGGCAGGTTCCGCAGATGCCCTGCTCACAGGAAAGCGCAATCTCGACACCGTGGCTTTCCAGCACCTGGACCACCGTCTTGTCCGCCGGAATGTCGAACACCTGCCCGCTCCTGCCAAGCTTGACCTGGAACACGCCATCGGCAGTGGTGTCCACCGGCGCTGCGGCGAAGTATTCACGGTGCAATTGCCCCTCGCTCCAGCCCTGGGCCCTGGCGCTATCGAGCACATGCTGCATGAACCCTGATGGGCCGCAGACATACAGGTGCAAGTCGGGGCCCGGATTGGCCAGAACCCTGGCGGCGTCCAGTCGCGAATCGGCCTCTTCATCGAAATGCAGGTGCACGCGATCGGCAAAGGATGCGCCTTTGAGTCGCTCGACAAACGCCGCACGCTCACTGGAGCGAGCGCAGTAATGCAGCTCGAAATCGGCACCGCTGTGGGCCAGTTGCTCGGCCATGCAGAGAATTGGGGTGATGCCGATGCCACCGGCGAACAACAGACTGCGCCGCCCCTCGGCCACCAGCGGAAAAAGGTTGCGCGGCTCACTGATGAACAGCCGATCGCCACTGTTGATTTGCTCATGCAGGCTCTGGGAACCACCGCGCGAGGCGGTGTCCTTGAGCACGCCGATCAGGTAGCGATGGCGCTCTTGCGGGTGGTTGCACAGCGAGTACTGGCGAATCAGGCCGCCGGGCAGGTGCACGTCGATATGGGCCCCGGCACTGAAGCCGGGCAATGCCCCGCCTTGTGCACAAGTCAGCTCGTAGCTGCAAATATCCAAGGCTTCGTTGTTGCGGGATGTCACGACGACTTCAATCATGGCGCACCTTCAAGACCGGCCACCGCAGTGGCCGCGAACAGGATCAATGGGGGTGGATTGGCGTAGCGCTCAAGGGCGCTGCCCTTGGCTATTTGACCGCGGCAATCAGCTCTACAACCGGTGCGCGCTCACGGGCGATGAGGCGCTCCAGCACGCGCCTGGACTGCACGCCACCGGCATCGATATTGAGCTTGAGCAAGTTGCGCTCGGGATTGGCCAGCAGGTTTTTCTGCTGCTGTTCGAGCATGTCGAGGTCTTCGCTGAAAATCTTGCCCTGGCCCTCGCGGATGGTGGCGGTCAGGGCTTCGTCGTGGGGATTGAAATTGCGTGCCATGCCCCAGAAGTACCAGATCGACGTGTCGGTTTCCGGGGTAATGAAGTCGACCACGATGCTCGCGGCCTTGTGTTGCGGCTCGGCGTTGTAACCGCCCTTGCCGGCATGGGCCACCCCCACCTCGATCAGCACGTGACTGGGTGGACTGAAGCGGCAGATCTGCCAACGGTCCACCGGCACGTCGTCGGCCAGGTTGTTGCCACGCAGGGCCATGCGCCAGAACGGCGGCGCCATGATGTTTTCCATGTGCCGCGCGGTGACCACCTCGTCACCCTCGACGGTGGTCACCGGCGCCGCTTCATCGATCTCTTTCTGGCCGATGCTCGAGGCGTGCACGTAGGTTTCGTGGGTAAGGTCCATCAAGTTATCGATCATCAGTCGATAGTCGCAATTGATGTGGAACAGCCCACCGCCATAGGCCCACTCATCGCTGACCGCCCATTCCAGATGATGGATAAGCGCAGGGTCGGCCTTGTCCTGCTCCCCGGGCCAGACCCAGATGAATCCGTAACGTTCTTCAACCGCGTAAGTCTTGTTGCATGGAAAACCCCGTACGCGCTGGCCTGGCATTTCGACGGTCTTGCCGTCACAGCCCATCACCAGGCCGTGGTAGCCACAGACCAGGTTGCCATTCTCGACATAACCCAGCGAAAGGGGCGCGCCGCGATGCGGGCAAAAATCCTCGACGGCGGCAACGCGCCCTTCATGGCCGCGATAGAAGACGATTTTCTCACCGCATATCTGCCGCCCCAGGGGCTTGGAAGCAATCTCGTCGGGGGTGCAGGCGACATACCAGGTGTTTTTCGGATACATAGGAATCTCCGGGACAGGCTTGTTTTTATGGATCCATTGAAGCGGAATAACTTAATACCAGTCAAGCTTTTTACGGATAATAGGGATTTAATGGATCCATTAAATCCAAAACAACCCTATTCAACCCATCGAATCCTTGTGCAGGCGAAGCCCTCTGGCTGCCCCCGCCAATTGCCGCATGACGTCGGTACTGACTACGTGGACGACACTTTTGAAGTGAACCGCTGCAGCGCCTGCCTCGATAATCGATAGCTTACTGACGAACTGTCGAGGTCAAGCATGACGAGCACAACTACGGAACAGGTCAGCCCGAAAACACTGAGAAGAGTGATCGTGGCTGCCGGCATCGGCAATTTCGTCGAGTGGTTCGACTTCGCCGTCTATGGCTTTCTGGCCACAACCATCGCCCAGCAGTTTTTCCCCAGCGGCGATGCCAGTGCCGCGCTGCTCAAGACCTTTGCGGTATTCGCCGTGGCGTTTGCGTTCCGGCCCCTTGGAGGGATTTTCTTCGGCATGCTGGGCGACCGGATCGGCCGCAAGCGCACCCTGGCGATGACGATCCTGCTGATGGCCGGTGCGACGACCCTGATCGGCCTGCTGCCCACGTATGCCGCGATCGGGGTCACGGCGCCGATACTTCTGTCCCTGATCCGTTGCGCCCAGGGTTTTTCCGCCGGGGGCGAATACGCAGGTGCCTGTGCTTACCTGATGGAGCATGCACCGAGTGATAAACGCGCCTGGTACGGCAGCTTCATTCCGGTGTCGACATTTTCCGCCTTCGCCGCCGCAGCCGTGGTGGCCTACGCGCTCGAGGCGTCCTTATCGGCCGAAGCAATGGGCAGCTGGGGCTGGCGCCTGCCGTTCCTGATTGCCGCGCCGCTGGGCCTGGTGGGGCTTTACCTGCGCTGGAAGCTTGATGAGACACCGGCCTTCCAGGCAGTGACCGAGGAGCATGCCGTCGCCCACTCCCCCCTCAAGGAAACCTTGCGCAACCATGGCGCGGCCATCTGCTGCCTGGGCGCCTTCGTGTCGCTCACGGCGCTGTCGTTCTACATGTTCACCACCTACTTCGCGACCTACCTGCAAGTCGCCGGTGGCCTGAGCCGCGCCACCGCGTTGCTGGTGTCACTGATTGCCTTGCTGTTCGCCGCGGCGATCTGCCCGCTGGCCGGGCTATATTCGGATCGGGTCGGGCGTCGAATGACGGTGATGACCGCGTGCGCCCTGTTGATCGTGGCCGTGTATCCATCGTTCCTGATGGCCAGTTCCGGTTCGTTCGCAGCATCCGTCGCAGGTGTCATGCTCCTGGCGGTTGGCGCGGTGTTGTGTGGAGTGGTCACAGCGGCCTTGCTCTCGGAAACCTTCCCCACCCGCACTCGATACACCGCCTCGGCGATCACCTACAACATGGCGTACACGATTTTCGGCGGCACCGCCCCGCTGGTGGCGACGTGGCTGATCAGCACTACTGGCAGCAATTTGTCGCCGGCGTTCTACCTCATCGCGATTGCATTGCTGGCGTTGGCGGGTGGATTGGCATTGCCGGAGACGTCGAGGATTTCCCTGCATGATGTGCAGGTGGAGGGGAAAGGTGCGGGTGTGCGGGCTGTGGCCTGATCGCAGATTGTCGCCGATCCCATGTAGGAGTGAGCCTGCTCGCGATGGACGTCAACGATAACGCGTCCTGTCTGGATGATCGCGCTGTCTGGACGTCCATCGCCAGCAGGCTGGCTCCCACAGGGGATCCGGTACACCCGTAAAAGTCAGGTCGGCTTTAAGGCCGCCTCGCTTTGGCTTTGGATCTGGGTGCCCCGTTAACCACGATGGCCGAACGCAGGCATTGCGCAGTGGGGAAACCGGCAGGACGCCGGTTTAGCCGCGCTGGGCCAGGGATGGCCCATCGCGGCGACCCACGGAGCAATGCCGGAGAGAGGGCATGCCGAGCCCTAGCGAGGCACCGAGTGGTGGGGCAAAGCCTTTTGCTTACTTTTTGGCGTTTGAAAAAGTGAGTCGCCGTAAGGGCGAAACCATTAGCCGCCGTTACCGCAGCAATGGATATGCCCCCAAAAAATGGCCAGGACAACCACACAACCACTGCAAATCCAACAATAATAGAGGCCAAACCCTAAAGGCAGAGCCCCCGATTGAACATCGATAACCGAATCAAATTCCGTCATCTGCTGTGTTTTCTCGAGGTGGCGCGCCAGGGGAGCCTGGCGCGTGCCTGCGACAAATTGGCGATCAGCCAGCCGGCGCTGTCCAAGACCCTGAAGGAACTGGAAACCCTGCTCGATGCCAGGCTATTCGAACGGGGGAAAAAGGGCTCGACGCTGACCGAGGCCGGCGTGGCCTTCCTGCGATACGCAGGGCCGAGCGTGCAATCGCTGCGCGACGGGGTCAACAGTTTGCGCTCGGGTGTGCATGAGCCGATTACCGTGCAGCTCGGCGTGCTGTCCACCGTCGAAAGCCTGTTGGTACCTGAAGTAGTCTGCCGCCTGCACGACCGTCACCCGGCGCTGGTGGTCAGTGTCGTGACCGGCCCGAGTGCCTATTTGCTGTCCCGTCTGCGCGTGGGTGAGCTGGACCTGGTGGTCGGCCGGATGACCGACAGCCCACTGATTCTCGGGCTGGCGTTCGAACACCTGTACAGCGAATCCATGACCCTGGTGGTCCGTAGCGACCATCCGGTGCTCGCCGATCCGTCGGGGCACAAAAACCTCGAAGACTATCCGTTGGTACTGCCGTCGGCGGGGACGACGATCCGCAAATTCGCCGACAGCCTGTTCGTGCAGCACGGGATAACGCCGTCACGCCAACGCCTGGAAACCCTGTCGGTGGCCCTGAGTCGGCGCTACGTACTGTGCAGCCAGGCCATCTGGGTCGCCCCTTTGGACGCGGTCAGGCAGGACTTGCGCCAGGGTGAGCTGGTCGAGCTGGACCTGGGCATGCGTGAGCCGGGTGGTTCCGTGGGGCTGTGCACCAATCCTGCGGTGCCGGTGACACCGGCGGCGCAGTGGTGCGTGGAGGCACTGCGCGAGGTCGGCCAGGAGTATCGCGAAGGCCAGTATCCATAACCATCTGGATATGCATAAGGTCGATTTTTTCAATTTTACGGTGGGACATACAAGAGGACACTGGGCTACCAGTCGCTGCCAACCCAGTGCCTGCCTCCGTCCCACCATAACAATAGGAAAAACGACATGTCTGATGCGCACGACAGCCGCTTCGTCATTCGTGACCGTAATTGGCATCCAAAAGCCCTGACGCCTGACTACAAGACTTCGATCCTGCGCTCTCCCCGCCAGGCACTGGTGAGCATCCCCCAGTCTGCATCCGAGACCAGCGGCCCGGATTTTTCCCATCTGCAGATGGGTCGCCACGATAACGACCTGCTGTTGAATTTCAATCACGGCGGCCTGCCCATTGGCGAGCGCATCATCGTCGCCGGCCGGGTTTGCGATCAGTACGGCAAGCCGATTCCCCATACCCTTGTGGAGATGTGGCAAGCCAATGCCGGTGGTCGTTACCGGCACAAGAAGGACAGTTACCTGGCCCCCCTCGACCCGAATTTCGGCGGCGTTGGCCGTGCGTTGACCGACCGCGATGGCAACTACAGCTTCCGCACCGTCAAGCCCGGCCCCTACCCATGGCGCAACGGTCCCAACGATTGGCGCCCTGCGCATATCCATGTCTCCATCAGTGGCCCGTCGATTGCCACGCGCTTGATTACCCAGCTGTATTTCGAAGGTGATCCGCTCATCCCCATGTGCCCGATCGTCAAGTCGATCGCCAACCCGGACGCGGTGCAGAGTTTGATCGCACGGCTGGACATGGGCATGGCCAATCCCATGGATTGCCTGGCTTATCGTTTTGATATCGTCCTGCGCGGCCAGCGCAAGACCCACTTCGAAAATTGCTGAGGAGGCCTGCGTATGCCCGTTCAACTTCTGCCTGAAACCCCGTCGCAAACCGCCGGGCCTTATGTGCACATCGGCCTGGCGCTGGAGGCCGCCGGCAACGCGCCGCGCGAGCAGGAAATCTGGAACGAGATGGCCAGGCCTGGCGCGCCAGGCGAGCATATTTTAGTGTTGGGTCACGTGTATGACGGTAATGGTCACTTGATTCGCGACGCGTTCCTGGAGTGCTGGCAAGCCAATCACGACGGCGTCTACGACAGCGCGTTCGACCTGGAAAAACCCTTCAATTGCTTTGGCCGTACCGCGACCACCGATACCGGTGAATGGACAATCAAAACCGTCAAGCCCGGCAGGCTGAAAAACGCCGCGGGTGTGTCCATGGCGGCGCATATCAACGTGGCGCTGTTTGCCCGGGGCATCAACATTCACCTGCACACCCGACTGTACTTCGACGACGAACCCGAGGCGAATGCCGCAGATCCGGTGCTGAACCTGATCGAACAGCCCCATCGACGCGAATCCCTGGTCGCCCGGCGCTGCACGGTGGACGGCAAGTTGGCGTACCGCTTCGATATTCATCTTCAAGGTGAAGCGGAAACGGTGTTCTTCGACTTCTGAGGACGCGATGCTGGCAGGCAGCAGCGGTTCTGCCGGTACCTGCTGATCGACTCAAGCCGGGGTCGATCAGCCAGCTTCGCCTCTGTTAGTCAGACTTGAGACACTATCAATGAAGTTGCCGTTGCCTCTGCAGTTCCCTCTTCAACCAGGTGCTTGCCGGTTCTACGCCTTGCGGACAGCGCACCTCATAGGCGCGGCCACTCATACTGCTTTTAGTGGCCGCAAGATCGATAAAGTCTTCTGCGCTGTTCACCAGGTTCTTGCCTTCGAGATAATTCAGTTTCTTTTCCAGATGCGTCCGAGCGCGGGGACCCGGGTATTCGCTGCCGTTGCGCACAAACTGACACTCACTGTGTTCGACAAAGTCCAGCAAGCCCTTTATTTCCTGGGTTGTTTGAGGTGTGGCTTGAGCCTGCACATGATTGACGATTGCGATGAGGCTAATACCCGCAACCATCATCAACTGGCTGATAAGCCGCGCCGTGCCGCCTATCCACGTCCGCATGATTCCCCCTGGTCCTGAAAGTGCAATGAATGGAGATCTGGCCCTACAACATTTTCTCCAACCCGATCGTGCTGCTAAGCCACCCATTGAAGTGTCGCCACCAACTCCCCGGTTCCCTGGTCAACGTATGCTGTTTGCCGTCATCCTCAGTGACCCAGACCAGTTGATTCTTTTCCAGCAGGACATGGTAACTGAGATTCGGTGCCATACCCTCCAGGGCCAGTTCGCGCACCCGTGCGGCGAGTTGCGGATTGTCCACCAACACTCCGACTTCGGTGTTCCACAATAATGAGCGCGAGTCGAAATTGAACGAGCCGATAAACGCTTTCTGCTGGTCGAAAATCATCGCCTTGCTGTGCAGGCTGGAGTCGGAACTGTTGGAGGATCCGCTGTGAAACAGGCGCGGTCCGCTGTCGCTGTCGTCATTGTCGCCGGACTGGCGGCGTAACTCATACAACTGCACGCCATGCTCCAGCAGGGTTTTGCGATAAGGGGCGTAACCACCGTGCGCGGCGGGCACATCGGTGGCTTCCAGTGAGTTGGTCAGCAGGCTGATCGATACGCCGGCGTCGGCACGATTGGTCAAGTACACCACCCCCGGTTGGCCCGGCGCCATGTAGGCCGACACCAGGATCAGCTCCTTGGTGACCCCGTCAAGCTCGGGGGCCAACTGGGTGGTCAACAGCAGGTGCGCGGCGGGTTCGCCCTTCGACAAGACCTTGCTCGGTGCATCCCACATTGCCGTGTTCCAGGCCCAGATCAACTCCCGGCGCCAGACATGCAGGCGTGGGTGAGTGGTATAGGTCATCAATTGTTGGTAGAGGGCATGATTCTGCTTGCGCGTTTCCTCCAGGGATTCGTCCAACCGGGTCCGGGTATTTTCCAGGCCCCTGGTTGTCGGCCTGATCGAGAGAAACTGCTCGATCGGCTTGCTCAGGGCACTGTTCCAGTACTGGTCAAAACTATGCCCCAACTGCTCTGCAACCGGGCCGACACTGAGCATGTCGATGTCGGTGAAACTCTTGTTAGGCTCGGCATCGAAATACTCGTCCCCCAGATTGCGCCCTCCGACGATGGCCACGCTGTTGTCCACCACCCACAGTTTGTTGTGCATGCGCCTGTGTTGCCGCGACAAGTTGAACAGTCGGCCCATCGTTCGCGTCACGACGGTGCTGCGGCCCAGGTGCAGCGGATTGAACACGCGGATCTGCATCCGCGGGTGCGCAGCCAGCGTCGCGATAATCTTGTCCAGGTCATCGCTGGTGGTGTCATCGAGCAGAATCCGCACGCGGACTCCGCGGTCGGCGGCGTCGAGCAGTTCGCTGACAAGGATCCGCGTACTGATACCGTCGTGGACGATGTAATACTGCAAGTCGAGGCTGCTTTGGGCGTTGCGAATCAGCTCGGCGCGGGCGGTGAAAGCCTCGGCACTGTCCGATAGCAAGCGAAAGCCCGATTGGCCCTGATGCGGGGCTGCCTGGGCCTGGATGGAACGACCGAACGCCGAATCGCTCGCGGGCAAGGCCTGACTGGGTTCGTGAGGGACATTGAGGGTCGTGCAGCCACCAAACAGCAAGGCGAGCAACAGAAGCGCAAGCAGGGGCTGTTTGATTCTCACGGAGCGTGCTCCGGGTGGTGGCGATCAGGGATGCCGGATCCCGAAGAAGGGTCAGCTGGTTTCCTTGCGCACTGGTTCTTCGATCGCCGGGGTTATTTTTGCAGCGTAGTCCATCCGCCGGGGTATTTGCCCCAGGCGCAAAAGATATTGCCGACAACCATCGGTAAGAAAAAAACCAACTGCCAAAGCTTATGAAAATGACACCGCGACGCATTTTCGTAGCCACCACCTTTCCCCGCAAGCCACCCGCTCAACTCATCGGTCCCCGATCCCCCTTGTCATGAAATGAAAAATCGCTGTCGTGCAATGCGAGGTGGCCGCCCCCGCTGCACCCTAGAGTCGGAACAAAATAACAACCGGGCCCAGCACCCGGAAACACGAGAGCCGTCATGAGCAGATCCACCCGAACGACCGAGTCCACAACCCCCACCCAGCGTACCCCGGCAACCGGCCGCAAACGTCGCACCCGCAAGGATGACGATCTTGCGGGCGATACCCTGCAACAAGAGCTGATCGGCACGGCTGCCAACCAGACCCTGGCAGCCAACCCGCTGGTCAGCGTGCGCGCGGCGGACCTGGCGAGCTCCGCCGGTTACCTGCTCAAGGCCGTGGGCAAGTCGCCGCTCAAGGCTGGCGCTCATCTGGGTGGCTACCTGAAGTCGCTGCGCGGCATCGTCGGCGGCAACTCCAGCATCGCGCCGGACCCTAAGGACAAGCGCTTCGCCGATCCGGCCTGGCAATCCAACGCCTTCCTGCACGCGCTGCTGCAGAGCTACCTGGCCGGCCAGAGTGAGCTGACCCGCTTCATCGAATCCACCGACCTTGCCCCGCTGGAAAAGAGCCGGGCCCGATTCGTCGCAACGCTGCTGGCCGATGCCGTGGCACCGAGCAACTCGCCGCTGACCAATCCGGCGGCGCTGCGCAAGCTGGTGGACACCGGTGGCATGAGCCTGGCCAGGGGCATTCGCCAATTCGGCGAGGATATGCTGCACAACCGTGGGCTGCCGAGACAAGTCGACAGCACGCCGTTCACGGTGGGGGAAAACATCGCCACGGCCAAGGGCCAGGTGGTGTTTCGCAACGAGATGTTCGAACTGCTGCAGTTCGCGCCCACCACCGAGAATGTCTATGCCCGGCCCTTGGTGATGTCGCCGCCGCAAATCAACAAGTACTACGCCATCGACCTGTCGCCGGAGAAAAGCCTGATCAAGTGGATCCAGGACAGCGGCGTGACCCTCTTCGTCATCAGCTGGCGCAACCCCACCCGCGAGCACCGCGACTGGGGCTTGTCCGATTACGCGCTGTGCCTGGACCAGGCGGTGGACGTGGCGCGCAAGATCACCGGTAGCCCGGATGTGAACATGTGGGGCTCCTGCTCGGGTGGCATCACCATGGCGGCCTACCTGGGCTGGCTGGCGACCCGTGGCGAAGGCCAAAAGGTGGCCAACACCAGCTGGGCCGTGTGCGTACTCGACATGCCCTCGGCGCTGGACGACACCACCCTGGGGCTGTTCACCACCCCGTCCGCCCTGCGCGCGGCCAAGGCCAGTTCCCGGCGCAAGGGCGTGCTGAGCGGCCAGGGCATGGCCCGCATGTTCGCCTGGATGCGGCCCAATGACCTGATCTGGAACTACTGGGTCAACAACTACCTGCTGGGCAACAAGCCGCCGGCCTTCGACATCCTGGCCTGGAACGACGACACCACGCGACTGCCCGCCCAACTGCACGCCGACTACCTCGACCTGGTCCAGCAGAACCCCTACAGCAACCCGAACACCCTGGAGATTGCCGGCGAGTCGATCGACATGACCCAGGTGAAAGTGGGCGCTTATGTGGTGGGCGGCACCACCGACCACATCACCCCTTGGCAAGGCTGCTACGGCACCGCCCGGCTGTTTGGCGAAGACGCGACCTACGTGCTGTCCAACGCCGGCCACCTGCAGAGCCTGGTGAACCCGCCGGGCAATCCCAAGTCGTTCTACTACGCGGCGCCTGCCTCTGAGGAGACCCCGCAAACCTGGCTGCAGAACGCCGGCGAGCGCCAGCAAGGCAGCTGGTGGCCGCATTGGCGCGAATGGATCGGGCAGCGCTCGGGCGAACAGCTGCAGGCGCCGAAGAAGCAAGGCTCGCGCAAGTACCCGCCCCTCTGCCCCGCCCCTGGCACCTATGTCATGGAGCGTTGAGAGCTGAGCCCACGGCGTTTTCCCGTAGGAGCGAAGCTTGCTCGCGATGGACGTCAACGATGACGCGGGCCGTCTGGATGAACCCGTTGCCTGGACGTTTTTCGCGAGCAGGCTCGCTCCTACAGGTCCTCGGTACGATCTTTCAGGGCGGATCAATCTGATCCAGCACCCGGTTCGCGGTGATCTGCGCCCGCATGATGCTGTTGGAAATACCCAGCAGCGCATGGCGATCGACACCGTCCAGATGCACGTTCGGCGGCATCATTGGGTGCGCGAGAGCGGGTTAAAGGCGCCATGACGATACGATTTTTGAGCGTGGTGTCGCCCATGCGCAATTCTTCGAAGAGTTTCGACATTGGAGTTTCCATATTTGATCGAGCGGGAGGACGCTCAGCTGAGCGACAGTGCAGACGTGTCTTGAACTCGCGCCAAAAGTCTGATGAGTTGCAGCGATGGGTCCATGCTCACTTCGGACTTGTGGTGCAACAATCCGCTCACATCGCAAATCTCAACGCACGCTGCAACCCGTCCTGTACTGATATTTTTTCAATCAGCTGCATCCAGTTCGTCCTCCAGCGGGTAGTACAGGTAGTAGCCACAGCTGCTGAACTGATTACCTTTCTGGAGAGATTTGCATGAACGCTAAACGATTCCTGGGCATCGTCAGTACTACGCTTACTGCCACCTGCTTGTTGGTCACCGTACCAGCTGCCTATGCGCAAACAGATCTGCCCGACAGCATCAAGGTCCCGGACGGTCATAAGGTCGCGCTGGAGACCGTGGGCGTGGGGGAAATCACGTATGAGTGTCGCGACAAGGCTAATGCCGCCGGCCAGACCGAATGGTTTTTTGTCGGACCCAAAGCGGTGCTCAATGATCGCAGTGGCAAACCGGTGGGCACCTACTTCGGACCGCCTGCCACCTGGCAAGCCAAAGACGGCTCTAAAATCACCGGGACGCAACTGGCTGTTGCACCCTCAAGTACCGGCGACCTCCCCTATCAGTTGGTCAAGGCCAACCCTGCTGAAGGCAAGGGCGCCATGAACGGCGTCAGCTACATCCAGCGGTTGGCCGTTAAAGGTGGCGTAGCCCCCAAGACCGAATGCACCGCCGCGAACAAAGGAAATCGAGAGGTAGTCACATATCAGGCCGACTATATTTTTTGGGCCGCCAACTAAGCCGACAATTCAGAACAGGTTGTCAGCGCACAAACTCGTCGACTCTGCTCCGATGGAACCCCAGCCCTATGGCTGGGGTATTGACCACCTGTTGGCGGCTGAAAACCTTGTCCTTACCAGAGCCCTGTTTTGACTAGGAAGCCTGCCTGATTGCTTGCGCCCGAGGCGAGCGGCAAGCGTTGCGGGACTTGTATCAGCAGGAAAGTGCTCGTCTTCTGGGGGTCGCCAAGCGAATCGCTCGCGATAACGCCTTGGCTGAAGACATCGTGCACGATGTCTATATCAGGATATGGTATGTATTAGGCACGTTGCCGGCCGAGCAACGCATCGAGGTACAAAGGCGTCTGGCTGAGGACGACGATTTGCGAGCTGCTGTAGATGCATGGGAACAGCGATTGTTTGCGTTGAATGAACTGGCTGAACCCTGGAACCCAACCAGATCTTTGAATTGACTCTGGAAAATCCCAATGGATCGCAGACCGGCAAACCCACAGGACCGGTACAATTCATCGGTCGGGCCGTTAAAGTGATCTGACCATGAGCCTTTGGATGAAAAGGCCGCAGATCCTTTACATCTCTACCTGAGTTCCCAGTTCAATCACTCTGTTGAGCGGCAGTTTGAAATACTTGAGGTTGCTGTTGGCGTTCTTCAGCAGAAACGCGAAAAGACTCTCTCGCCAGCGCGCCATCCCAATGCGCCTGGTGGGGATCACTGTCTCACGACTGAGGAAATAGGTCGTGCGCATCGGACTGAAATCCAGCTCACTCAAGTGACAAAGACCTAACGCCATGGGGACGTCGGGTTCCTCGATGAAGCCGAAGTGGAGACTGACCCGGAAAAACCCTTCGCCATAAGCTTCCACCTCAAACCGCCGGTCCGCAGTCACCCGAGGACTGTCTTCCGACACCACGGTGAGCAACACCACTTGCTCGTGCAAGACCTGGTTATGCAGCAAGTTGTGCAGGAGCGCATGAGGAACCGCATCTGACCTGGCTGTCAGAAATACCGCCGTACCTTGTACGCGATGGGGGGGCTGCGCACAGAGGCTGCCGATGAATAGTGGAAGTGGTAGCGCGGTTTCATCCAGGCGCTCAACAATGATTTTCCTACCCCGCTTCCAGGTCGTCATCAAAATGAACAGGCCTATGCCGGCAATCACGGGAAACGCACCACCCTGGAAAATTTTCGGCGCATTGGCGGCGAAATACAGGCTGTCGACCAGCAGAAAGCCGAGCAACATCGGGATGCCCAGCCAGCGCGGCGTTTTCCACAGCAACAGAACAACCGCCGAAGACAAAAGAGTGGTGATCAACATGGTGCCCGTTACCGCAACCCCATAGGCAGCGGCTAGCGCACTGGACGATTCGAAGCCGATAACCAGCAGCACAACACCGACCATCAACGCCCAGTTAACCGTACCGATGTATATTTGCCCCTGCTCCTGGCTTGAGGTGTGCTGGATAAACATGCGGGGGACGTACCCTAGCTGGATGGCCTGGCGCGTGAGGGAGAACGCACCAGAGATCACGGCTTGAGAAGCAATGATGGTGGCCAGCGTGGAGAGCGCGACCATCGGCAGCAATGCCCAGCTTGGTGCGAGCAGATAAAACGGATTGCGCACCGCTTCCGGGTTGCCCAGGATCAAGGCGCCCTGGCCGAAATAATTGAGCACCAGGCCCGGCAACACCAACATGAACCAGGCACGTGCAATGGGTTTGCGACCAAAGTGTCCCATGTCGGCATACAGTGCTTCAGCACCGGTCAATGCCAGTACCACGGCACCCAGAATCGCAACGCCGATGCCCGGATGAACCACGAAGAACCGCACGGCCCAAGCAGGGTTGAGTGCCTGCAGCACCTGCGGATTGTGCAAAATCCCGTAGATCCCGAGCGCGCCCAACACGACGAACCACAGCACCATGACCGGGCCAAACAGGATGCCGATACGAGCAGTGCCATGCTTCTGGATCAGGAACAGCGCCACCAGCACGATCACCGACAGAGGCACCACCCAGTGCTCTATTCCATCAAATGCCAGCTGTAGCCCTTCAACCGCAGAGAGCACCGAAATAGCCGGGGTAATCATGCTGTCCCCGTAAAACAGCGCCGCCCCGAACAGGCCGAGCAGAACCAGCACCTTGCTCATACGCGGAAAAGGTGCTGCCGCACGACGAGCCAAGGCGGTCAATGCCATGATGCCGCCTTCGCCCTGGTTGTCTGCACGCAGGATGAACAATACGTATTTGATCGAGACGACCCAGATCAGTGACCAAAGAATCAACGACAGAATGCCTAGCACTGCGTCGTGATTTACCTGAACACCATAGTGACCGGAAAACACTTCTTTGAGCGTATAGAGGGGGCTGGTGCCAATGTCCCCGTAAACCACTCCGACTGCAGCGACGAGCAAGCCCCCTCCTGAGGTTCTGGATGGGGAGTCTGGGTTTGCAACGGTAGCTGTCTGACTCAAAGGGCGCATCTCTCAATTCACGGGGAGGTACTGCACGCCCATCCTTGAGCAATACATTTTCCAGGGCCCATCGAAAAGGCAAGGCGCATGGACGATCCAATAAATCGCGGACAGTATCGTTGCGGGCAAAATCACCTACCGTAAAAAAAGCGTAAAAAATTGACGGCAGATCCGAGCTTGATTGTTCCGCAGACTGAACACCACAACGGTTTGGGAACGCCGGCAGCCCGTACGTCCACGCAAGTTCCAAGGCCGGTTACAAGGGGTATAACTATCAGAACAAAGGCGGTCACCCGGAACAGGCCCTCCAAAGACAGCGCCCGGGCCAGGCGCCCCAGCCTGATCGGCGTCTGCGGCGCGGAGCGATGTGATGAGTTCCAGAGCATGGCGATGGGCTCGCAAGAGCCTTCTTGGCTGCATCGAGCTGGCTTTGCTGGCCGCGCCACTGTGCGCCAGCGCCATGTTCAAGTGCCAAGCCCGGGACGGAGCCATCAGCTACACCAGCCAAGCCATCGCCAGCGCCCGCTGCACTCGCCTCAATGGCGCGGCGGGCGCCGATGTCGACGCCAAGGCAAAGGCCCTGCCACGGGTTGTGCAGGACGACACCCCAGGTGCGATGCGGATTCGGGTGTACACCTTTATCCATAAGGGTGTTCGTCAATATGTGAGCCGGCGCCCCGTCGGGATCTCCGCACGGGTCGATGTCCTTGAGCTCTATTACATCAAGGGCTGCTATCTGTGCATGGCGCCGAAGGATTTCAAGGTGACCTCACTGCGCCTGGACACCCGATCCTATCGGCGGGAGATCGAAGCAGCTTCCGGACATTATGGTGTCGACAGGGCGCTGATCCGTGCGGTGATACACGCCGAATCGGCGTTTCGCCCCAACGCCATTTCCGACGCCGGCGCCCAGGGGCTGATGCAGTTGATGCCCGCCACCGCCGAGCGCTTCGCCGTGGACGATCCGTTCGACGCACGACAGAACATTCGTGGCGGCGTGCGCTATCTGGCCTGGCTGCTCAAGCGCTTCAACGGCAACCAGATGCTGGCGTTGGCAGGTTACAACGCCGGCGAAGCGTCCGTGGCGGAGTACAACGGGGTGCCTCCCTACGCCGAGACGCAATCCTACGTCACCCTCGTGCAATCCTTGACCGAACGCTATCGCAAACAGCCCTAGTACCCTAGGGAGCATAACCCGGAACAGGTATTACGCCGGGCGGGGAATGGCTCGACCGACCGTCCTCGCTCACCGGTAGCTATCGACCCATTGCGGTCATTCCATCTGAGGCGATGAGCTGGATGGCGTATACCAGTAAACTCTGGAGTCGACATGAACGTGTTTTTGCTTCTGAG
>NZ_JBIUYA010000052.1:0-21713 GCF_044744285.1 Pseudomonas sp. NPDC087336 | reverse complement strand
CCCGGACAGACCTGCATTCAGGTCGGCTGTCAGGCCGCCTCACTTTGGCTTTTGATTTTCTTTCCACATCGAGCCACTAAAGTGAACAGCATTACGGTCAGTGGCGCAGTTGTGGGTAAAGGCCGCTGCTGTGTGTTGAGTTCGCAAGGGGCCTGTACGGAGGCTGAATCGAAGCAATTTTCTCCGGGCAAGGCCGTGACAGGCGTCAAGCTGCGGAGTTTAATGGTTACTTGTCCTTTGGAGTTGATGCTATGCGTAAGTCTGTTCTGCTGGTTGCTTCCTTTTCCACGATGGCGATGTTGCTCACCGGCTGCCAATCGAGCCTGACCGGTGACTCCTATTCCCGTGACGAAGCGCGTCGCGTACAGACGATTCGCATGGGCACCATCGAAGCCCTGCGACCGGTGAAGATCGAAGGCACCAAAACCCCGATTGGCGGCGCTGCGGGTGCAGTAGTCGGCGGTGTCGGCGGCAGTGCCATCGGCGGCGGCCGCGGCAGCATCGTTGCAGCGGTCATCGGCGCCGTTGCCGGTGGGCTGCTGGGCTCGGCCACCGAAGAAGGCCTGACCCGCACCCAGGGCGTGGAAATCACCGTGCGCGAAGACGACGGCAGCATGCGCGCCTACGTGCAACAGGTTCAGGAAAACGAAGTGTTCCGTGTCGGCGAGCGCGTGCGTATTGCCACGGTTGATGGCACCAGCCGCGTTTCCCACTAAGCGGGAACACGGGTAAAAGAAAACCCCGATCAGGGTGACTGGTCGGGGTTTTCTTTTGCGCCGGTTTCCAGCATCAGGTTACAAATCGCTGTTCTTCAGGGCCGTTTCAATGATCTGCTCCGGTGTCAGTTCACGAGCGTTGTCCCCATCGCCAGAATATTCACTTGGCCAGAAAAAAAGATCGGAAACACGAGCATCCGCAATATTGAGTACCAACATTTTCAGCCACAAGTCGGTGGCATGTTCCGGGCTATCGGCATTCATGAGTCTTCGAGCGATTTCAATCAGTTCAGATTGGGAGATATCCCTCATGCGTCGTTCATAAGGAGCCGCCAGGATCTGGCGAACCCATGTGTCGTGATCCTGGGCTGCGTAAATGCCTTGAAAGTCGAGAAAGGTCAGTTGGGTCATGGCCTCTCGATTGAATTCAGCCAACTGATGCCTGCTCCGATCCTGGTCTGCGCCAGCAATTTCGGCAGCAAGGTCTGCAAGGCGAGCGACCTTGGTTTCGCAAAGATGCGGGGGCATTAGTCCCTGACAAAGCGTCATAACCCTCTCCAACATGACTGAATTTGACCGTGGCTGCATAAAGCAAAACGCACGAGTCAGAATTCGCAAAGTTATCGAGAAAGGCCTGGAGATTTATGCAGGCAGCATCCGTAAAGATCGTAGGAAGAATCCGAAATCTTGGTGCGTAATGTTTAGGAGTGAGCTTGCTCGCGATGAACCTGAGAGCACCGCGGGGTCTCAGGTTTCCAGCGTTATCGTTAACGACCATCGTCGGAACGGCGCCCGGAGCATGCTCGCTCCTACAGGATTTCCGGCATTGGAAGCTGTTGCACCGTCCGGGGCTATGCCGCTTGTAGCACAGTCTTGCGACTCGCCGCCGCCGTCACGGCATAGCCGATCAATGCAGCCAGAATCGAGCCGGTCAGGATCCCCATGCGGTCCATCCCGGCGTAGTCACTGACGCCCGGCTCAAAGGCCAGCGAGCCGACGAACAGGCTCATGGTGAAACCAATGCCGCAGAGAATCGCGACCCCCAGCACCTGACCCCAATTGGCTCCTTGGGGCAGGGCGGCGATGCCGGTTTTCACCGCGAGCCAGGTCAGGCCATACACGCCGATGGTCTTGCCCAGCAGCAGGCCGATCGCGATGCCCATTGGCACGTCATGGGTGAAGCTCTCGACGGTCACGCCAGTCAGGGACAGGCCCGCGTTGGCAAAAGCGAACAATGGCAGGATGCCGTAGGCCACCCAGGGGTGCAGCGCGTGTTCCAGTGTCAGCAGGGGCGACGGTTCGGCGTTTTTCGTGCGTAGCGGGATGCAGAAAGCCAGGGTCACGCCCGCCAGCGTGGCATGCACACCGCTCTTGAGCACGCAGACCCAGAGGATCAGGCCGATGATCATGTACGGTCCGAGCTTCACCACGCCGAGCCGGTTCATCCCGATCAGCGCCGCGATGCAGGCTGCGGCCAAGACCAGGGACAGGGTCGACAGCGCGCCGGAATAGAAAATCGCGATGATCACGATGGCGCCGAGGTCGTCGATGATCGCCAGGGTCATCAGGAACAACTTCAGCGAAACCGGCACGCGTTTGCCCAGCAGCGCCAGTACGCCCAGCGCGAAAGCGATGTCGGTGGCCGTCGGGATCGCCCAGCCGTTCAGGGCCGGCGGGTTGTCACGGTTGAG
The DNA here is from genome assembly GCF_044744285.1 of Pseudomonas sp. NPDC087336. NCBI lineage: Bacteria > Pseudomonadati > Pseudomonadota > Gammaproteobacteria > Pseudomonadales > Pseudomonadaceae > Pseudomonas > Pseudomonas sp. NPDC087336. Next base: position 19,306 of record NZ_JBIUYA010000052.1, on the reverse strand, counting down.
GAACCAGTAGATCAGCGCCGGCACCACCATGCCGCCAATGGCGGCCGCGCCGGGCAGGACGATTTGCGACGGCTTGGACAATTGCCCGTCGAGGACCTCGCGCTTGACCTCCAGCCCGATCAGCAGGAAGAACATCGCCATCAGCCCGTCGTTGATCCACAGCAGCAGCGGCTTGGCGATTTTCAGCGCGCCGATCTGAGCGACGACGGGGGTTTCCAGCAGATCGTTGTAAAGCCACGACAGGGCAGAGTTGTTGATGATCAACGCGAGGACAGCCGCGGCGATCAATAGCAGACCGCTGGCAGCTTCCAGCTGAAAGAAACGCGTGAACGTACTACGCAGAGGCAAGGTCGCTCTCCATCGATAAAGTCAAAAGGTGGCACACCCTAACCCGTACCGTTAGTTGTTAAAACAAAAGTTATATTCTTTTTTGTTATATGTCGTAACAGCGCGATTCTGCGGCAAGAACCTGAGCCTAGCAGTTGCCGGACGTATTGGAACTCAGCTGTATCTGTGCTGGATGTAGGATTTTTCCTAAGCTTGGAGGTTAAGGCTTGTCACAAGGCCGCCTATTGCCCGACCCATCGAGAAAACCACCATGAGCGACAACCGACAGTGGTCCCGCGAAGCCATCCGGATCATCGAAGCTGACTTCCAGCGCAGCGCCGACACTCACCTGATCCCCTTGTCGCTGCCGGGTTTTGCGGGCATCGAGTTGTACTTCAAGGATGAGTCGAGCCATCCCACCGGCAGCCTGAAACACCGCCTGGCGCGGTCGCTGTTCCTGTATGCGCTGTGCAATGGCTGGCTCAAGCCCGGCGCACCGGTGATCGAGGCGTCCAGCGGTTCGACGGCGATTTCCGAGGCCTACTTCGCGCGTTTGCTGGGGGTGCCGTTCATTGCCGTGGTGCCGGCCAGCACGTCAAGGGAGAAGATTGCGCAGATCGCTTTCTATGGCGGGCAGACGCACCTGGTCGCGGACCCGACGCAGATCTACGCCGAGTCCGAGCGCCTGGCGCGCGAACACGACGGCCATTTCATCGACCAGTTCACCTACGCCGAGCGGGCGACCGACTGGCGAGCGAACAACAACATCGCCGAATCGATCTTCCAGCAGATGCGCTTCGAAAAGCACCCGGAGCCGAGCTGGCTGGTGTCCAGCCCCGGCACCGGGGGCACGACGGCGACCCTGGGGCGTTACGTGCGTTACCGCCAGCACGCCACTCGCGTGTTGTGCGCAGATGCCGAACGCTCGGTGTTCTTCGATTACTACCAGAGCGGCGATGCCAGCCTGCGCCTGGATCACGGTTCGCGGGTCGAGGGCATCGGTCGGCCCCGGGTCGAAGCGTCATTTCTGCCCAAGGTCATCGATGCGATGGTCAAGGTGCCGGACGCCTTGTCGCTGGCCGCCATGCATTACCTGGCCGAACGCCTGGGGCGTCACGTCGGCGGATCGAGTGGGACCAACCTGATCGGCGCCTTGATGGCGGCGCAGCAGATGGCGGCGGCGGGGGAGGAGGGGGCGATCGTGGCGATTCTGTGCGACAGTGGCGAGCGCTATGCCACGACGTATTACAATCAGGCGTGGCTCAAGGCCGAGGGGTTTGAACTGGGCGGGTTGATCGATGCGGTTGCCGCGACGGTCGAGCGCGGCGAGCCGCTGCCGGCGAGCGTGTTGCGCGCCAATATCTGAACTTATCAGGCGCAGAAAATCATTGTGGGAGCGAGCCTGCTCGCGAAAGCGGTAGATCAGTCAACATTTCTGTTGAGTGCTAATCCGCCTTCGCCAGCAGGCTCGCTCCCACAAGGGATATGCGTCAGGCTTGCAGGCCCAGAATATCCCGCGCCACGGCTTCGGCAATGCGAATCCCATCCACACCCGCCGACAGAATCCCGCCCGCGTAACCGGCGCCTTCACCGGCCGGGAACAAGCCCTTGACGTTCAGGCTTTGCATCGACTCGTTGCGGGTGATGCGCAGCGGCGACGACGTGCGGGTCTCGATCCCGGTCAACACGGCATCGTGCAGCGAGTAACCGCGAATCTGTTTCTCGAACGCCGGCAAGGCTTCGCGAATCGCTTCGATGGCGAAGGCGGGCAAGGCCAGCGCCAAGTCTCCCAGGGCAACACCTGGCTTGTAGGACGGTTCGACGCTGCCCAGTTCGGTGGACGGCTTGCCGGCGATAAAGTCGCCGACCAGTTGCGCCGGTGCCTCGTAGTTGCTGCCGCCGAGTACAAAGGCGTGGGATTCCAGGCGTTCCTGCAACTCGATACCGGCCAGCGGGCCACCCGGGTAATCGACTTCCGGGGTAATCCCGACAACGATCCCGGAGTTGGCGTTGCGCTCGTTACGCGAGTACTGGCTCATGCCATTGGTGACCACGCGGTTGGGCTCGGAGGTCGCCGCCACCACCGTGCCGCCCGGGCACATGCAGAAGCTGTAGACGGAACGGCCGTTCTTGGCGTGGTGCACCAGTTTGTAGTCGGCGGCACCGAGTTTCGGGTGGCCGGCATACTTGCCCAGACGCGCGCGGTCGATCAGCGACTGCGGGTGCTCGATGCGGAAACCTACCGAGAACGGCTTGGCTTCCATGAACACGCCACGGCCGTGGAGCATGCGGAAGGTGTCACGCGCACTGTGACCGAGGGCCAGGATCACGTGTTTCGAGTGGATCTGTTCGCCGCCATCGAGTTCGACGCCAACCAGTTGGCCGTCCTCGATCAGCACGTCAGTCACCCGCTGCTGGAAGCGCACTTCGCCGCCCATGGCGCGAATCTGCTCACGCATGTTTTCCACAACGCCCGTCAGGCGGAACGTACCGATGTGCGGTTTGCTGACGTAGAGGATTTCTTCCGGGGCGCCAGCCTTGACGAACTCATTGAGCACTTTGCGCCCTATGAACTTCGGATCCTTGATCTGGCTGTAGAGCTTGCCGTCGGAGAATGTCCCCGCGCCGCCCTCGCCGAATTGCACGTTGGACTCGGGGTTGAGCACGCTTTTACGCCACAGGCCCCAGGTGTCCTTGGTGCGCTGGCGCACTTCGGTGCCACGTTCGAGGATGATCGGCTTGAAGCCCATTTGCGCCAGCAAAAGCCCGGCGAAAATCCCGCACGGGCCAAAACCGACCACAACGGGGCGCACGCTCAGGTCGGTCGGCGCCTGGCCGACCATTTTGTAGCTGACATCCGGTGCCACGTTGACGTTACGGTCATCGGCGAACTTGTGCAGCACCGCCGCCTCATCGCGAACATCGAGGTCGATGGTGTAGATGAAGCACAGCTCCGAGGACTTTTTGCGTGCATCGTAGCTGCGCTTGAACAAGGTGAAATCGAGCAAGTCATCGCTGGTGATGCCCAGGCGCTGCAGGATGGCAGGGCGCAGGTCTTCATCGGGATGGTCGATCGGCAGCTTGAGTTCGGTGATTCGTAACATGGCAGGATCCGGTTCGCGGGGCGCACAACTGCGCCAGGGCGTTTGAAACCGGCGATTATAAGCCTCAAAGGCGCGGGCCCGTGAGGCTTAAACGATCAGTCGTCGCGCGATCCGCCGAAATACCCGCAACCACGTTGCACCTGGCCGTTGATTCGCAGTTCAGCACTCATGTGCTGGATGCTGCCGGTGCTGCTGTCGACGCAGCGTTGCGGTGCGACCCACAGTTCGATGTGCTGCTGGTTGGCTTCGGTGCTGAGGTTGAAGCGGCCATCGCCCAATTGCTCCTCAACGTAGGGCACGGCCAACGGCGCCTGGCCGGCGCGTTCGAGGATCATGCCTTTGCCGGTGACTCTCACGCTCCACTCGGGGGCATGGCCGGCGGCCCGCAGGATCAGCTTCTTGAAGTCGGGATCGGCACAGGCATTTCCCGAACGCTCGACGCGGTACAGCTGTTCGAGGTCCAGTTGCCCGTCGCCGGAACCGGAAACGATCCGCCCACGAACATCGGCAAACAGTTTGCCCTGGGCATCGGCCAGGCTCGCAGCCTGTTGCAGCACGCTGGTACTGCCCGTGTCGTTGACCGCATAACGTTTCTGCTCGCCGCATGGCTGGAACATCAGTTTGCCCTCGGCGGCGCTCAACTGACCCTGCATGCGGGTCTGGCCTGCGTGGGAAGCGCTTTCACGCGAGCCATCGAACAACTGGCAGGCGGCGAACAGCGGAAGAAGGGCAACGAGGACTAAGGAACGGGCAGCACGCATCGTGGGGTCTCCTGACAAGTGCCGCCACGTTACTCAGCCTGACCGTTCATCACAAGGCTTTAGCCCACGTGAAAGGTTTGACCTGTCTGCAAGCCTTCGACACTTTTGGCGTAGGCCAATGCCACATCCTTCGCAGGAACCGGCTTGTAGCCACGGAAATAGGGGGCATAGCTGCCCATAGCTTCGACGAGGACGGTCGGGCTGATCGAGTTCACTCGCAGGCCGCGTGGCAACTCGATGGCGGCAGCGCGGACGAAACTGTCCAGTGCACCGTTGACCAGTGCTGCGGACGCGCCGCTGCGGATCGGATCATGGCTGAGTACACCGGTGGTGAGCGTGAACGATGCTCCGTCATTGGCGAACTCGCGTCCAATCAACACCAGGTTGACCTGACCCATCAGTTTGTCCTTGAGGCCCAGGGCAAAACTCTCTTCAGTCATTTCGCCCAGTGGCGCGAAGGTCACGTTGCCGGCGGCACACACCAGTGCATCGAATTTGCCGGTCTGTTCGAACAGTTGGCGAATCGACGTGCTGTCACTGATATCCACCCGCAAATCACCGCTGCTGCGGCCAATGCGGATGATCTCGTGACGTTGGGACAGCTCCTTGTCGACCGCCGAACCAATGGTGCCGCCTGCGCCGATCAAAAGAATTTTCATGCGGGATGATCCTCGTGTGGGTTGAATGAGGCTTCAGTTTAGAGTGGTTTTTTCTGTGGATAAGCGTGCTAATAGGCAACCTTTGGTTTTCAAATGGAAACAATCCATGAGCGAGATGGATGACCTGGCGGCATTCGCGGTGTTGGTCGAGGCGGGCAGTTTTACCTTGGCGGCGCAGCAATTGGGTTGCAGCAAGGGCCAGCTGTCCAAGCGCATCAGCCAGTTGGAAGCGCAGTTTTCCGTGGTCCTGCTGCAACGCACCACCCGGCGCTTGAGCCTGACGGCGGCGGGTGCTGCCTTGTTGCCCCAGGCCCAGGCGCTGGTGGTGCAAGTCGAACGTGCGCGCCAGGCCTTGGCACGCCTGAAGGACGACATGGCCGGCCCGGTGCGGATGACGGTTCCGGTATCGCTGGGGGAAACCTTCTTCGATGGCTTGCTGCTTGAGTTCTCGGCCCAATATCCCGAGGTGCAGATCGAACTGGAGCTCAACAACAACTACCGCGATCTGTCCCGTGACGGCTTCGATCTGGCGATCCGCTCCGATGTCGCGATTGACCAGCGCCTGGTGGCGCGCCCGCTATTGGCATGGCGGGAACTGACCTGCGCCAGTCCGGCCTATCTGGAGCAATACGGTGAACCGCAGACCCCTCAGGCGCTTGCCGAGCACCGGTGCCTGCTCAACAGCCATTACAGTGGTCGGGAGGAGTGGTTGTATCACCAACAACACGAACTGTTGCGGGTGCGGGTTTCGGGGCCATTCGCCAGTAACCATTACAACCTGTTGAAAAAGGCCGCACTGGCGGGCGCCGGGATTGCCCGTTTACCGTCCTACGCATTGCCGGCGGAATTGGCTGGCGGGCGTTTGCGCTGGCTGCTGCGCGATTATCAGACCCGCAGCATGCCGATGTATCTGGTGCATCCGTATCAGGGCGGGTTGCCCAAGCGCACGCATGTGCTGGCGGATTATTTGATCGGGTGGTTCAAGCGCAGTGGCGAAGCGCTGGATCGGTTGTAGTGGGTCGTACGATCCTTGTAGGAGCTGGCTTGCCAGCGAAGGCAATTTCACATTCAGGGAAGGTGGTGAGTGAGCTACCGCTTTCGCTGGCAAGCCAGCTCCTACAGGGGCTACCAGGCATAAAAAAACGGCCCGCGAAGGCCGTTTTTTGTTTACCGCAAAGGCTTAGCCACCGAGGTACGCATCACGCACTTTCGGATCGGTCAGCAGCGCTTCACCAGTGCCTGTCATCACCACCCGGCCGTTTTCCAGCACGTAGGCGCGGTCAGCAATTTTCAGGGCCTGGTTGGCGTTCTGCTCGACCAGGAACACCGTCACACCGTCCTTGCGCAGTTGTTCGATGATATCGAAGATCTGCTGGATGATGATCGGGGCCAGACCCAGCGAAGGCTCGTCGAGCAGCAACAGCTTGGGCTTGCTCATCAGCGCACGGCCGATGGCGAGCATCTGTTGTTCGCCGCCGGACATGGTGCCGCCACGCTGGCTGAAGCGCTCTTTCAGGCGTGGGAAAAGTTCGAGGACCTTGTCCATCTGTTCCTGATAGTCGCCTTTGGCAGTGAAGAAACCGCCCATGGAGAGGTTTTCTTCCACGGTCAGGCGGGAAAACACCCGACGACCTTCCGGCACCACGGCAATGCTCTTGCGCATGATCTGCGAAGAATCCTGACCGACCAGTTCCTCACCCATGTAGCGGATGCTGCCGCTGTGGGCCCGCGGCGAACCGCACAGGGTCATCAACAGCGTGGATTTGCCGGCACCGTTGGCGCCGATCAGGGTCACGATCTCGCCCTGGCGGACTTCGACGTTGACACTGTGCAGCGCCTGGATCTTGCCGTAGAAGGTGGAAACGTTTTCGAACTGCAGCATTTACGCTTCCCCCAGGTAGGCTTTGATCACTTCAGGATTGTCGCGGATCTGTTCCGGTGTACCGTTTGCCAGAGGCGTGCCCTGGTTGATCACGACGATGTGGTCGGAAATGCTCATGACCAGTTTCATGTCGTGTTCGATCAGCAGCACGGTGACGTTGTGCTCTTCACGCAACACGCTGATCAGCGCCTTGAGGTCTTCGGTTTCCTTCGGGTTCAGGCCGGCGGCCGGTTCGTCTAGCATGAGGATCCGCGGACGGGTCATCATGCAGCGGGCGATTTCCAGGCGCCGTTGCTGACCGTAGGCCAGGGTGCCGGCCGGACGGTTGGCGAACTCCTTGAGATTGACCTTTTCCAGCCAATACTCGGCAAATTCCATGGCCTCGCGTTCGCTCTTACGGAACCCCGGGGTCTTGAACAGGCCGGACAGGAAGTTGGTGTTCAGGTGGCGATGCTGGGCGATCAAGAGGTTCTCGACCGCGGTCATGTCCTTGAACAACCGCACGTTCTGGAAGGTACGCACCACGCCCTTGAGGGCGATCTTGTGGCCCGGCAGGCCTTCAATCTGCTCGCCATCGAGCAGGATGCTGCCACCGCTCGGCTTGTAGAAGCCGGTCAGGCAGTTGAACACGGTGGTCTTGCCAGCGCCGTTGGGGCCGATCAGTGCAACCACTTGTTTCTCTTTTACGCTCAAGGCAACGCCGTTGACCGCCAGCAAGCCGCCGAAGCGCATGCTCAAGTTTTCTACTTTAAGGATCTCGCGGCTCATTTGCGCAGCTCCATGTGAGGACGTTGCATGGGCAGCAGACCCTGAGGTCGCCAGATCATCATCAGTACCATCAAGGCACCGAACATCAACATGCGGTACTCGCTGAACTCACGCATCATTTCCGGCAGCAGGATCATTACCACGGCAGCGAGGATCACACCCAGTTGCGAGCCCATGCCACCCAGTACGACGATGGCGAGAATGATCGCCGACTCGATGAAGGTGAAGGACTCCGGCGTGATCAAGCCTTGGCGAGCGGCGAAGAAGCTACCGGCGAAACCGGCGAAGCTGGCGCCCAGGGTAAAGGCCGACAGTTTGATCACGGTAGGGTTCAGGCCCAGCGCACGGCAGGCGATCTCGTCTTCACGCAGTGCTTCCCAGGCACGACCCAGGGGCATGCGCAGCAGGCGGTTGATGACGAACAACGCAGCGAGTGCCAGGAGCAATGCCACCAGGTAAAGGAAGATCACCTTGTTGATCGAGTTGTATTGCAGGCCGAAGTACTCGTGGAACGTCTGCATGCCTTCGGCGGCTTTACGTTCGAAGGTCAGGCCGAAGAACGTCGGTTTCTCGATGTTGCTGATGCCGTTCGGACCGCCCGTGAGGCCGGTCAGGTTGCGCAGGAACAGACGGATGATTTCACCGAAGCCCAGGGTCACGATCGCCAGGTAGTCGCCGCGCAGACGCAGCACCGGGAAACCGAGCAGGAAGCCGAAGGTGGCCGCCATCAGGCCGGCAATCGGCAGGCAGATCCAGAAGCTCAGGCCGTAGTAATGCGACAGCAGCGCGTAGCTGTAGGCGCCGACGGCGTAGAAGCCGACGTAACCGAGGTCGAGCAGGCCAGCCAGGCCGACCACGATGTTCAGGCCCAGACCCAGCATCACGTAGATCAGCACCAGCGTCGCGATATCCACCGCGCCGCGCGAGCCGAAGAACGGCCAGACCAGTGCACCGGCGATCAGCGCAATGATGAACCAGCGTTGCGTGGAGGGCAGGGTCAGGAAGTTGCTGGCCTTGGCCGGAATCAGCGGCATGCTCGGCGAGGAGCGCCAGGCCGAGCTGATCTGCTGGTCGAACAGGACACGCAGGAACATCAACACCGAACACACGGCGATGGTGATCAGCGTGGCGGTGCTGGTGCCGTGGACTTCGAGGTGGATACCGACGATGGTCAGCTTCAGGCCCAGTACCGGATAGGCTACCGCCCACACCAACAGCGCGCTGAAGAGCGCTTGCTTAAGATTTCTAGTCATACCTTCTCAACCTCCGGACGGCCCAGCAGGCCGGTTGGCCGGAACAACAACACCAGAACCAGGAGACCGAAGGCTACGACGTCCTTGTACTGGTCGCCGAAGATATCGGCACCGAAAGCTTCTGCCACACCCAAGACCAGCCCGCCGAGCATGGCGCCCGGAATGCTGCCGATACCGCCCAATACCGCGGCGGTGAAGGCCTTGAGGCCGACCAGGAAACCGGCGTTCGGGTTGATCACGCCGTATTGCATGCTCAGGAGCACGGCCGCGATGGCCGCCAGCGCGGCACCGATGACGAAGGTCAGGGCAATGATGTTGTTGGTGTTGATACCCAGCAGGTTGGCCATCTTGATGTCTTCGGCACAGGCGCGGCAGGCGCGACCCAGGCGAGAGCGGGAGATGAACAGCGTCAGGCCGAGCATGGCGACCAGGGTCACCACGAACACCACGATTTGCATGTAGGAAATCAGCACTTCATGTGCGCCACCTGGCCCGAATGCAAAGTTGCCCGGAATCAGGTTGGGAATGGATTTGTCCTTGGAGTCTTGCGCCAGCAGAACCGTGTTCTGCAGGAAGATCGACATGCCGATGGCGGAGATCAGCGGGATCAGACGGTTGCTGCCGCGCAAGGGGCGGTAGGCGATCCGTTCGATGCTGTAGCCGTAGGCACTGGTGACGACGATGGTCGCCAGGAAAGCGGCGGTCATCAACAGCGGAACACTGTCGAGTCCCAGCATGGCCAGCCCGGCGATGGCGATGAACGCCACGTAGGAGCCGATCATGTACACCTCGCCGTGGGCGAAGTTGATCATTCCAATGATGCCGTAAACCATCGTATAGCCGATGGCGATCAGGGCATACGTGCTGCCAATGGTCAAACCATTAACCAGCTGTTGGAAGAAGTGATAGATGTCAGGCATTACAGCGCTCCTAAAAACCTGATACGCATTTCACTGGTGGAGTCATTTTCCCGCCCGATCCCGTGGATCTGCATCCACTTCGAATTCGGGGTTTGCCAGCGAACCGCTGATGACGGTTTTGAGATTTTCAGGTGGGGAGACTAGCGGATCACGCCAGCGCGGCCCAGATACGTTCGTAAAACAAAGCCCACGGCACGCCGTGGGCTTTATTGGCAGTCAGTCAGGCAGGACCTTACTGAGGCGAAGCTTCAGTTTTTGGCTTGCCGAAGTGCCACTCGTAGACCACGAATTTGAAGTCCTTCAGGTCACCCTTGTCGTCGAAGCTCAGGTCGCCGGTTGGCGTCTTGAAGGTGCCTTTGTGGATGGCTTCAGCCACTTTGGCGGAGTCTTCGGACTTGGCAGCCTTGATACCTTCGGCGATCACGGTCACAGCCGAGTAGGCCGGGAACACGAACGGACCGCTTGGGTCTTCTTTCTTGGCTTTGAACGCGTCTGCCAGGGCGACGTTGGCCGGATCCTGGTCGAAGGATTTCGGCAGGGTCACCAGCAGGCCTTCGGAGGACTTCTGGGCGATCTGCGAGATCGAATCGTTACCCACGCCTTCCGGACCCATGAACTTGGCTTTCAGGCCTTTTTCATCCGCTTGACGCAGGATCAGGCCCAGCTCCGGGTGGTAGCCGCCGTAGTAGACGAAGTCGACGTTGGCTTGCTTGAGCTTGGCGATGATCGAGGAGAAGTCCTTGTCGCCGGCGTTGATGCCTTCGAACACGGCAACCTTGGTGCCTTTCTTCTCGAGGGTCTGTTTAACGGCGGTGGCGATGCCTTCACCGTATTGCTGCTTGTCGTGAAGGACGGCAACGATTTTCGGTTTGACGAAGTCGGCGATGTAGTTACCGGCGGCAGGGCCCTGGGCGCTGTCCAGACCGATGGTGCGGAACACCATTTTGTAACCACGGTTGGTGATGTCCGGGCTGGTGGCAGCTGGAGTGATCATGATCACGCCTTCGTCTTCGTAGATGTCCGAAGCCGGTTGAGTGGAGCTGGAGCACAGGTGGCCAACCACGAATTTCACGCCGTCGTTGACGACTTTGTTCGCGACCGCTACCGCTTGTTTTGGATCACAGGCGTCATCGTATTCAACGGCTTCGAGTTTCTTGCCGTCTACGCCGCCTTTGGCGTTGATCTGTTCAATGGCCATTTTGGCGCCACTGAACTGCATGTCGCCGTATTGGGCTACAGGGCCGGTTTTAGGGCCGGCGATGCCGATCTTGATGGTGTCAGCTGCGAACGAATGGCTGGCAACCCCGGCCAGAACCATAGCGGCAAACAGTTTGGAAATCTGCTTAGTAGCCTTAGTCATAGTGCTCCACTCTTACTGTTGTAATTTTTATAGTCCTGGCGCCGTAGGCGGCAGAACCGGGTAAGTATCTACGACATTCCCCCGGAAAAGCCCCTCGGCAACTGTACCGGTACAGTGTAGAGCGCCGATTGTCAGCCTGGGAAGCTGGCGCCAGGGGGCAAAACTTGGGGGTGTCGCTTTTTTGAAAGAAAAAGTCAGAATTGCGGCGGGGTGTTGACGGGCTTATAGCCATATTCCGTGCATTCCCTGGCATTCCTGCGCTTTTCATTCGGTGATGCAAATTGCTTCTGGGTTTTTCTGCCTGAGCACCGACGGTATCATTGCGTCGATTTCTTTTCCGGACCGGACCCATGACTGAAGAACCTAGCACCCTCTATGCCAAGCTGCTTGGCGAAACCGCATCTATTTCCTGGAAGGAGTTGGAGCCGTTCTTCGCCAAGGGTGCCCTATTGTGGGTCGACCCCAGCCTTGATTTGATCGCCGCCGCCGAGGCCATGGCGACCGATGACGGCGAGAAAGTGGCTGCCTGGCTGGCTCTCGACAAGGTCGCCAAGCTCTCTGAAACGCGGGCGCTGGATCTTTTCGAACGCGATCCACAGTTGTGGGCGGTGGTGGTTTCACCGTGGATCCTGATCCAGGAAAAGGCCCAGGCCTGAGCGAATGCACCGTATTGGTGCGATGACTTGTCGGCGATAAGTGTGTAGCCGAGTAGCGTGATGGCACGTTGCCGTAGAGAAAGGCTACGCTTCACGGTGACGTAAACGTAACGGGAACAGTTGGGAGGGTAGCCTGAGGGCTGCTTAATTGTTTCTGGATATTGAATTTGCGTTGTATTAGAGGCCGTCATCGCGAGCAAGCTCGCTCCCACAGGGTCTGGTGTCGTACACAATATCCATGAACGACTCCAGACCTGTGGGAGCGAGCTTGCTCGCGATTAGCCGCGACGCGGTCTCGCGCCGATCCTAGTAAGCCGTCTTGCCCGTATGGTTATTCAGCGAAATAACCTTGGTCTTGCCAATCCGGTGACGATAGATCTCGCGCAGGTACTTGATCGCTTTTTTCACGCAGTCGCGGGACAGGCGGATGTCATTGATTGAGACAAACTTGTCCTTGTCATTGATCAGCTCGCGATACTTCTTCTCGTACATCGGTTTGATCGCATACCAATTGGTATCGAGAATTTTCGCCGGGTTCTCGAACTCGTTGAGCAGGTCGTCGATCAGGCTTTCATCGAATTCTTCGTTGATGATGAAGTCCAGGACCGAGTTGTCCAGGGTGTCATCGAAGCGGTAAGGGGTACGCGCAAAGCAACGCTTGATGAACGCCACGATCAAGGTCAGGAAATCGTCCGACAGGCACGGACTCTTGGCGATCAGGGTGGTCAGCGACAGGTTGGCCGAGGCGCCGATCACCAGCGCATAGCGCTTGAGCGTGGTGTTGGGGAACAGGTTGTTGAGGTGCGTCTTCAACCGGTTCAGGTCCATGTAGGACAGCTTGTAGTCCTTGGGCAGGGAAACGATCGACACCACCGACGAGCAGTTCTTGAAGAAGTGCAGGTCGTGCAGGGCAGCCGCGTCATACCCCGAATTCTTGTACTGCTCCAGCGACGCCCGATAGCGCTTGGACTCGATCGGCAACAGGCTGATGCCTTCGATGGCCTGGGTGACTTTATTGAAGTGCGGCAGGTCGATGGAGCGGAAGAACAGGTCGTCGATGTTCAGGCGCTGTGGCTCTTTCTCGAACACCTTGAACTTGTCGCCGGTAGGCGCCGGGGTTTGCGGAACCACGGACTCGGCGTAGGCAATCGCTACCGGGCCGGCCAGACTCATGAACAGGTCGTTGGCGTCCAGGCGAATGGTTTCGCCAATGTCGATGCCGGCACGGCGGAAATAGTTCTGGTCGTAGTCTGTCGTGACCGCCTGCGCGGTCAGGATGTTGAAGATCTGCTGCGAGATGTACTGGTTGGCATGCTTTTCCATCGCGTTGACGTCGATGTCCTGGATGTTGCCGTCATCGCTTTCTTCGGCATAGCGCATGATGTCGTTGGAAATCAGCATCATCGCGTTCCAAGGGCGGATACGGCCCATGACACTGGCTTCGCTGCTGTCTTCGTTGGTGAAGTTGTAGGAGAAGTCCCACTCTTCTGACAGGTATTTGCACAGCAGACGACCGGCGTTGATGTGCAGTGCTTCGGACATTTCACTGCGGTGATCGGAAATATTCGGCAATACGCAGATGCCGCTGGTGAAGATCGGCTCGAAGACGAAGGCGTGACCACTCTTGCTGTCATGCTCGTCCATCGGCTTGGTGTCGTACGTCTTGTTCATGTACGAGTGTTGCTGGGCCAGGCCGAACTCCGAGGCCATGCCCGAACCGGTACCGCCACCGGCACTGAAGATCGAGAAGTACAGCCGCGACTGGTTGGCCTTGATGCCGCAGCTGTCGATCAGGTACGAGTGGATCATCTTCCAGTCCGGGCTGGAGAAGCGCTGGGTGTCCTTGTTCAGGATGATCTTGGCCAGGTACTGGCCGAGGATAGGTGCGTTACCGGCACCCCCGGCATGGACCTCCGACAGGTCCATGATTTTCATTTTGCTGTAATCACGCAGGAACCCGCTCTTTTCGCCTTTGCGCGAGAAGCGGATACGCCCGGCAATGTCCTTGTCCAGGTCGCCCAGCATCACCAGCGGTTCTACCAGGAACACCGGTTTGGTGGCCTTGCTCGAACCGAGGCGCAAATTGTTACGAATCCACTGGGCCGGGCTGTAGCCTTTTTCCGCATAGCGTTTGTCGGGCGAGAGGCGATCTTCGTTGTTGAATTCGTTGAGATAGAACTTGCGGGCGTTGTAGACCAGTTCCGCGACATCCAGCGCGATGTTCGAACCGCAGCGGCCCAGGCCAATCAGGCACACTGACGGGAACTGCTGGTCGTTGTGCTGTTCGTTGTCGCCTTCCAGATGCGGTGGGCGGGGGAACACCAGGTCGCGCAGGCCGTCGAGGTTGTCGAGGATACGATCGGTATTGGTTTCGGTGAAGTACAGGTATTGCTGGGTGGCCAGCGGGCGCGACGGCGTCAATGGCTTCGAGGGTGCGGGGCTGTTCGCCGCCGGGCTCAGCGTCAGGTCGGAAAGCGCAGGGGCCGGGTTGTTTTTGGAAGTCATTGTTCGCCATTTGCCTGGGCTGGTTGGTCGAGGGACTACTGTCATCGACCATCACGGAATGAGAGCTCGCGTCTTTTATCAGCGCGTATGAGTTCCGGGCGGCGCAGTCAGCTGCGCGCTCGGCGGAATCCTTTCCTGCGTCTTGATGAATCGGCCAATATTCGGTGTTCTTTAATCAAAAGGAGGCAAAATGATGTCAACGCTACCGGCCCTGGGTTTTGCCGGAATCGGCCTGATGGGCCTGCCAATGTGCCGGCGTTTGCTCGCCGCGGGTTACCCACTGACTGTGTGGAACCGCAATCCGGCCAAGTGCGTGCCGCTGGTCGAGGCCGGTGCACGCCAGGTCGCCACGCCTGCCGAGTTGTGCCAACACGCCGAGGTGGTCATGTTGTGCCTGGCGGATACGGCGGTGGTTCGCGAGGTGGTTTTCGGCAAGTCGGGCATTGCCGAGGGGGCGAAAAAGGATCAATTACTGGTGGATTTTTCCAGCCTGGAACCCACGGCGACCCGGGAGATGGCGGCAGAACTCGGCAAAACCGGCATGGGTTGGCTGGATGCACCGGTGTCCGGCGGGGTGGTGGGCGCTGAAGCCGGCAGCCTGGCGATCATGGTCGGCGGCACCGTGGCGGACCTTGAGCGAGTCAAACCGGTTTTGTTGAGTCTTGGCCAGCGCGTGACGCACATGGGCGCCGTGGGCGCAGGGCAGGTGACCAAGGTCTGCAACCAGATGATCGTTGCCTGCAACGCGCTGGTCATCGCCGAAGTGGTGGCCCTGGCGGAGCGCTCCGGGGTCGACGCCAGTCTGATCGCCGAGGCACTGGCCGGTGGGTTTGCCGATTCAAGGCCCTTGCAGTTCCTGGCTCCGCAAATGGCCGAGAGCCGTTTCGAACCGGTCAAATGGCACGTGCGGACTTTGCTCAAGGATCTGGACGGTGCGGTGAAGTTTTCCCGCGAACAAGGTTCGGCGACGCCGATCAGCGGCCTGGCTGCGCAATTGATGCGCCTGCACGGTGGGCAGGGGTTCCTGGAGAAAGACCCGTCTACATTAGTGCAGATGTACCGTGAACCAGACCCAGATGCGTGACGGTGTATGAATGCTTGCGCTGGTTGATTTCGTTCAGCACCGGCTGCAGTTCGGTCAAAGGTATCGGGCGGCTGAGCAGGTAACCCTGGACGAAGTCGCAGCCGTGGCCTTCGAGAAACCGGTACTGCTCGAAAGTTTCGACGCCTTCGGTAACCACGTCCAGATGCAGGGTGTGGGCCATGACGATGATCGCCTGGACGATCTCCATGTCCTGGGTGGATTTGGGAATGTCCTGGATGAATGAGCGGTCGATCTTCAACGTGTTCAGCGGCAAGCGCTTGAGGTAAGCCAGGGATGAATAACCGGTGCCGAAGTCATCGATCGAGAGCGAGACGCCGAGGGCGCGTATCTGCTGCAGCAACACCAGCGTATCGGCTATGTTGCCCATCAGCGCACTCTCGGTGACCTCCAGTTCCAGGCGATGGGGCTCCACCCCGGCGCTGCGCAATGCGAGTGAGATTTCGTCGCTCAGTTCTTCGCGCGCCAGGGTCAGGGGTGAGCAATTGATGGCGATCTTCAAGTGCCCGCAACCCTGGCGCGCCAGCTCGCCCAGGTCCACGCAGGCCTTGCGCAGCACCCAGTTGTCCAGTTCGGTAATCAGGCCATTGGCCTCGGCTATGCCGATGAAACGGTCCGGGGCGAGGAAGCCGTGGACGGGGTGTTGCCAGCGGATCAAGGCTTCGAGCTTGCTGACCTGGTTGGTCTTGAGGTCCAGGATCGGTTGGTAGTAGAGCATCAGGCCGGTGTCTTCGCGCAGGGCATGGCGCAGTTCTTCCTCCAGTTGCAGCTCCAGCATGGCACGCGCCTTGAGGTTGGCACTGAAGAAGTTCAGACCGTTACGGCCGCTGTCTTTGGATTGATACAGCGCCAGGTCGGCGTTTTTCAGCAGTTCTTCACACGTCTTGCCGTCCTCGGGAAACACGCTGATACCGATGCTGGTGGTCATGACCATGCGTCGCCCGGACAGCTCGATGGGTTCCTTCATTTTCAGCATGATGCGCTGGGCCATCTGTCGCGCCTCTTCACGGTCATGCAGGTCAATGAGAATGCAGAATTCGTCGCCACCAAAGCGTGCCACCACATCGTCATGACTGCGTACCGAGCTTTTGATGTGGCGGGCGAGGACCTTGAGCAGTTCATCGCCGGCATCGTGGCCGAGGCTGTCGTTGATACGCTTGAAATGGTCGATGTCGAGGAACAGGACGGCGAGCATGCCGCCTGAATGAGTACGCTCCAAAAGCTTCTCGGCGAAGAGCTGGTTGAACCCGCGACGGTTGACCAGGTTGGTCAGGGCGTCGTAGTGCGCCACCTGTTGCAGGGACATGCGCGCCTGGTCCAGTTGGCTGAGTAGCGAGTTGACCCGCAGCAGGTCACGGTCCTTGTGCTGCAGTTTCTTGTCCGCCAGCGCTGCGCTGATGCAACTGCCGATGATCAGCAGTGTCATGACGGCTACCGTCAGGCCCAGTTGCAGATGGTTGTTTTCGGAAGGTTGGGTCACCTGGCTGCCGGTGGGCAGGACCAGGTCGAAGGCGGCCATGCCGGTGAAGTGCAGGCTCATGATGCCTGCACCCAGCACCAGGCTGGCGGCGTATTTGCGCAGTTGGTGAAAAATACCCGCGCTATTGCGCAGGTAGCTCGCCAGCAGCAGTAACGCCAGGCTGGCGCCGGTGGCGATCACGATGGAAAGGACGAACAGCGCCGGATGGTAGTAGGCCGTCGCTTGCGAACGCATGGCGGCCATGCCCACGTAGTGCATGGTGGCGATGCCCAGGCCAATAATGATCGATGCCTTGCAACATTGGCGGACATTCAAGACAGGCAGGCTGAGGGTGTGCATTGCCAGCCACGACGCACACAGGGCGATCAACAGCGACAGGAGCGTGATGGGCAAATGGTAGTGGACGTCGATCGGCGCCTGGAACGCCAACATGCCGATGAAGTGCATGGCCCAGATTCCGCCGGCCAGGCACCCGGCACCGATCCAGCGCCAAAGGCGTTGGGAAGCCGGTTTTTGCGCATGGTTGATTCGTTCGGCCATATCCAGCGCGGCAAAACAGCTGGCGCAGGCGACCAGAAAAGCCAGCAGCACCAGAAAAGGGTCATGTACGCAATGGAGTATGACCTGTCCGCTTTCTGCTAGCTCTGTAGTGAAATGCAGACCAAGCCACTCCATAGCATGCCCCGTGGTTGTCTCCCCTGCCAGCAATCAACGCTGGCGAATGTGTTGGAGTATAGAGGCCGTGGATTGAACGCAAGGGATAGTGGCAGATTGTCTCCCAATGATTTTGGAATGGACCTTAGTTCGTTTGGAAATAAAATGTTGCATGGGCCGTGTCTGTTCCCATGGGTGGATATCAGCTTTACGAATAATTACAGACAGTCCTGGCCCGCCTGACTAGATTGCAGGTTCCGGGCTCGGATGCACTGGCAATGAAGCCCCCATAACAATAAAAGAGACGGACCCATGCAGAACTCGACCCAAGCGGCGAATGCCTGGCGCATTCTGTTCCTGCTGTTCCTGGCCAACCTGTTCAACTTCTTCGACCGCACGATCCCGGCCATCATCATCGAACCTATCCGCATGGAGTGGCACCTCAGCGACTTTCAGCTGGGGATCATCGGTACGGCCTTCACCATCGTCTACGCGATCGCCGGCCTGCCGCTGGGGCGAATGGCCGATACCGGCTCGCGCAGCAAGTTGATGGGGTGGGGCCTGGCGGCGTGGAGCGGCTTGACCGCTGTCAACGGCATGGTCGGCAGCTTCTGGAGTTTCCTGATCGTGCGCATGGGTGTCGGCATCGGTGAAGCCAGTTACGCACCGGCCGCCAACTCGCTGATCGGCGACTTGTTCCCGGCCCATCGCCGGGCGCGGGCCATGGGCATTTTCATGCTGGGACTGCCGTTGGGCCTGCTGTTGGCGTTCTTCACCATCGGCGCGATGGTCAAGGCATTCGACAGCTGGCGGGCGCCGTTCTTCATTGCCGCGGTACCGGGGTTGATCCTGGCGGTCTTCATGTTTTTCATCAAGGAGCCGAAACGCGGCGCCGCTGAAAGCGTGCAAGTGTCGCAGGAGAAGGTTGACCGGCCTATCCGCCGTATCCTGGCGGTGCCGACTTTCCTGTGGCTGGTGCTGGCCGGGCTGTGCTTCAACTTCGCGACCTATGCCTGCAATTCGTTTCTGGTACCGATGCTGCAGCGCTATTTCCTGATGCCGTTGCAGGAAGCGGCGGTGGCGACCGGGGTGATCGTCGGCGTGACCGGGTTGGTCGGCCTGACTCTGGGTGGCTGGGTGGCGGACAAGATCCACCAGCGGGTTGCCAACGGTCGTCTGTTGTTCGCTGCGTTCAGTCTGATCATTTCAACCCTGTGCACGGCGTGGGCGCTGCATTCGGGGCGGATAGAGATTGGTGTGTTCGTGGCGGTGTTCAGCCTGGGGTGGCTGTTTGCTTATAACTTCTATACCTGCGTCTACACAGCGATTCAGGATGTGGTCGAGCCGCGCCTGCGGGCCACCGCCATGGCCTTGTTCTTTGCCGGGCTTTACCTGTTGGGCGGTGGGTTGGGGCCAGTGGTGGTCGGCGCGTTGTCCGATCACTTTGCCCACACGGCGATGCTGGCGGCGGGTGCCGAACAGATGACCGAGGCGTTCAAGGCCGTAGGCCTGCATGACGCGATGTACCTGATTCCGGTGGCGCTGTTCTTCACCATGGTGTTTCTGGTGTTGGCGTCACGGTGTTTTGTGAGGGATGCGAAGCGAATGAAGGAGGGGTTGGTGGCGGTGGTTGAGCCAGTGGGTTCTGCGGCCACTGCTTGACGGTGTTGAAGGGAGTCACTGCAGTTTTTTTGATCGTTCCCATGCTCCGCGTGGGAATGCAGCCTGGGACGCTCCGCGTCCCTTTCGAGAGCTGGAACGCGGAGCGTCCCTTGAGGCATTCCCACGCAGAGCGTCACTAGTGTCCGGTAAAAACCGAAGGGGGAGCTTGCTCCCCCTTGCTGTTGGCGCTTGTCAGCCATAATCAGACTTTTC